>NZ_JBQHUF010000011.1:0-106117 GCF_052065355.1 Flavonifractor sp. HCP28S3_F3
CCCCCCCACGCCCCGTCCCCTGCGCGTCCTGCGGGCCGCGCGCGCCGGGTGCGGGGCCTTGGTGGGGTGGGTCGGCCTTGGGCTGCTCCGTGCTCCCTGCGGTCGCCCTGCGCGGCTCTGCGGCCTCCCCGTCCCCCCTTTGGCCCCTCGCGGGTCCCCCCTGCGCTCCACCCCCTGCGGGGGCCGCCCTCCGGGCGTCCGGGCTCCTCCCGCCGGGCGGGGCTGGCCGGGCGCTGCGCGCCCGGCTTTCCGCCTCCGCCCCGCCCGGCGTTGGGAGAGTGCCACCGTCAGGCCAGCCCGGCAAGGGTCAAGCCCGGCGGCCAGAGGCCGCCCTTGCCTGGCCGTCCTGCCTGCGGCATGTGGGCGCTAAGCCCCCAAAAGGGGGCTTGACAAGCTCGAACACTTGTGCTACTATGATGGGGCAGGGGCGTCCCGCTCTCTACCGTCAGCCTTTTGGCTGTCCTTTGGCCGTGGTAGAGGGCGGGCGCTTTTTTCGCCTCCCCCTCCCGTCCCCCTCCGTCCGGAGGGGGAGCGCAGGGGCATGGGGATGCTGCGCATCCCCCGCCATCCGCCACGGGCGGGGACGAGGGGACGAAAAGAGGGGTGCGGCCCTAGTGTCCCCACCCCTCTGGCGTGTCCTGGTCTCCCGTTCGCACTCAACAAAACGGCAGGTTATTTTGTTGAGTTGGTTCTCCAAATTCATAGCCGCTCCCCTGCGGGGTCGGCTCATATGGTTTTGGAGCCGCGGGCTTTACTAAAATCCCAGTAAAGCCCGCGGTATCCATTTGTTCTTATTCTTATTATTGTACGCCAGTCAGTGCACGCATGACTGTGTAAGTCTGCTGATCCAAACCCTTATGCATTTGCAGAGCCTCAGTGATATCGTAATCCACGTAGGACTCACCATCCATAGCCACCACACGGCAGCTCTTGCCCTCAGCCAGCAGCCGGACAGCTTCATAGCCCATGTATGTAGCAGCAATCCGATCGCGCACCGTAGGTGCGCCGCCGCGCTGCACGTGCCCGAGGATCGTCACTCGAGTATCCAGCGCCGTGGCCTCCTTGATTTGCTTGGCCACCTCATAGGCACCACCCTCTACGCCTTCAGCCACAATGATCATGAAATGGGTGCGGCCTGCCAGGCGGGATCTGCGAATGGGCTCCATCAGGTCTTCTTCATAATTGACCTTCTGCTCCGGCACCAGCACAGCCGTAGCGCCGCAAGCCACGCCTACGTTCAACGCCACATGGCCGGCATGACGCCCCATTACCTCTACCACTGAGCAGCGTTCATGGGACTGCATGGTATCTCTCAGCTTATCGATAGAATCCAGTGCGGTGTTGCACGCAGTATCGTAACCGATGGTATAAGTAGAACACGCGATGTCATTGTCGATGGTGCCCGGAATGCCGATCACGCTCAGGCCCTGCTGGGCCAGAGTCAGCAGGCCCCGGAAGGTGCCGTCACCGCCGATACCAACCAGAGCATCCAGACCCAACAGCTTGCAGGTAGCGACAGCCCGCTCCCGTCCCAGCTGAGACTTAAAATCCTCGCTGCGGGCGGAATACAGCATGGTGCCGCCCTTTCTGGACAGACCGCTGACGCTTTCAAAGGTCAGGGGCACAAAATCACCGTTGATCAGGCCGTGGTAACCACGACGGATGCCGATGCACTCGATCCCCATATGCAGAGCTGTGCGGACAACGGACCGAATGGCCGCATTCATGCCGGGGGCATCTCCCCCGCTGGTAAACACACCGATACGGCGAACAGTTTTTTCCATTATGAGACACTCCTCTCTCAAACCTTCAACTCGACGTCCTGCTTTTGCAGAGCCTCAGAGCAGCGCGCCAAAACGGGATACACATCATGCTCCAAAAAGGCCTCCACCTGCTCCGGACAGCGCCCGATATAGCGAGACGGCGTCATATGAGCAGTGAGCTCCTCCCGGGTCATCCCAAACATGGGGTCTTCAGCAATCAGGTCAATGAGGTTGTTGGCCTCTCCCCTGTCCTTCACATTGGCGCCAGCCTGCTGAGAGAGAACCCGAATACGCTCGTGGAGCTGCTGCCGGTCTCCCCCCTTCTTGACGGCATCCATCATGATGTTCTCACTGGCCATAAAGGGCAGCTCCTCCATCACGTGCTTTTCAATGACCTTCTCATGGACCACCAGCCCATTGGCCACGTTTGCGTAAATATTCAGGATGGCATCCACCGCCAAAAACGCCTCGGGAACGGACAGGCGCTTATTGGCGGAATCATCCAGCGTCCGCTCAAACCACTGTGTGGCAGCAGTGACTGCGGGGTTGAGCGCGTCTGCCATCACATATCTCGCCAAAGAGCAGATCCGCTCACAGCGCATGGGATTGCGCTTATAGGGCATGGCAGAAGACCCGATCTGATGGGCCTCAAAGGGCTCCTCCACTTCCTTCAGATTGCACAGCAGACGCATATCAGTGGCAAACTTGCTGGCAGACTGAGCGATTCCAGACAGTGTGGAAAGCACCATATAGTCTGTCTTTCTGGAGTAGGTCTGTCCGGACACCGGAACGGTAGCATCAAAGCCCATCTCGGCAGCAATTTTCCGATCCAGCTCTACACACTTATCGTGGTCGCCGTCGAACAGTTCCAGGAAGCTGGCCTGGGTACCGGTGGTACCCTTGCAGCCCAATAGCTTCAGCGTGGAGATCCGATACTCCACCTCGTGAAGATCCAGCAGCAGATCATTCATCCAAAGGGTGGCACGCTTCCCCACCGTCACCAGCTGAGCAGGCTGAAAATGGGTAAAGCCCAAGGTGGGCAGTGCCTTATAGCGTTCGGCAAATTTCGCCAAATGGCCCAGGACCCGCACCAGCTCGTCCCGCACTAAGCACAGGGCTTCGCGCATCAAAATAACGTCCGTATTGTCGCCTACATAGCAGCTGGTAGCACCCAGGTGGATGATCGGCATGGCCTTGGGACACTGAAGTCCGTAGGCATGGATGTGAGCCATAACATCATGCCGCAATTCCCGCTCAAACTGAGCAGCTTTTTCATAGTCGATATCGTCAATATGGGCCTCCAGCTCCGACACCTGCTCCTGAGTCACCGGCAGGCCCAGCTCCATTTCTGCCCGAGCCAGAGCGATCCACAGCCGCCGCCAGGTAGAAAACTTCTTATCAGGAGAGAAAATATACTGCATCTCATTGCTGGCATAGCGGGAGCAAAGCGGAGATTCGTACTTATTTCTATTCATGAGCACCCTTCTTTTAAGCATAAAATGGCAGTTCATTACTGCGGGTAGTATATCACAAAAGCCCATCTGTCACAAGAGCAAACTTTTTCATAGCCATAACGCCGTATGGCCCGCGGCAGCTGCAGAAATACGGCTGCCGCGGGCCACACTGCACCGCGAAGCAAAATCAATCCGCCAGGAATTTCTCCAAACGGTTCAGTCCCTCCTTGATGTTGTCCAGAGAGGTTGCATAGGACCAGCGGACAAAGTTCGGCGCACCGAAACCGGAACCGGGCACCACGGCTACCAGGCCGTATTTCAGGAAAGCATCGGCAAAGACATCATCATTGGTGATCTCCACGCCGTGGATGGTCTTTCCGATGAGCTGCTCCAGGTTCATCATCACATAGAAAGCGCCTTCCGGCTTAATGCAGCTCACACAGGGAATGGAATTCATCCGCTCCACAATGTAATTGCGGCGCTCCTCAAAGGACTTGCGCATGGCCTCTACCTCGTCCTGGGGGGCATTGAGGGCTACTACAGACGCCTTCTGAGAAATGGCCACAGGCGAGCCGGTAGAGTGGCTGACATAATTGGCCATGATCTTGGCGATCTTGTCGTTGGCGCAGGCGTAGCCGATACGCCAGCCGGTCATGGCATAGGACTTGGACACGCCGTTGATGAGTACTGTCAGTTCCTTAACCTCGGGGCTCAGGGCAGCAAAGCTGGTAAACTCCAGGCCGTCATACACCAGGCCGTAATAAATCTCGTCGGAGATCACATAGATCTCGTTCTTGAGGCATACGTCAGCAATTGCCTGCAGCTCTTCCCTGCTGTACATCATGCCGGTGGGGTTAGAGGGGTTATTGAGAATGATCGCCTTCGTCTTGGGGGTAACGGCAGCCGCCAGCTTCTCAGCGGTAAGCTTAAAGTGCTCAGCCTCAGTGGCAGTGACCACCACCGGCACGCCGCCCACCATGCGGATCAGCTCGATATAGCTCACCCAGTAGGGCGCGGGCAGAATGATCTCGTCGCCCGGGTTCACCATGGCCCGAAGGGCAAGATACACCAGGTGCTTGGCACCGCTGCTGATGACCACCTGGCTGGGCTTGTAGTCCAGACCGCAGTCAGCCTTCATCCGGTCACACACAGCCTGACGCAGCTCCACCGTGCCGGCGGCGGGAGTATAGCGGGTAAAGTTGTTCTGAATGGCCTCAATACCGGCCTGCTTGATAGCGTCAGGGGTGTTGAAATCGGGTTCTCCGGCACCGAAACCAATAACGTCAATGCCGTCGGCCTTCATCTGCTTGAACATGGCGTCAATGGCCATAGTGGTGGATGCCTGAACAGCCTCCGCGATTCTGGACAGCTCTTTCAATGGAATCTCTCCCTTGTACTCAAAGTTCTTGACATATTATATGCGCCGACTTGCAAAAAAGCAAGTGTTTATTTCCAAAACTTCTCGTTTTTTGAATGACGGCGAAATAATTGATGCAAAAACAAGGCGTCCGCCATATTGACGGACGCCTTGAACGTCATTTATGCGTGTTTTCTTGCAGATACCACCCGAACGATTACAGTGCTGAGCACCAGATTAACGGCTAGCTCCACCAGGAAGTTGATGCCGGTAAGGACAAAGATGATGTAGTAAACCACTTCCGTGCCGCCCGCCCATGCGATCAGGATATCATGGAACAGTAGGGTCAGGCAGATGCAGAACAGACCGGTATTCACCACCGGGCTGACAATGCCGGCAACGATAGAACCCAGGAGCGGCTTTCGGGACAGAGCGCGATACACTGCGCCGGCACACAGGCCGGCCAAAATGCCCTTGCCCAAGCAGATGACAGCGGTAAGGAATGGGTTGGCATTCCACAGAACGCTTCCGCCCGGGTCCCAGCCCATGATACAGGCCAGCAGCACCACAAAGCCGAACACACCGCCCAGGTAGGCGCCCGCCTTCGGGCCGAACAGGGCGGCTCCGATAATAATAGGTGCCAATGCCAGCGTAATGGGGAACGGGCCGAACTTGATGAAGGTGGCGACTACCTGCAGGACCGCGACGATAGCCGTCAGCAGAGCCAGCCCCGTCAGGCGTCTGGTTTTCTCGCTTGCTCTCATATGAATGTTACCTCCTGCTGCCGCTCCTCTCCAAGAGGATGCAGCGCATTTTATTTACTCACGGCTTTCGCCATTGAGTACCTTGTTATGTCCGTCTGGGTTTCCGGGTGTTCTTCTGATACAGCAGATAGAGCCCCTTCATGACCAGATCGGCATCATACTGGATCTCGTGCCTGCAATAGCATAAGATCCTGGGTGCGTTTCCACCCGTTGCCACCACTGTCAGCTTCTGACCAATACGCTCCTCGATGCGGTCCAGCATACCGTCCACCATGCTAGCGTGTCCGAACAGAACACCGGAGCGCATGGCCTCCTCGGTGGTACGGCCCAACAGTTCCACCTGGGCGTGTCCCTCGATGGAGATGGGCGGCAGAGCGGCGGCCCGCTCGGACATGGCCTCCAGAGCCAGGGTCAGACCAGGCATGATGATGCAGCCCTCATAGACACTGCCCCGAATCAAGGAGAGCGAAGTGGCTGTTCCCATGTCAATAGCCGCGATGGGGCTCTCATAATCAGCCATCGCCGCCACGGAATAGGCCACGATATCGCTGCCCAGCTGGTCGTGGATCTCGGCCTTGATGTTCAGACCGGTCTTGATTCCAGGCCCCACCACAAGGGGCGGCCGACCTGTCAGACGGCCGATGGTATCCGCAAAAACAGCAGTCAGCGGCGGCACCACGCTGGACAGGATCGCACCTGTCACCTCCCGGACTTCTGCATCATACAGGCGGAATACACCCAGCAGGTCGATGGCGCATTGGTCCCGGGTCTTGCTTCTGGACGTCTCCAAGGTAGAGCGGAACATCAGTTTACCCGCTAAGTCAAACAGGCCTACTGTCGTATTGGAATTTCCAACATCCACCGCAAGGATCATGGCTCCGCTCCCTTTCATTGTCATTATCCTCCGGTATTGTATCAGCTATTCCTTGTACCGTCAAGCGCAGCGGGACAGCCCGGAGGCTGTCCCGCTGTCATTTGATTCAGATCTTGCTGCAGATCAATTCACCCATCTTTTTGGTGCCAATGGGAGTGACACCGGGCTCTGCGATATCAGCGGTACGCCAGCCTTCAGCCAGCACTGCATCCACCGCAGCCTCTACGGCGTCGGCCTCGGCGGCCAGGTGGAAGGAATAGCGGAACATCATGGCTACCGACAGAATCGTAGCGATGGGGTTTGCCTTATCCTGTCCCGCAATATCAGGTGCGGAGCCATGGATCGGCTCATACAGGCCAGGGGCGGTATCGCCGATGGAGGCGGAGGGCAACAGGCCGATAGAGCCAGTAACCATGGAGGCTTCGTCGGACAGGATATCACCGAACATATTTTCGGTAACTACCACGTCGAACTGGCTGGGGTCCCGGACCAGCTGCATGGCACAGTTGTCTACCAGTACATCCTCATACTGAACGTCGGGATACTCTTCCGCCAGACGATGCATGACCGTACGCCACAGGCGGGAGGTCTCCAGTACGTTGGCCTTATCCACGGAGGATACCTTCTTCCGGCGGAGTCTGGCCAGTTCAAAGGCACGGCGGCCGATGCGCTCGATCTCCTTCTCAGAATAGGCCATCCGGTCAGCACATTCCATGCCCCGGTCCTCCGTCTGATACTTCTCACGCTGGCCGAAATAGATGCCGCCGGTAAGCTCCCGTACCATCATCAGGTCAATGCCCTTCTCCGCTGTCTCCTTTTTCAGAGGGCAGGCATCTGCCATGGCCGGCCGAAGCGTGGCGGGGCGCAGGTTGGCATACAGGCCAAGATCCTTGCGAATAGCCAGCAGGGCTGTTTCGGGCCGCTGCTCGGCAGGCTTGTCGGAGCCCCACTTGGGTCCGCCCACGGCACCCAGCAGTACCGCGTCACAGGCCTTGCACTTCTCAGCGGTACCATCGGGGTAGCTCTTCCCCACCGCGTCGGTGGCACAGCCGCCCAGCAGAACATCCTCATAAATAAAGGTATGTCCGAACTTCTTTCCAACGGTATCCAGGACCTTCACGGCCTCCCCCACTACCTCAGGGCCAATGCCGTCGCCCCGGATGAGGGCGATCTTATAATTCATTTCGCCACACCTCGCGCCTTCAGAGAATTGAGCAGGCCGCCAGCCTCAATGATCCGGTCCACAAACTCCGGGAACGGAGCCGCCTGCCAGGACTTGCCCTGGGTCTCGTCCGTGATGACGCCGGAAGCAAAGTCCACGCTCACGGTATCCCCCGCCTGGATGGCGGCAGCGGCCTCAGCGCTTTCCATAATGGGCAGGCCGATGTTGATAGAGTTGCGGTAGAAAATACGGGCAAAGGACGGCGCGATCACACACTTCACACCGCAGGCCTTGATGGCAAGAGGCGCGTGCTCACGGGAGGAGCCGCAGCCGAAATTGCTGCCCGCCACAATGATGTCGCCCTGCTCCACAGTGGAGGCAAAGTCAGCGTCAATATCCTCCATGCAGTGGGAGGCCAGAGATTTCTCGTCGGGGGCATTGAGATACCGGGCGGGGATGATCACGTCGGTATCCACGTTGTCGCCGTATTTATAAACTTTCATGCCTAAAACCTCCCTTACAGCTTCCGGGGATCGGCCACGCAGCCTGCCACAGCGGAGGCAGCGGCAACGGCGGGATTGGCCAGGATGATCTCGGAGGACACGGGGCCCATGCGGCCCACGAAATTGCGGTTGGTGGTAGAAATGGCCCGCTCGTTATCGGAGAGCACGCCCATATGGCCGCCCAGGCAGGGGCCACAGGTGGGGGTGGACACGGCGCAGCCCGCCTCGATGAAGATCTGGATCAAGCCCTCTGCCATGGCGTCCAGCGTAATCTGCTGGGTGGCAGGAATGACGATGCACCGTACATTGTCGGCTACCTTCCGGCCCTTCAGGATAGCCGCGGCCTGCCGCAGGTCCTCCAGACGTCCGTTGGTGCAGGAGCCGATGACCACCTGGTCAATATGGGTACCCTCTACCTGGTCGATGGTACGGGTATTGGAAGGCAGATGGGGCAGGGCCACCGTGGGCTGGAGGGTGTTCAGGTCGATGACCACCTCGCTGTCATACTCTGCGTCGGGATCGGCCTCCACAGCCTCCCAGGGGCGGTTCACCCGGCCATCCAGATAGGCACGGGTCTTGTCATCCACCGGGAAGATGCCATTCTTAGCACCCGCCTCGATGGCCATGTTGGCGATGGTGAAGCGGTCATCCATGGACAGCTCCCCCACCCCTTCCCCGGCAAACTCCAGGGATTTGTACAGAGCACCGTCCACGCCGATTTGACCGATCAGATGGAGGATCACGTCCTTGCCGGACACGCAGGGCTGGAGCTTGCCGGTAAGGGTAACCTTGATGGCAGCAGGCACCTTGAACCAGGCAAGGCCGGTGGCCATACCGGCGGCCATATCGGTAGAACCCACGCCGGTGGAGAACATGCCCACTGCGCCGTAAGTACAGGTATGGGAGTCTGCGCCGATCATGCACTCGCCAGGAGCAGTCAGGCCCTTTTCCGGCAGCAGAGCGTGCTCCACGCCCATGCAGCCTACATCATAGAAGTGGGTGATGCTGAAGCGCTTGGCAAACTCTCTGGCCTGAGCGCACAGCTGAGCGGATTTGATATCCTTGCAGGGCGTGGAGTGATCCAGCACCAGGGCGATCTTATCCTTATCAAATACCTGGGTCAGCCCAGCCTTGTTAAATTCCGTAATTGCCACCGGAGCGGTAATATCGTTGCCCAACACCAGATCCAGCTTGGCCTCCACCAGTTGGCCGGGTACAACGTGGTCCAGGCCGGCGTGCTTGGCCAGGATCTTCTGCGTCATGGTCATTCCCATGGTTGGGTGCCTCCTTCTTTTTTAGTTGAGAGCATGATATCACAGGGGGTTGTCAAAAGAATGTAAACCATGCTACAATTATTGTGGGAGGCGAAGGCCATGCTGCGCAATATCTGGACCCCGCTGGCGGATGGCCAGCCGATCCAGCACAAGGAGCCCGGACAGCTGATCTACTTACAGGACACCCGGGCGGAATGCTTTTACTACATTGTATCAGGTACAGTAAAATGCTTTATCAGTTCGCCCGAAGGAGACGAGCGAATCCTCACCCTACCTCACGCAGGAGAACTGATTGGCGAGGCTGCATTTTTTGACCAGCAGCCCCGGGTCTCTTCCGCCATGGCAGTGACGAGGTGCGAACTGGTGGCGGTAGACCGTCAGCGGTTGGAGCAAGTATTCGCGGCTCACCCTGGTTTGGCTATCGCTATGCTGGAAGATCTGGCTCGCCGGGTACGCATGCTCTCGGAGCATGTGGACGGTGAATTTCTTCAGGCGGACAAGCGGATCGCCAGGCATCTGCTGTCCCTGATCCCGGAAGCCGACGGACGGCTGCGCTGTACCCACGAGGAGATCGGTGCCTCCGTGGGAGTAAGCCGTGTCACAGTTAGCCGGGTTCTGAGTGACTTTGATCGAAAAGGGTGGGTAAAAACCGGCTATAAGAGCCTGCACCTGTTGGATCGTCTTGCGCTGGAAGCGTTTCTGGATGAACGATTTTAATCTGTACTTTTTTCCAGAAAGCAGATATAATATTTCCGCTAAAAAAGAAGAATACCCGCGCATTGTGGGGGAGGTTCGAAAAATTTGTATACCATAAAGAGCTATGTGTTCCCAGAATCCCTGGAAGAAGCTAATGAGCTGCTCCAGCGGGATTGCCGCAACAGTGCCGTACTGGGCGGCTGCTGCTGGCTGAAAATGGGCCGCCGTCGTATCCGCTGGGCCATCGACCTGACCCGGCTTGGGCTGGATCAGATCGAGGTAAAGGATGGCTGGTTGGAGCTGGGGGCGTCGGTCACCCTCCATCAGCTGGAAACCCACCCCGCCGTCACGTCCCGCTTTGACGGCATTCTGGGAAAAAGCGTCTCCCACATCGTGGGCGTTCCCTTCCGTAACTGTGCCACTGTGGGCGGCTCGGTCTTTTCCCGGTTCGGCTTTTCCGACCTGACCTGCGCTCTGCTGGCTCTTGACGCCACCGTAGTACTCTACCGGGGCGGTGAGATGCCTCTGGCCCAGTTCATGGACGCACCCATCTCTTTTGATGACATTCTGCTGAAGGTACGCATCAAAGATGACGGCCGCCGTGCCGCCTACCAGAGCGTCCGCCGCTCCTCCACCGACTTCCCCACCCTGGCTGCTGCCGTAAGCTGCCTGGATGGTCAGTGGACTGTGTCGGTGGGAGCCCGCCCTGCCCGTGCCGTGCGCTCGGAGGAAGCCGCCCGTTGTCTGAACGATGGGCTGGGCGCTGCCGCCGCCGGACAGGCTGCCGCCGAGGAGTTGACCTACGGCACCGACCTGCGGGCGGGCGCCGACTACCGCAGGAAGCTGGCCGCCGTTCTGGTACGCCGGGCGGCTGAGCAGTGCATGGAGGAGAACAAGGGATGAAAGTCAAGATCACTGTCAACGGGATGCTGTACAACAAGCATATCCCCAACGATATGATGCTGCTGGAGTTTCTGCGCAAGTACGGCTATGTCAGCGTGAAGCGGGGCTGCGACACCAGCAACTGCGGCTTGTGTACCGTATGGGTGGAGGGCAAGCCGGTACTGTCCTGCTCCTACCCGGCAGCCCGGGCCGACGGCAAAAATGTTACCACCTTGGAGGGCGTAAAGGACGAGGCCGCTTCCTTTGGCCGCTATATGACCGCTCAGGGCGCTGAGCAGTGCGGCTACTGCAGCCCCGGTTTTATCATGGCTGTGCTGGCCATGCGGCGGGAGCTCACTGACCCCACCGAGGAGGAAATCTCCAACTATCTGGCAGGTAACCTGTGCCGCTGCTCCGGCTACGCCGGACAGACCCGCGCCCTGCGGGCCTGGCTCCATGATAAGCCCTGGGAAAAGGAGGGGCAGGTATGAATCTGAAATTTGTCAATCAGCCCATTCCCAAACTGGACGGTGCCGCTCTCACCGGCGGAAAGGGCGTATATACAGAGGACATGGTGCCCCGCGACTGCCTGGTGGTGCAGGTGCTGCGCAGTCCCCACGCCTTTGCCCGCATCAGGTCAATCCGCAAGGATGCTGCCAGCCGGGTACCCGGCATCGCCTGCATCCTGACCTGGGAGGATGTACCCCAGATCCGCTATACCCTGGCTGGCCAGTCCTACCCGGAGCCCTCTCCCTACGACCGCTATATCCTGGAGCGTACCGTCCGCTATGTGGGTGACCCTGTTGCCATCGTAGCCGGCCGTGACAAGGATTGCGTGGCCAAGGCCATGCGGATGATCCAGGTAAAGTACGACCTGCTGGAGCCGGTGCTGGACTTTGAGCAGGCTCTGGACAACCCAACGGTGATCCACCCGGAGGAGGACTACTTCCACCACTTCGACATCGGCGGCGATCCCAAACGCAATCTGGTGTCCAGCGGCTGTGACGCCTGCGGCGACGTGGAGGCCGCGATGGCTGCCTGCGATGTAGTGGTGGAGGGCATCTACTACACCAAGGCCAACGCCCAGGCTATGATGGAGACCTTCCGCACCTATACTTACCTGGACCATAACCGGAGGCTCAACGTGGTTTCCTCCACCCAGGTACCCTTCCATTGTCGCCGTACCATCGCCCACGCTCTGGGCCTGCCTAAGAGCATGGTGCGTGTTGTGAAGCCTCGGATCGGCGGCGGCTTTGGCGCCAAGCAGACCCTGGTCAGCGAACTCTTCCCCGCTCTGGTCACCCTGCGCACTGGCAAGCCCGCCAAAATTGTGTACACCCGGAAGGAATCCTTCCAGGCCTCCAACAGCCGCCACCAGATGCGGGTTCATGTCAAGGTGGGTGCTATGAAGGACGGTACCATCAAGGCGGTGGACATGCATGCCTTGTCCAACGCCGGCGCCTACGGTGAGCACGCCTCCACCACCATCGGTCTGGTGGGTCACAAGAGCATCCCGCTCTATGCCCGGCAGGCTGATTTCCGTTTCTCCTGGGAAGTGGTGTATACCAACACCATGGCCGCCGGCGCCTTCCGCGGCTACGGCGCCACTCAGGGCTGCTTTGCCATGGAATCCGCCATCAACGAGCTGTCGGAGAAGCTGAATATGGATCCGGCCCAACTGCGGCTTATGAACCTGCCCCACGTGGGAGAGAAAATGCCCGCCTATTATGATGAGCCCCTCACCAGCTGTTCCCTGCCCCAGTGCATCGCACGCGGCATGGAGATGATCGGCTGGAAGGAGAAATACCCCTGTGTCAAGGTGGATGACCACCGGGTACGGGGGCTGGGTATGGCGGTGACCATGCAGGGCTCCGGTATCTCTGCTGTCGACACCGCCTCAGTGACCATCAAGCTCAACGATGACGGCTACTACACCCTGATGATCGGCGCCACCGACATGGGTACCGGCTGCGATACCATTCTGGCCCAGATGGCCGCTGAGATCCTCAACTGCCCCATGGAACGCATCACCGTGGACGGGGTGGATACCGACCACTCCCCCTTTGATACCGGCTCCTACGCCTCCAGTACCACCTATGTTACAGGAACGGCAGTGGTAAAGGCCTGCACCGAGCTGAGCGAAAAAATTGCCGCCGAAGGAGCACGCCGCTTGAACATCCACCCCGAGCGGGCGGAGTTTGACGGCGACAAGGTGTATGACCGCACAAACCCCGAAACCTCTATCACCCTGAACCAGTTGGCCCAGGCTTTGGTGGTGGGCGAAGGCACGCAGTGGCTCACCGCCACCGCCAGCCACTGCAGCCCCACCTCTCCTCCCCCCTTCATGGTCGGCTTTGCCGAGGTAGAGGTGGATCTGGAGACCGGCGAAAGCAAGGTGGTGGACTACGTTGGCGTAGTGGACTGCGGAACCGTAGTCAACAAGAATCTGGCCCGGGTACAGGCCGAGGGCGGTATTGCTCAGGGCATCGGCATGGCTTTGCTGGAGGACGTCAACTACGATCCCAAAGGTCAGATGGTCAACTCCACCTTCATGACCTACAAGATCCCCTGCCGCACTGATCTGCCCGAGATCCGGGTGGACTTTGAGGAGAGCTATGAGCCCAACGGTCCCTTCGGCGCCAAGTCTATCGGTGAGGTAGTCATCAACACGCCCTCCCCTGCTATTGCCCACGCCATATACAATGCCACCGGCGTGCGGGTGCGTTCCCTTCCTATTACAGCGGAGAAAATCCTGATGGGGCGGGAAGTGTGACCCTTCCCACTATTTAAGTAAAAAATGGACGCTGCTCAAGCAGCGTCCATTTCTTTTTTTACAGGATAATACAGATCAGGCCGCCGGAACCCTCGTTGATGATGCGCTGTAAGGTCTCCTGCAATTTTGCACGCGCGTCGTCCGGCATCCGCTTGAGCTTGCCGTTCAGATCCTCACTGACCAGTTCGTGGAAGGACTTTCCGAAAATGTTGGACTGCCAGATAGCCTTGGTATCCCCCTCAAACTCCTGGAGCAGGAAATTGACCATCTCCTCGCTCTGCTTTTCATTGCCCACAATGGGAGATACCTCGGTCTCGATGTCCGCCCGGATCATGTGGATGGAGGGCGCCGAAGCCTTCAGACGCACGCCGTAGCGTCCTCCCTGCTTGACGATCTCCGGCTCTTCCAACACCAGTTCATCGGTGCTGGGCACCACAATGCCGTAACCGGTGGCCTTGACCTCCTCCAACGCGCCGGCCACCTTGTCATACTCCGACTTCACGTGGGAGAGCTGGCTCAGCAGCTCCAACAGGTCCCCATCGTCATGTACCGTAAACCCAGACTGTTGAGACAGGGTATCATAAAACAGTTCCCGGGGCAGATCCAGGCGGGCGGCGGACAATCCGGTCCCCAGACTGATGGAGGTGATAACGGCGCTGCTTACACAATCACAGCTGCCGATGGTCTCCACGGTCTTCTCCACGTCCCGGATCCGGCGCATGCCAGCCGCTCCCTCACGGATAGCGGTGTACAGACCGTTCTTAATGGGATGGTCATAGGGCAGGGCATCCACCCAAGGGGGCAGGAACAGGTCCAGCTCCTTCACCGGGAACTCATAAAGAACCCCCTTGATGATCTGGGTCACCGCTTCCTCGTCCAGCTGGAGACAGTCGGCGCACACCACTGTCACATCGTATCGGGAAGCCAGGTCGGCCCGGATGGCCTTGGCCCGGTCAGAGTCCGGATAGGCGGAGTTGAGCACCACCAGGAAGGGCTTTCCCAGCTCCTTCAGCTCCTGAATCACCCGCTCCTCCGCCTCCAGGTAGTCCTCCCGGGGGATGTCAGTGATGGTACCGTCAGTGGTGACCACGATGCCGATGGTGGAGTGCTCGGCGATCACCTTCCGGGTACCGATCTCAGCAGCCTCCGTCATGGGGATCTCGTAGTCGAACCAGGGGGTAGTGACCATGCGGGGCGCGTCGTCCTCCATAGCGCCTACGGCGCCCGGTACCAGGTAGCCTACACAGTCGATGAGCCGAACGGAAAAGGAGGCTCCGTTCTCCATGTCGATCCGGACTGCTTCCTCCGGGACGAACTTGGGCTCCGCAGTCATCACGGTACGGCCGGAGCCGCTTTGAGGCAGTTCGTCTCTGGCCCGCTCCTTCCGGTACACATTATCGATGCTGGGGATGACCATGGTCTCCATGAATCGTTTGATAAATGTGGATTTTCCCGTCCGCACCGGCCCCACCACGCCGATATAGATATCCCCCTCGGTACGCAGGGCGATATCCTCATAGAGCTTGCGTTGTTCCACTGGCAATTCCTCCTTCGGCCCCGTAAGCCGGTCGTTTTCTCTACATAGGTATGGGGATAAGCCATAAAATATGCGTCCGCATGGTCAAAAGTCAAAAGGGACCTCCGGGCAAATGCCCGGAGGTCCCTTTGTGATCTCAGCGCTTCCGCGGAATGAGCAGCAGTCTGCCCCCCACCGGCATATCCTCTTCCAAACCGTTGGCCTGAACGATATCCCCCGCTGTGGTGCCGTAGGACTTGGCGATATCCCACAGCCGTTCTCCCGGCCCCACCATGCGCAGCACAATGGATGGGCGCTGGCTGTGGTCCAGGGGCTCCGTCTCCTCCATGGTGATGCCGCAGATCCCCGGCACGGTGCGGGACGCCACAGCCATGTAGCGGAAGCTCACCGGGAAGCGCACCTCCAGCCCACCGGCGGCTGCCGCCGCAAATACCGGAGCTGTGCAGGAACAGTCACAGCTGCACCGGGCATATTCAGGCAGTTCCAAAGTACAGGACACCGGAAGAGTCCGGGTGACCGATCCCATATCTCCCTCATCCGTCTGGTAAAGGGCAGTGACATTGATCTGCGCGGTAACGGTCACCCGCTCTCCATCCCTGCTCTGGGTGAGGGCACCGACACTGGCATAAGCATCGGCAGCATCTTTCAGCAGCGCCCCCGTCTCCAACACCTCCCGAACGGTGATCTCTTTCTCTCCCTTGTCCATCAGGCGGTCCAGGGTGTAATCCCTGTGCTCGGCGGTCATGGGATACAGGGTGGAGTATGCATCGGTCAGCATATGCACAGTCCGGCCTTCCCGAATCACCGCCTGGGCCAACAATCCCAGAGAGACGCTGAACATCCGCCCATCTCCCCCGTCCATGGTGCAGTCCAGGTCGGTCAGGATCACCCGCACGTCACAGCTGGCATCCTCTCCTGCTCCGCTGACCTCCATGATCTGGGAGAACGGCAGTTCAAATTCTGCGGTGAACAAACCACCGTCCCCGCCCCGGCAGAGCAGCTGAAGCTGGGTGTCTCCCTTAAAAATCAACTTATTTCCGATTACCTTGGCCTCGCTGCAGTGGACATAAGCCCGGCTCTTCAGCAGTTCCTCCGCCTCCGGCTTCCCGCTGGAAAGAGTCAGATCATCTGAGAATGTAAAGCTTTTTTCCTGCACACAGACTGTGGCATAAGCATCATACTGTTCAGACAGTTGCTCCACACCGAAGCGCTCCCGGTCTGGCACACCGCTGCACACGGACATGCTGACAGGGCAGAACACCTGAATATCCGCCGCCAGGCTGACTCGCACCAGCACCTTTCTTGGGTTCAGCAGCCTGGCATCTGCGGACTGCACCCTGGGCAGGGCAGTCACCAGACAGGCAGGCGTGATGGATGGCGCGTCGGCGGTACAGGTAAACGGCAGAGATACCTCCATACGCCGCAGACCCTCCCCACCGTCAGGGCAGTAAAGCAAGACCGCCCGCACCGTGCCGGACAGCTCCACCCGCCCCTCCTGGGGCTCCTTCCCCGCCAGGCACACCGTTCCCTCTACGTCACAGATCCGCAGAATGTCCGGGCAGGCGTCCGGCACGATGGCCTCTAAAGTCTCTTCACGGCAAACCGTGGTCTCCAGTATGGTGTCACAGCCGTTCAGCTCGGTTCGTTCCAGTTCCAGTTCCAGTTCCAGCTCCATATTGTTCCACTCCTTGTATGGTCTGATACAGTCTTGCTACCAGACTATATGTCCAAGAAGGGTCCGGTATGCCTCACCCGCGGATGCCGAAAATGGTCTTCAGAATCCCTCGCAGGGCTTTTGGAGATTTTACCACCACGATCTTCATCCCATTGCCTCCCTATCACGCAAAATTCGTTCGAGCCAGTCCTTGCCCCGGTAGCCCGCCCAGGCGCCTGCGCCGAAGGCGGCCAGGCAGAGCGGATGGAACAGCAGGATCGCTCCCGCTGCGCAGACCGCCGTTGCGCTTAGTCTCTTTCTGCCTTTTGACGTCATAAAAGCCGCCCCCCTTTCACTGGTTCTGACCCAGTATACGCAGGGAGCGGCTTTTGTGTTCAATATCAGATTTTTTCTTCCCGCTGGCTCCGGATTAACAGCGCCCGGCCATGAGAAATGGTGATCTCCATCATCTGATGTCCGGGCTCATTGCTGACCGACAGGGTATCGCCCCGGACCAACTCCGCCTGCTGAAGCGGGTATTTCATTCCCTTCAGTGTAACGCCGGATACCCTTCGATCCAGCGGCACCAGAGAGAGATAGTGGTAATGGGGCTCATCCTCGATCTGGAACGTGCCAGGAGATAGCAGGCGCACCTCATTGTCCTCGTCCACGATCATGCCGTCCCCGCCGCGGTCCGCCAGCCACTCCAGCAAAAGCAGGTTGGAGGCTGTGTGATCCAGCCGCCCGCCGGTACAACCGCAAAGCAGCAGCCGGGAGATCCCCATGGACAAGGCCTGGTCCATAGCCGCCTGAAGGTCCGTCATATCCTTCTCCACCGGCAAAGTTACGCAGGGCACATCCAGCTCCGGGCGGTCGCCGGAATCCCAATCTCCGATCAGAAAATCCGGTTCCAGACCGGCAGCACATGCGTTGGCATAGCCACCATCGGCGCAGAACACAGTCCAGTGTCCTTTCTCCAGGTAAGGCTTCAGGAAGGCGCCGTTCTTCCACGGCGCCGCCCCTATAATCAGTCCCTGTTTCATTTCCGCTGCCATTCCGGCACTTCCTTTGCCTGTTCATACAGCCGCACATAGCTGGCGTGACGGCTCTTGGGAATCAGGCCGGCCTTAACCGCTTCAAGAACTGCACAGCCTTTTTCCTTTACATGGGCGCATCCGGTAAACCGACACTTACCCAGATAGGGCTCAAACTCACGAAAGGTGTGCTCCAGTTCTTCCGGCCGACGCAGCTCCATCTCCTCGGTATCGAAGGAGGAGAATCCGGGCGTATCCGCCACAATGGCACCATTGTCCAGCCGGAAAAGCTCCACATGTCGAGTGGTATGCCTGCCACGCCCCAGTTTATCCGATACCTCTCCCACCTGGATACGGAAATCCGGCTGGAGAGCATTCAGAATGCTGGATTTCCCAACGCCAGAATTCCCCGTAAAGGCTGACACCTTTCCAGCTATCAGGCGGCTCAGTTCCGCGATGCCTTCTCCCGTCTCCGCGCTCACCCGCAGAGTGGTAAAACCTGCCTGTACGTAGGTCTGATACAATTCCTCCGCCACGTCCAGGTCACACTTGTTCAGGACGATAATACTGTCGCAGTCCCGTCCTTCGGCGATGGAGACCACCCGGTCAATGAGAAACGGATCAGTCACTGGGATGGCCCCGGAGGCAACCACCACCAGTTGGTCGATGTTGGCTACCGCGGGGCGCTGAAATTGATTCTTTCTGGGGAGGATCGCATCCAGAATGCCGCTCTCTCCCTCCAGAGGCGTAAAGGACACCCGGTCTCCTACCAGCGGAGTCAGCTTCTGGTGGCGGAACTTGCCCCGGCCCCGGCAGGCGACCAAGTGTCCGTCTCCGCTGTCTACATAGTAGAAGCCGCTAAGGGCTTTTAAAATGACGCCTTCCATATCAGTTGAAATTTACGGCCCTGCTCCAGGCCTCGGCCCCGTCAAAATACACGGTGACATTCTGGGTCCCGCTGCCTTTCAGCTGAACCATCACCATCTGCATTTGAGTCTCTACTACGTCGTCGTACTGTACCTCTCCGTCTACAGCGACTACCACCTGTACAGACTCCCGACTATCCCGAGGGAGATCCACGCGGACAGAAATGGTGTTTTCTGTTGCTGTACCGCCGCCCGGAGTGGGTGCAGGAGTGCTGCTGGTCTCGGGAGTGGGTGTGGTTGTGGGCTCTGTGGTTGCGTTGGGATCAGGTCCCTTGCTCACCCGGAAACTGATGGAAGAACCCTTCTCCACTGAAACGCCGTTGTCGATACTTTGCCAGGTAATGATGCCGGGTTCCTTATCACTGTACTCCTCAGTGACGCTGGACACCACCAGCTCCAGATTTTCCTCGGCCTTCTGCCGCGCCTCTTCCTCGGTCATACCAACGAAGGTGATTACAGTGACCATTTCGGTCTTCTTTCCATCGCTGACCACCAGTTCCACACTCTCCACCTCGTCCAGAGGCGTCTTAGGCGCAGGATCCTGAGAGATCACATAGTCCTTGTTTACATCATCGTCATTTTCCCGCCGGATAGTCAGGTTCCCGGCAGCTTCGGAGAAGCCCAGCTTTGCCAGACGGCTTACCGCGATGCGGTAGTCCAGGTTCTCCACGTCCGGCATCTCTTCCCCTTCCTCATCAGCCAGGCTGCCGTCGCTGATATCTACCGTAATAGTGGCGCCGGCAGAGGCGTTGAGCCCGTTCTTCGGTGTCTGGTTGACGATATACCCCTCAGGCAGGTCGCTGGCCACCGTGTTGCCCTGTACGATCTGGAACTGGGCCTCTATCACTTCATTCATGGCCTGTGCCTCTTCAATGGTCTTATTATAGAGGTTGGGCACGCTGTAGGTCGTATCACCGGTAACACCGAGGCCGCTGAAGAAAGAGACAAACAGGAATACGCCGATACCTACCAAAAAGATGGCAACAGCCGCAATGGCCAGGATAATGGGCAGTTTGCTGCCATGGTCGGAGTAATCGTCGTAGTCATCGTCCCGCTCCGGCCTGCTCTGCCGCTTGCGCGGACGGGGCTCCGCCTCCTCGGAGACATATTTGGCGGTATGCGCCGGCTGAGGACGTACACTGTGGGGAGTATTGGCGCCCAGCACCTGAGTGGGCTCGTCCCCATCCGTCACCAGTAAGTCCGCTGAAGTATAGTCAAAATTGATGCTGGGGTTCTTACGGAATTCTTCCAGGTCAGCCAGCATGGCGTCGGCGGAGATATAACGCTGATTCACGTCGGAAGCCATGGCCTTCATAGTGATGGCCTCCAGAGCTTCCGGAATCTCCGGGTCGATCTCCCGGGGTGAGAGCGGGATGGAATTGATGTGCTGGATAGCTACAGCCACAGGGGAATCGCCCTCGTAAGGCAGCCGCCCGGTAATCATTTCGTAGAGCACTACACCGGCGGAATAGATGTCGCTGCGGGCATCAATATGGCTGCCTCGTGCCTGCTCGGGCGAAATATAGTGAACGGAGCCTAAAGCCTCCTGGGTCAAAGTAGCCTGGGCAGCAGAGGTAAGCCGGGCGATGCCGAAATCAGCCACCTTCAGACTGCCATCCCGCAGAACCATCACATTATGGGGCTTAATGTCCCGGTGAATGATTCCACGGCTGTGCGCATGGGACAGAGCCTTCATGATCTGGGTAATGAAATGGAGCGCCTCCCGCCAGGCCAGCTTGCCGCCCTTCTTCTGCATGTACTGCTTCAGGGTAATGCCGTCCAGCAGTTCCATTACAATATAATCCAGCTCCGGCGTGTGGGACACGTCGTACACGGCCATGATATTGGGATGGGAGAGCATAGCCACAGCCTGGGACTCATCGTGGAACCGGCGGCGGAACTCCGCATCCTGAGCTAGCTCCTCTTTCAGGATCTTGATAGCTACCAGGCGGTTGAGCCGGTGATCTCTGCCTTTGAATACCACCGCCATACCACCGATGCCGATGCGCTCCAGGATTTCATATCGGTTGTCGAGTAATTTCCCTATGTACTGATCCATAGTTCATTACCCCCTTTTAAACGATCTGGAAGAGGACGGCCGTAACATTGTCCGGCGCGCCTCTGGACAGCGTGATATCCAGCAGCCGCTGGCAGCATTCCGCCGCCTCTCCGCCGTGGATGACCTCATACAGGATCTCCTGATCGGTCACAATATTGCTCAGTCCGTCGGAACAGAGCAGGAGATAGTCGCCGGGTACCAGCTGCTTCTCATACAGATCCGCCCGGATCTGCTCCTCCGCACCCAGCGCACGGGTAATCAGATTCTTCCGTGGATGGGTCCGTGCCTCCTCCGGCGTGATATCACCCCGAGCCACCATATCCTCTACCACAGAGTGGTCGCGGGTCAAGCGAGTAATGCCGCCCTCATTGATATGGTACGCCCGGCTGTCGCCGATATTCAGCAGATATGCCACGTTCTCTACAATAAGCACCGCCACCATGGTGGTACCCATGCCCCGGCAATCGGGGTCTGTACAAGCCCGATGGAACACGGCGGAGTTTGCTGTTGCCGCCGCCTGACTCAGTACCGCCGGCGGACCAGCCTCGTCTTCCGGTCCCATATTCTGCAGGGTGTCCACAAAGGTCTCTACCGCGATCAGGCTGGCAATATTGCCAGCCTTTGCACCGCCCATACCATCGCACACCACACCTACGGCCAGATGCTCTGAAGGCACGTCTAAGTAATATCCGTCCTGATTTTGCGTGCGGATCGCACCTTTATCGGTCACGCCCCATGCATGTATCATTGTGAATCAGCCTCTTTCCCGTACGAAAATTGCATAGCCGCTTCCCCGTCCCGCACGGCCGGACAGGGAGCCCCGTCAGTCTGAATCAACATTCTGCTCCTGCATGCGTTTGCGGCGGAGCTGTCCGCAGGAGGCGTCGATATCTCCGCCCAGCTTTCTGCGCACAGTGGCGGTAATTCCCTGCTGCTCCAGCCGCTTCTGAAAAGCCGCTACCCGGCGGCTGGGCTTCAGCGGGCTTTCCGCCACATCGTTCAAAGGAATCAAATTGACATGCCCCGGTGTCCCCTTCAAATGGCGGGCCAACAGATCAGCCTGCCAGTCCGCATCATTGACACCGTCGATCATGGCATACTCATAGGAGATCCGCCGGCCTGTCTTTTCAAAATAGCGCCGACATGTCTCAAACAGGTTCTCCACACCCACAGAGCGATTCACCGGCATGATTTTGCTGCGGGTCTCATCGTCGGGGGCATGAAGCGACACGGATAATGTTAATTGTAACTGATGTTCCGCCAGTTTGTCAATTTTTTCAGTGAGGCCACAGGTGGACAGGGAGATATGGCGCATGCCGATGTTCAGTCCCTCCGGGCTGTTGACCAACTCCAGGAACCGCAGCACCGTATCAAAATTGTCCAGCGGTTCTCCAATGCCCATAAGCACAATATTGCTGATAGGCAGCCCGGAATCCAGCTGGGTAAAAAGGACCTGGTCCAGCATCTCTGCCGGAGTCAAATCCCGCACCTTACCGCTCAACGTGGAGGCGCAGAAGGCACAGCCCATACGGCAGCCCACCTGGGAGGATATGCATACAGTATTCCCATGATGATACTGCATCAAAACAGTTTCGATGCAGTTTCCGTCACCCAGCCGCCACAGATACTTTATTGTACCGTCCAGGGCAGAGACCTGCTTCCGCTCTACCTCCGGCGGGCAGAGAATACAGCTGTCCTTCAGCTTTTCCCGCAGGGCTTTGGACAGGTTGGTCATCTCATCAAAAGAGCGTGCCCCCCTGTGAAGCCACTGAAAGACCTGCTTAGCCCGAAACGCCGGCTCCCCCAGCTCTTTAAAAAAAGCGGTCATCTCCGCCAGGTTCATGGATTTCAGATCAGTCATGGGAGCCTCCTCAGCTTCGCAAAAAAGAACCCGTCAGTATTATGGCGATGGGGCCAACAGGTCACCATGCCCGTATCCGCACCCTCAAAGTCGCCGGGAACTTCCGCTCTCTCTAATGTAAAGTCTTTTCGCTTGCCTAAAAACGTTCTAACGACATCCTCGTTTTCCCGTTCCAACAAGGTACATGTGGCATACAGCAGCGCTCCGCCAGGTCTCACATAGCGGGCTACGTTATCCAGAATGGCACTCTGCACGCGCGGCAGCCCCTCCAACGGCTTGGGATCTTTATAGCGGATATCCGGCTTTTTACGGATGATACCCAGACCGGAGCAGGGAACATCCGCAATCACCAAGTCAAACCCGTCAAGGAGTTCACCCTTACAGTCCTTGCCGTCCAGCAGCTCTGCTGAAATACAGTCAAGACCCAAGCGTTTGGCACCGGCCCGGATCAACTCAATTTTATGTGGGTGGATGTCACAGGAGAGCACACTCCCCTGTCCGCCCATGGCAATAGCAGCAGCAAAGGATTTCCCACCTGGCGCAGCACAAGCATCCAGCACCTTTATGCCGGGACGGGGTGCGGCGGCCAGTACCGCCAGCCGGGCGGCGGCATCCTGGATGTAAAACAGCCCCTTTTGAAAAGCAGTTAATTCCTCCAGGCTGCCAGTGTGGGACAAAAGCAGGCAGTCCGGCAGCCAGGGGTGGAGTGTAACCTCCACGCCCTCCGCCTGCAGCGCAGCTGCCACATCTTCTGTGGTAGCTCTGATGGTATTCACCTGAGCGCAGGTGGGAGGTTCCCCATTGTCGGCGGCCATGAGCAGTTCCGCCTCCTCCCTGCCCAGCCTGGAGCGAAAGGCTTCCCCCAGCCACTGGGGATGGCTGTACCGAATCGCCGGGTCCTTGGGGGACTCCAAGCTGTCCTTCTGTCGCACCAAAGACCGGAGCACACCGTTGACCAATCCAGCGGATCGGGGATTCCTGGAGTTCTCCCGCGCCAGATCTACCGCCTCACTGACGGCAGCATGGTCAGGAACTCTGTCAAGGAAAAGCACTTGATAAGCACCAAGACGCAAGGAATTACGGACAGCTGGCTCCATTTTCTCCAACTTTACCGTAGACAATCTACCCAGGTGGTGGTCCAGCAGCAGCCGGTTCTGGAGCACACCAAAGCACAGCCGGGTCGCCAGGGCAGCGTCTCGGCCGTCCAGCCCGGCGGACCGAAGAGATTTCTTCAAAAATCCGTCCGACCAGGCGCCCTGTTTTTCACAGGCCGTCAGGACCCGCAGAGCTACTCCCCGGGCTGAGATCCGCTCACCCATATCAATCCCTCCGACGACCGCCGAAGGCCAGCAGGAAGCGAAGCAGCTGGGCCAGAGACACCAACAGGGCGGCCACATAGGTCATGGCTGCGGCACCCAACACCTTTTTCGCGCCTCGCAGCTCCTCTTCATCCAACAGATGGGTCTCCCGCAGGCTGACAATGGCCCGGCGGGAGGCATTGAACTCCACCGGCAGAGTCACGATCTGGCCTACTACTGCCAGGGAGAACAGGATAACACCCAGTCCAAAAAGAGGCTGGGAGTAAAGAAACAGGCCCAGGATGATCAGAATAATGGACAGCTGGGAACCGATGTTGCACACCGGAATGATAGCTGTCCGCAGCTTGATGGGGCCGTAGCCCTGAGCGTACTGGACCGCATGGCCAGCCTCATGGGCGGCCACGCCCACCGAAGCAATGCTGGTGGAGTTATAGACCGCATCGGACAGACGGATCACATTGCTGCGGGGGTCATAGTGATCACTGAGCCTGCCCGCCACACGCTCGATCCGCACGTCGTACACGCCGTGGGCGCGAAGCACCGCCTCTGCCGCTTGGGCCCCGGTAAATCCACGGGTGCTGCCCACCCGGGAATAGCGGTTAAAGGTGGAGGATACGTTGATCTGAGCCAGCAGAGCGATCAGCATAGCCGGAACCAGGATCATCCAATAGTAGGGGTCGTAATAGTAGAAAAAGGGCATAGCAGCCTCCATTCACATAATCTGTCCGCCTGTCAGGTACCCATACAGCGTAATGACAAAGCCGATGGACATCCCCACAGCGGCCAGGATGGTGAGCCAGCGGCGCTTCTCCGTCAGCGCCGCCATGAACAGGAAAAAGGGCAGTGCGCAGGACAGATAGCGCCCGGCGCTGAGCAGCCAGGAAAGGGAGTAGCTCAGCACCAGATAGACATAGCCGTACAGCACATACATGCTGCGCATCCGCTTTCTGGCGTATACAGCCAGAGCAAAAAAGACGGGGAACAACAGGATTGTGGGGATCCAGAGCTGATATCGCACCACCTCTGTCGGATAAGACAAGGCGTTTTGCAGTACATACCACAGGGTGTCGGAGATCCAGCAAAATCCCTGGCTCCAATGCTCCTGCATAACAGTGAAGGTAAAGGGATCGCCCCCCACCTGCCAGTTGAGCAGCAGATAAATCAGGGTACCCAGCACCGGCAGCAGCAGCGCGGGCAGACGCTGGAAGATCTCCTTCCAGTCAAAGTACCCCCTGTCCTCCACCAGTTCGGCGGCAGCAGCTCCAATGAGCAGGATCCCATGCATCCGGGTCATGGCGGCCAGTATGCCGATCACTCCTGCCAGCCACCAGCGGTGCCGCCGGATGTGCCACAGACCTGCGGCAGTGGTGAGAAAAAACAAGCTTTCCGTCATGATCCCGCCGAAGAAAAACGCATAGGGAAAGATCGACAGGAACAGCACCGCCCGCCGGGCGGCTCCCACGCCCAGCTCCCAGGCCGCCAGCTTATAGAGGTAGACGCAGCCTCCGGCATAGGAGAGGAATGAAATCAGCAATCCTGCCGCCATAGTATTTCCGGTCAGGAGCGAAACCAACCGCATCAACCAGGGGTAGAGCGGAAAAAAGGCCAGAAAGAGATGCTTCCCATCCTCAATATATCCGGAGTAGCCCAGCTCAGCCAGATTCACATAATGTAATGCGTCCCAGCGCTCCCAGGTCCACAGGGCTGCACCTGGTCCGGAGCCCGGATAGAGCACCAGACAGGTAAAAAGTCCCACTGCCGCAAAGATCACCAGCCGGAACAGCAGCGCCAAAAGGAAAACCTTCAGCGCCTCCTCCCTGCTCACCAGGCGGCAGACGGACCCCGGCGCCCGCGCATACAACGGAATCGGCAGACCTGCGGCACCCAGCCAACGCAAAACCAGGTATATTCCCAGGGCGATTACCGCACCGGATACCAGCACAGTCCACAGCAGCTCCATACGGTCTCCTCTTACACGGTGATGGGATGCCCCCGCAGATAATCGGCAGCCTTCATCCGCTTACCGCCGTCAGGCTGGAGCTCATCGATCCGCAGAACGGTTCCCTCTCCGCAGGCCACATTGATACCCGCTTTATCCGCCCGCAAAATGGTTCCGGGCTCGGCGTCAGTCCGCTCCGCCAGGATGGTAGTGGAAAACACTTTACACCGGTTGCCGCTCAAGGTGGTAACTGCGGCGGGCCACGGAATCAGGCCACGGACCTGGTCATGAAGCTGACCGGCAGTTCGTGTCCAGTCCATGGGAGACAGCTCCTTGGACAGCATGGGGGCCAGAGTGGCTTTTTCGTGTTCCTGAGGAACCCGAGCGGCGGTCCCGGCAGCCAGATCGTCCACCACATGCAGCAGCAGCTCTGCCCCAAGCTGAGCCAGCCGGCCATAAAGCTCAGGCGCTGTCTCGTCTGGACCGATAGGTGTGGCAGTCTGGGCAATGATATCGCCGGCGTCCAGGTCGTGGGCCATGTGCATAATAGTCACGCCGGTCTCCTGGTCACCGTTCAGGATGGCCCAGTTAATGGGCGCGGCTCCCCGGTAGGCCGGGAGAAGGGACGAGTGGACATTGATACAGCCCAGGGGCGGTGCCGCCAGGATATCATCCGGCAGGATACGGCCATAGGCCGCCACCACAATCAGCTCCGGCGCCAGTTGCCGGATCAGCTCCAGGGCGGTGCCGTCCCGCAGCTTGGTGGGCTGGTACACCGGGATATCATGGCTCTGGGCACATACCTTTACTGGCGGCGGCAGCAGCTTCATGCCCCGGTTCTTGGGCTTATCCGGCTGGGTAAACACGCCGCACACCGTGTGGCCCGCCTGGACCAGAGCCTCCAGAGAAGGCACGGCGAAATCAGGTGTACCCATGAACAGGATCCTCATTCCGCTTCCTCCTCCTGGGCCTGGAGCATCTCGTCCAGTTCCTCATTGGTGTAGAGCCGATCGGCATGCTCGGTAAACAGGTGACCGTCCAGATGCTCCAACTCATGGCAGAAGCAGCGGGCCACAATGTCCTCCCCCTCAACTTCAAAGAAGTTTCCGTTCCGGTCCTGTGCCCGCACTTTGGCCTTCTGAGGCCGCTTGACGATACCCCAGCGGCCGGGGACAGACAGACAGCCCTCAAAGCCCTCCTGCTCCCCTTCCTGAGCGATGAGTTCCGGATTCACCAGCTCCAGCATATTCTCCTCGTTGTCCACCACGATGACTACCCGGCGGAGAATGCCCACCTGAGGCGCGGCCAGGCCGGCACCGTTGGCCTCAGCCAAGGTCTCCTTCAGGTCGTCGATCAGGTCGTGAAGGCGACCGTCAAAATTGGTGACCGGCCGGCAGACCTTGTGCAGGGCGGGATCGTTATCAGTCAAAATGGTACGCAGTGCCATAATACTTCCTCCTAGTCCAGGGGATTGACATCCGCGAATACGGATACCCCTTTATTTTCTTTGTCAGCTTGGGCGCACCGAAGCAGTTCAGCCACCAGAGTGCGCACTTGCTTGCTATTGGTACAGGATAAAGTCAGCCGGTATCGATAGCGGTCGTTGACCTTGGCGATACTGGCCGGCGCGGGACCCAGGATATGCAGCTCCAGCCGGTCCAGGGGCGGTCTGCGCAGCCAGGCCTCCAAGGCCTGACGCAGCCGCATACAGGCACGCAGGGCAGCAGCCTCTGATTTGGCAGAGGCGGTGAGCACAAATAGATCCTGAAAGGGCGGACAGCCCCGTAGCCGCCGCAGTTCGATCTCATGGGCATAAAAGGCGTCATAGTCCTGCTGGGCAGCGGTGCGGATCACGTCGTTTTCCGGCGTAAAGGTCTGGATCAGTGCCTTGCCGCCCTTGGATCCCCGTCCGGCTCTGCCAACCACTTGTGTCAGCAGAGAAAAGGTCCGTTCCCCCGCCCGGTAGTCGTCTACATACAGAGAGAGGTCAGCAGAGATCACACCTACCAGAGTGACGTTCTCAAAGTCCAGGCCCTTGGCCACCATTTGGGTGCCCACCAGAATGGGAATCTTCTCTTTTTCAAACCGGCTAAGCAGCTTTTCGTGGGTCTGGGTGGCGGAGACGGTATCGGTGTCCATCCGCAGGACCTCTCGGTCCGGAAAAGCCTGTTTCAGCTCCTCCTCCACCTTTTGTGTACCGGTGCCGATGAAGTTCAACGTGCCGCCGCAGGACGGGCAAAAATCAGGCAGAGGCTCCGAGTGGCCGCAGTAGTGACACATGAGCCGGCCATTGGCGGAGTGATAGGTCAATCGGACTGAACAGCGGGGACAGGATGGCACCTCCCCGCACTCCCCACAGGACACCATACGGCTGGCGCCCCGGCGATTGAGAAACAGGATGCTCTGCTCTCCCCTGTCCATAGCTTCCGCCAGACTCGCTTTTAGCTGGCTGCTGAGATCGGTACCGTTACCAGCACGAAGCTCCTTCTTCATGTCCACGATCTCTACCGGAGGCAATGGTCGGGTATTATAGCGCTGCCGCAGGGTGAACAGGTGGTACGCGCCGATCTGCGCCCGGTACATGCTCTCCACCGAAGGAGTGGCGGAGCCCAGCAGCAGCAGGGCGTTGTGCTGGACACATCGGTATTTTGCCACGTCTCGTGCGTGATATTTCGGAACATTTTCCGATTGATAGGAAGGTTCCTGCTCTTCATCCAAAATGATGAGCCGCAGGTCCTTTAAAGGAGCAAACACAGCCGAGCGGGTCCCAATCACTACCTTTGCCTTTCCCGCACGAACACGCTTCCACTCATCATACCGCTCCCCTGCCCGGAGGGAGGAGTGGAGCACGGCGATCTGGTCTCCAAAGTGGGCGGAAAACAGCCGCAGCAGCTGAGGGGTCAGGGCAATTTCCGGCACCAGCACCAAAGCTGAACCACCTCGTTCCAACACCCGGTGAATCAATTTCAGATAAACCTGGGTCTTTCCGCTGCCGGTGACACCGTAGAGCAGGGCGGCAGCAGCCTGCCCGGAACGTGCCAAAGCATCCAGTCCCTCATAGGCCTGCTGCTGCTCCTGATTCAGTTGGGGCTCCTCCGTCGGCTCCACGCCCTCCGGAACTGCCACCCGGCGGAAGATCTCCCGCTCCTCCAGAGTAAGGATCCCCCGTTTAGCCAGGGAACGCAGTGTTGCATTGGAAGCTCCGGTAAAATAGCACAGCTCCTTGGCAGATGCACTGCCCAAGCCGCACAAGAGTTCCACTACAGCGTACTGGAGTGGGGCAGAACGCCGTTTCCCGGCGATCTGGGCCATGGCCTCTTCCGGCGGAATAGCCAGGGCAGCCACTTTTTCCGTTTTGTCGCCCACGCCCCGGGAAGCGCTGGTCTCCAGCGTCAGGATCCCCTTGTCCCGCAGCAGCCGGAGGGCGGGATTGGGATCCTTGAGGCCAAAAGCCTCTTTGATCTGTCCCACATCCGCCTGACCGCCCCAAGCAAAGAGCAGCTCCACCAGCCGTCTGGCATGCTCCGACCGGCCGGCAGCGGCCATGGCCGTCTCCTCGTCCATGTCGGGGACCAGGCTCCAGCGGTCCTGAAGAGAAAAATACAAGCCGGCGGGCAGCATGGCCCGGGCAGCGTCATACACCGTACAAAACCAGCGCTCCCGCATCCAGAGGGCCAGCCGGAGTGCTTTTCCGTCCAGCACCGGCTCCTCATCCAGGACAGTGAGGATGGACTTGCGTTTCGGATTGGGGCCGCAACCGGATTCCAGGGCCAAAACGATGCCCTCTGTCCGCCGGTTTCCTGCACCAAAAGGTACAATGACCCGCATGCCAGGATTAAGGCTGCCCCGCACCTCCTCCGGCACGGTATAGTCATAGGGCTTGTCGATGGCGTAGGTAGCGGCACTCAACGCGATCTTGGCCACTGTCATACCGTCCATCCACATCCCTCCCAGCGACGCTTTTTTCTTTAAGCACAGGCGGAGGCAAGCGGCAGAATAAAAAACCTCTGCCGCTTGCCTCCCACACACACATCTTAGGCTTCTTCGTTCCCCAGATCCAGCTTGCCGTCTGCAACTTCACGAATGGCGATGGTCACAGGCTTATCATCCAGAGACAGGCCGGCATCCTCCGCCTCGCTGGCTACCTGGCGAGCCCGCTGGGCCACCACATTGACCAGCATGTAGCGGCTGGGCACCTGCTCAAGCAGTTTGTTCATAGGGGGTTCGAGCATCATATCGGATCAGACTCCTTCTACAAAATTCATACGATTCTTGGTACGGCAGCCCTCGGCGGTCAGGATGGCGATAATCTCGCCCGCCGCCTCGGACACCTTGTCATTGACTACGAGATAATCATAGTGGCAAATCTGCTGGTATTCCTCCCTGGCCTTACGCAGACGGCCCTGGATGACCTCTTCCTGGTCAGTTGCCCGACCGTGAAGGCGGCGGGACAGCTCCTCAAAGGAGGGCGGAACAATGAAAATGAGTACTGCGTCCGGGCATTTGGACCGCACCTTGGCCGCACCCTGTACTTCAATATCCAGCAGTACATCTACACCGGCATCCAGCTTTTCCCGGATCACCTTCAGTGATGTGCCATAATAATTATGGACATATTCTGCATATTCCAACAGCTCTTCGTTGGCAATCATCTGCTCAAAGGTTTCCCGACTCACAAAATTGTAGTTTACCCCGTCCGCCTCGCCTACCCGTGGCTGCCGGGTCGTAAAGGAAACGGAAAAATAGATATCTTTCCGCTCACTCAAAAGCTCAGAGATCACGGTGCTCTTTCCCACACCAGAGGGGCCGGAAACTACGATCAACTGTCCGCGGGTTTTCTTCTTCACGCTTATGCCTCCTCACTTTCCTCCGCCGCCGGTTCGGTTTCCTTGCCGGTCAGGCGTCCGGCCACCGTCTCCGGCTGGAGGGCGGAGAGCACGATATGGTCACTGTCCATAATCAGCACCGCCCGGGTCCGCCGTCCATAAGTAGCGTCAATGAGCACGCCCCGGTCACGGGCCTCCTGGATCATGCGCTTGATAGGGGCAGACTCAGGACTGACGATAGCGATGAGCCGCCCGGCAGAGACCATATTGCCAAAGCCGATATTGATGAGTTTCATCTGTACGCACCGCCTTATTCCATGTTCTGGATCTGTTCCCGGATCTTTTCGATCTCGGCCTTAATGTCCACTACATAGCCGGCGGTCTCGATATCATTGCATTTGGAACCAATGGTATTGGCTTCCCGGTTGAACTCCTGAATCAGGAAGTCCAGCTTCCGGCCCACAGGCCCATCCTGAGCCAGCAGGTGGCGCAACTGGGACAGATGACTGCGCAGGCGAACCGTCTCCTCATCTACCGCCACCTTGTCGGCGTATATGGCAGCTTCGGTGAGGATGCGGCTCTCGTCCAGCTGGGTATTCTGCAGCACCTCCGCCATTTTGGCGGCCAGCCTGGCTCGGTAGTCGGCCACGATGCCCGGAGAACGGGTCTCCACCTTAGTCACCAGAACTTCGATGGTCTCCGCCCGGCCCAGAACATCCTGACTCAGCTTTTCACCCTCCCGCAGGCGCATGGCGTCAAAATCCTGCAATGCCAGCTCCAGCACAGAGCAAATATCCGCTGATACTGCCTCCAGATCCTCCTGGGTCTTCTCCACCAGGAACACATCCTGGAAGCGGGAGAGCATGGAAACGGAGATGTCATCCTTCAGCCCATAAGCATCCCGCAGTGCGCACAGAGCCGCATAATAGCCATCTGCCATAGGGCGGTTTACCGAAATGGTCACATCGCCGCTTTCAGAAGGCCCGATGGTGACAAACACATCCACCTTGCCCCGGGAAATATGGGATTGTACCGCCGCTTTGATCGCGTCTTCTGCAAAGACATAGATCCGAGGCAGCTTTACCGTACAGTCCAGATATCGGTTATTGACGGAACGAACCTCTACGGTAATGGGACGGCCGTGGAGCACAGCCTCTCCTCTTCCGTAGCCTGTCATACTTTTTATCAAAGCCAGTTCCCCCTGTTCCTGGTTATGTCTGTTGGATCAGTTCCGCAGCGGGTAAAAAAGTCTTCTGAAAAGTATATCAGATCAGGACCCCTTTCGCAAGACCCTGTCCACCCGCACCTCATAGAAGGCAATCAATTTGGAAAAGCCAACGTCGTAAATCACAAAGGCAATGCTGCCGGCGACAAATACCATCCACGCCTGCTCCAGCACCGGAGGCAAAAAGGGCAGCAGCAGTTCCCGCAATCCGAACCAGAAGATCATCAGGATTCCATTAAAAGCGGCTAGCTTACACACCCACTCCAATACACGGCTGGTCAGCCGCTCAAAGAGGCTTTTCAGCATAGGCCACAGGCCCAGAAAGAGCAGGTAAAGCACTACATTTCCCTTGTCCGGTACCAGCAATAAGCCCAGAAGCCCAGTGGCTCCATAGCAGAAAAATCCAGCGCCCAACCCTGAAGAGACGACCGCTCCCGCAGGAAAAAGTCCGGCAATTGCTGTCAGGCCCAAGCGTGCCGCAGGAGCTACAGCGGAAAGATAGAGTGTGACCACTGAAAGAGCTGTAAGCAAACCTACCAGCGCCACCAGATAGGCGCTTCTCTTGCCACGATTTCCGCGCATCGCTCAGTACCCGCCACAGCCGCCGCAAAGGCAGTTCATGCACAAGCAGGCGGAGCACAGGTCGCAGGTATCAATTCCGCCGCCGTAGCCATAGGGGCGGTACGCATGCCCCCCCTGCCGCATCATCATCAGCGCCTGACGGTACTCGCCATTAGACGGATCCATATTACAGGCCATTTGGAAATGCTGTGTGGCCTCGTCCAGCCAGCCCTTCCGATAAGCAATGGAGCCGGAAAGAAAATGCCACTCCGCATCCTGAGCAGGCGCACTGCGCAGCAGCTGTTCGGCCCTGCTGATGTCGCCCATATTGATGGCCTGCCGGACCTGGGAGTACAGGCTGCCGGAGGCACCTGAATACTGCTGTTGCTGCTGATAGCCGCCCCGATATGCGCCCTGGCTCTGATAGCCTCCAGCATTCCCGCTGCCGCTGCGCATACGGGTGATGGTGTCATAGGCCTCGTTGATCTCCTTCATCTTCTCTTCCGCCAGATCAGCCAGGGGATTGTTTTGATAGTTGTCGGGATGGTACTTCCGAGCCAGTTCACGATAGGCGCGCTTGATCTCCTCGTCGCTGGCATCCGGCTTGACACCCAATACGCTATACGGATCGCTCATGTACTCTGTCTCCTGTTTCTGTGATTGACGGCCTTCCAACGGCCGGTAAAGACCAATTCTTCCACTGCAGGAAGGCCTAGATACAATACATTCTCCACGGTTCCCTGCCAATACCCCAGTTCCAGAAGCGCTCCTGCGGAGCGGGCTAGATTCAGGGAATGCCGCAGAGTGGTGCGCAGATACTCCATTTTTTCTTTTTCCTGTCCCGGAAAACGGGCTGAAATGGGGTTATATCCGCCCCGCCGCCGGTCTTCCTCCAAATCGTCCCAGGCATCTACCAGGTAGATCCAGCGTCCCACATGATAGAGCAGCTGTTCCAGCGCCCGGTCTCTGCCGGGATTATCCGAACGGGGAGCAGCAGCAGACAGTATCTTTGCAAAGGTGTCTGCCGTCCGGTCCAGCGAGGTGCATCCCTCTTGCTCCAGCCTTTGAAGCTGTTCCAGGTTTTCCCGTACAGCCCGGTCAAAGTCTGGCCGCTTGGCCGCTGCCCGGCGATAACTTTTCCGGAACAGCCAGCAAAGAATCCTGGCTCCCATCCGCTTCCAAAACGTACCGTCCACCACAGTATCCCGCAGCTTCCAGTAGGCCAGGATCGTACCGGCATCTGCCGCTGCATCTACGCCGCTGCCGCAGGCACAGGCTTTTTTTCGGCACCAGAGGCGGGCGGGACAGGCATGACGTTCTGCCACAGGCTTGTCCCCGTCCAGCAGCATAGCCAGAAACGTAAAATCATAGTTCAGGAACATACGTGCCAGGAATCCGTGCCGCCGGCCCAGCGACAAGCACAGACCGCAATACAACGTTTCATAGTCACGCTGTTCCCGCACCTTCAGTTCATCCCGGTAAGGACGCACATACCCGAACATCAGTCCTGAGGATTGATGGCCGTGATACAGAAGGTAATGGAGCGGTCCCGGCGGACCTGTCGATCCAGTAAAACCGCCAGCAATACACCTACCGCAAATCCAATGCCGCCAACAGCGGCGCTGACGCCGCCGCCCAAATGAGCAGCTGCGCAGATGAAATATCCGAGGAAGAACAGGATAAAGGGCACCAGATAGACCACTACCGCCGCCTTCAGCACACCACCGGTAGAGGACTCCACCCGCACCATGTCGCCAGGCATGGCCCGCACCGGATTGGCCGCCACGACTGCCACCGTGGAGCTGACCATCAGCTCACTGCATCCGCCGCCGCACTTGGAACAGTCGTGGCCACAGGCAGACTGCCGCTTGACCGCTACCTCGGCGGTACCATTGTCCAGTACCCGTGTCACTTTTGCCGTTTGAATCATCATATCACCTTTTACTTATTCTCTTGTGATGGAGACCACAATATTATAGTCTCCCACCACGCCCACATCGCTGCTGCCGTCCAGGTAAACCTTTACGGGGATCGTTTGATTACCGGTAGACAGCTCTACCGCAGACAGATCCGCCACAATCCTCAGCTGAGAGGCTGTCACAGCCGCCACAGCCTCTTCCGTACCACGAATCTGTACGCTGCAAGACTGGGTCACTACGTCCGCCTGATAGCCGGCCGGCTTATTGATAAAGCTGATGTTGCTCACCTGGAGGACCTTGGTAGTCAGTCCCTTGACTGTTACGGTCACCTTAGCCTCCGTAATACCGCTGACATTGGTAAGCACGCTGTCCAGCTGGATGGGCATGGATTGGGTCAGACTTCCAAACACATCCGCCAGGTCGATTTCGCCCAGGCTGATGCTGTCCAGATTTTCCAGATCCTCATCGCTGCCGGACACCATGATGGTTTTGGGTTCAATGTCGATCTCCACATCATCCGCTGTGGCGCCGCCGCCGGGAATGATGTCTACCGTCAGCTCTACTTCCTTCAGCTTCTCCACCGGCAGAGTGACCAGCACCGTCTCCGGTTCGGTCTCCAGCTCGTCGGCAAAAATCGGGTTTCCATCATAATCTATAAGCGTATAGCCGGTATCCTGACTGTAAGTGGCATTCATATCGGTCTGAGTGACAGTCACTCTGGCATAATCGACCTGCTCCACCAGTTCCTGAGGACCGCTGACGGTGACCTTTTCCGGAGCCATGGAGAACTCGCCCCGCTGATAGCCATCCGCAATACTGCCCTCAAAGACGCCTCGCACATCCACATCCTTGCTGGCCCACTTGGAGACAGTAAATGTCACTGCCCCGGGGCTGGTATACTGCAGTTCAATAGAATCGGTGGCTGTGATCGAGCGCGGATAGCTGATGTTCCGGGAGGTAATCGTCACGTTCTGCTCTCCCGGCTCTGTAATACCCGACACATCAATGGTCACTGTGGTCTCGCCCTGATTCAAGCGAGCCCACACATCACTCCGGGCACGGATCCGAAGGGCAACGGTCTGATCTGCTCCTTCCGAAATCATCAGGCCCCGCTCCTCCAGTTTTTCCAGGCCACTATATACCACTTGTACATTGCTCAATGTACTGGTCTTGATGGGATTTGCTTCTTTTCCCACATAAATCCAAAGGATAAAGGCGAGCAGAAGAGAGATAACAATATAAAACCATCTGCTGTCAGTGATCTTTTTCCCCATTCTGCTTCTCCCCCTTTCCTGTCCGGAACAGGTTGGCCAACTTAAATTTAGGCGCGTTCTCCGCCTCTTCCTGCTCCGGCAACAGTTCATTCCGCAGCAGACGCTCCAGGGTTTCCGGAGCAAGATGGCGCTTGAGCATGCCGCCCACCGCCACTGAAATGGAACCGGTCTCCTCCGAAACGATGGCCACTACCGCGTCGGTGTGCTCACTGGCACCAATACCTGCACGATGACGCATACCCAGCTCCCGGGACAGATTCACATTGCCCGACATGGGAAGCATACAGCCAGCGCCTACGATCCGTCCGCCCCGGACAATGACCGCGCCGTCATGAAGGGGCGCTTTGTTCCAAAAAATATTTTTGAGCAATTCTGCACTCACCGAGCAGTCCAGCGCTGTGCCTGTCTTGATAGCATCCTCCAACATGTTCTTCCGCTCAAACACCATCAGAGCACCAGTCTTAGACTTAGACAGAGATGTGTAAGCCTCCACTGTCTGGGTAATCGCACTGTCCAGCTCATCTCGCTCTTCCGCCCGGGAAAAGACCTCACCCAGATTGGCACGGCCCATCTGCTCCAGAAACCGGCGGATTTCCGGCTGAAACAGGATGACCAGTGCAAGAGCGCCATACTCCACGATCTTGCCCATCAGGAAATTCACCGTATTGAGTTGAAGCGCGCTGGTAACCAAAACGGCCGCCAGCAGAAGCAGGATACCCTTGGCCACCGCGCCGCTGCTGGTGCGCCGGATGAACATGATGACCTTATAAATGATAAAAGCCATGATGAGGATGTCAATGAGATCAAAGACGCTGAACGGCGTCACCATCCCCTTGAGCTGCTGCAACAAATATAAAATCCCTTCCATTTCCTCATCTCCCGCGTCCGGCTCCGTATGGGCCGTCACTTCCCTTTAACTAAGTTATTATACTGTATTCCCAGTCGCTTTACAAGTATTACGGGAAAGGTGAAAATCAATTTTCTGTAAACAAACAAAGCAGCAGCGGCCGACAGCAGAACTAGGTTCTGCCGCTGGCCGCTGTATTTAGCTGCGGACTGCTCCGGATACCACCCGCACTAACTGAGCAATCTCCGCGGGGGTATTGAAGTCAGAAACGCTGACTCTGACCGTACCGCTCTCCAGCGTTCCGGCGGACTGGTGGGCGGCCGGTGCGCAGTGGAGCCCCGCTCGGACCGCAATTCCCCGGCGGCCCAGGTATTCCCCTACCTCCTCGCAGTCTTTTCCGTCTACCTGGAAAGAGAGAACGCCCGCCTGGTCCACCGGGTCGTCTGCCGCAAAGACCCGGACACCGGGAAGTCCGGACAGGCCGTGGGCAGCGCTGCGGATCAGGCTCCGTTCCCGGCGGAGAATTGTCTCCGTGCCTCTAGAGCGAACATAGCGCAGACCTGCTAGCAGGCCTGCAATACCCAGCATATTGTGAGTACCCGCCTCCAAACGGTCGGGCAGAAAATCCGGCATGCTCTGGAGCACAGATGCGCTTCCTGTTCCTCCCTCCAGCAGCGGCACCGGCTCGCTGCCGCAGATCAACAGGCCGATACCCTGAGGGCCATAGAGTCCTTTGTGGCCTGGCATAGCAATAAAAGCCGCTTCCAGTTGGTCCTGCCGTACCGGAAGGCAGCCTGCTGACTGGGAGGCATCCAAAATAAAGGGAATGCCCCGCTCCCGGCACAGAGCCGCAATCTCCTCTACCGGCAGGATAAAGCCAAAAACATTGGAAACATGATTGCAGATCACCGCCGCAGCGCCGCCTTCCAGCGCCTGCGCAAATGCAGCAACCTGGCCCGCCCGGTCAAACAGAGGCGCTCTGGCTGCCACGATCTCCGCACCGATTCCGTGGAGAGGCCGGGTAACGGCGTTATGCTCCCAGCCAGAGATCACCACGCGATCCCCAGCCTTGATCAGGGAGCGGATAGCAATATTCAGGCTGTGGGTGGCATTGCTGGTAAAAACCACCCGTTCCGGCTCTGCCACCCCAAACAGCTCTGCCGCCTCCTGACGGCAGGCAAAAGCAGTCTCCGCCGCTTTTCTGGCGGGCAGATGCCCGCCCCGGCCTGGAGACGCCATATGTCCCACAGCATAGGCAGCAGCTCTGGCCACCGCAGGCGGCTTCTGCATGGTGGTAGCCGCACTGTCCAAATAGATCAAAGCAGCACCTCCTTATAGCTGCCATCTCCCGCTATAAGATAAACCCGCTTAGGCTGCAGCCCCGCTCGGTTTAAGATGAGCAGTGCATTTGCCAGGTTCCGCTCCGATACCTTTACACTGTGGCTGCACCCTTCCCGGTCAATGGTTCTGGGTGAGCGGAGAATATGGGCCGTGATCCCCGCCCGCTCCAGCATGGCGGCCGTCCGCTGGGCATAGGTCAGGGAGCGGCAGACGATAAGATAATAGACCATAATGAAAACGCTCCTCTCGCAACAGTGTATGTGCATGAGGAGCGTTTTGCGCCTTATTCTTCTTCCAGTAAACAGACAGCATGGGCTGCCATGCCCTCTCCGCTGCCGGTAAAGCCCAGCTTTTCCTCCGTGGTGGCCTTCACGTTCACCCGGTCGGGGGTTACACCCATCCGCTGGGCCAGATTCTCCCGCATCTGGTCGATGTGGGGCGCCAGCTTAGGCCGCTGGGCCAAAATCGTGGCATCCACGTTGCCTACCCGGTATCCCGCCTGGGCCAGCATCTCCATTACGGAATCCAGCAGCTTCAGACTGTCCGCTCCTGCGTAAGCCGGGTCGGTATCAGGAAATGCCTTTCCGATGTCTCCCAGCCCCGCTGCGCCCAGCAGCGCGTCCATAACAGCGTGGGTCAGCACATCTGCATCAGAGTGGCCCAGCAGTCCCTTTTCAAAAGGAATATCCACCCCGCCCAGAATGAGCTTTCGCCCCTCTGTCAGCCGGTGTACATCATAGCCATGTCCGATTCTCATGTCTCGTCCTCCCATTCCAGCAGTGCCTCTGCCATCGCCATATCCTCCGGCGTCGTCACCTTCAAATTGCGGTAATCTCCCTGAGTCAGGGCCACCCCAATACCTAACCGCTCCACCGCGCCGCAGTCGTCGGTAAGCTCAGCCCCTTCTTCCATCGCCCGGGCCAGAGCAGTGCGGATCAGATCGGCCTGGAATACCTGAGGCGTTTGGACCGCGAAAAGCTCCGAACGGTCCAGCGTGGCTGATACCACCCCATCCTTGGCCCGCTTGATGGTATCCTTTACCGGCACGGCGGGAGCAGCGGCACCGCACTGGGATGCACGGGCAATGACCGCGTCCAACAGGCTCTGGGTAACCAGAGGACGGGCACCGTCATGGATCGCAATGAGTTCTGCGTCTTTGCTGACCTCAGATACGCCGTTAAGTACAGACTGGGTTCGGGTCTCCCCGCCGGGAATCACCTTGGTCACTTTCTGGAAGCCGCAGTCACGGCACAGCTGGCCAATGGGGACGATCAGATCCCGGCGGGTCACCACCACAATTTCCGTGATATGGGGGCACAGCTCCAGCGCTCTGAGTGTATGGACCAGTACCGGCTGGTCTCCCAGCGGAAGCAGGATCTTGTCCCGCCCCGCCATGCGGGTGGAACTGCCTGCCGCCGGTACCACCGCAGCACACCGGATAGAGGGCGCCCCTTTTTTCCCAAACAGGCGTGATAACAATCCAGCCATTGTTTTCCCCTTTCCTCAAAAAAGGAGCCCGGCGGCTCCTCTGCAAATGCTGAAGTAAGAATCAGGGCGGCCGCGGCGGGCCGCCCACACGATAAGCTTATTACGCCAGCGCAGTATTGATGCGGGCTTCCACATCCTCATAACTGGCATTTTGGGACAGGACAATCTCTGAGATCAGGATCTGCTTGGCGGAGTGGAGCATTTTCCGCTCCCCAGTGGACAGCCCCCGCTCCTCTTCCCGGAGCATCAGCCCCTTTACGACCCGGGCCACCTCCAGCAAGTCACCGCTTTTCAGCCGGAGCATGTTCTCCCGGTACCGCCGGTTCCAGTTTGGGGTCATATCCACCTCAATGCTCGGTATGGCGGCAATGACCCGGTCTGCCTCCTCCTGCTTGACCACAGGGCGCACGCCGATCTCCTCGCAGTGCTCTGTGGGGATCATGACCAGCATACCGCCCACAGGAAGCTTGAGGATATAGTACTCCCGAACCACACCATTTACCTTTTTCTGTACAATGCTGTCTATCACACCAGCACCATGCATCGGGTGAACGATTTTGTCCCCTACCTGAAACACGATCCCACCTCCTGGTCCTATCAACTCCAATTTGTATAACAGAATTTCGCTTGTGTGTTTATTATAGACACTTTTCAGCCTTATTGCAAGTAAATTTCTGTTTTGTTCCTGTAAAAGAGCAAAAAACCGCGCCGTTTCCTACAGGCAACCCCGCGGCAGGGATCGCAAAAGCGATTACTCCTCGTTTTCACCCTCGGCCTCGTCAGCCTCGTCGGCACCCTGGCCCTCCAGCAGAGCACGGATGGACAGGGAGACCTTCTCCTTGTCGTAGTCGATGTCGATGATCTTCACATCCACCATCTGACCCTCGCTGAGCACATCGCCGGGCTTGTCGATGCGGTGATCGGCAATCTGGGAGATGTGGATCAGGCCGTCCACACCGGGAACGATCTCGGCAAAGGCGCCGAAGGTCATCAGCTTTACCACGCGGACATTGGCCACGTCACCGGGCTGATACTTGCCGGTGAACACCTCCCAGGGGTTCTGGGAGCGGTCCTTCATGCCCAGGGAGATCTTCTTCTTCTCCTTGTCGAAGGAGATGACATACACCTCAACGGTGTCGCCCACGGAGACGACCTCGGAGGGGTGCTTGATGCGGGACCAGGACAGCTCGGAGATGTGGACCATGCCGTCCACGCCGCCGATGTCCACAAAGGCGCCGTAAGAGGTCAGGCTCTTTACGGTGCCGGTGTAGCGCTTGCCTTCCTCGATGTTCTCCCACACCTCGGCAGCCTTAGCGGCGCGCTCCTCGGCCTCAACGGCGCGGATGGAGCCCACCACGCGCTTGCGGGCGCGGTTGACCTCGGTGATGCGCAGGCGCACCTTCTGCTTAACCAGCTGGCTCATGGGAGTATCCCGGGGCAGACCGGTCTGAGAAGCGGGCACGAAAACGCGCACGCCCTTGATGGACACGACCACGCCGCCCTTGTTCTCCTCGGTGACCACGCCCTCGACAGTGGTGTGATCCTCCTTGGCCTGCTCCACGTCTTCCCAGCTCTTGACAGTGTCAAGGCGCTTCTTGGAAAGGGTGACAACACCCTCCTGGTCGTTCACGCGCATGACATAAGTCTCGATCTCATCGCCCACTTTTACCAGATCCTCGACCTTAACCGTAGGGTCGTCGGTCAGTTCGGACACCGGTATGTAACCGGCGTGCTTGGTGCCGAGATCCACATAGATCTCAGTAGGCGTAATTCCAGTGACAACGCCCGTAACCTTCTCCCCTGTATTTAAAGTCTTGATCGATTTCTCCAGCATTTCAGCGAAGGATTCCTCGATCTCAATGTTTTCGTCGCTCATTTTGTCATAGACCTCCTTTATAATCCACTCAGGCGTGGACGCGCCCGCAGTGATTCCAATAGAAGCCTTCCGACACAGGGTGGAAGGTTCCAGCTCTGCCGCCCGTTCGATCCAAACGACCTTGGGACAGAGTGCCGCGCACAATTCCGCCAGACGTTTGGTGTTGGAACTTTCCCGCCCTCCAATGACGACCATAACATCGGAACGGGAGGCAAGTGCCTGCGCCTCAGACTGCCGTTTATACGTAGCATTACATATTGTATCAAAAATTTTTAAGTTTGTACACTCTTTTTTTGCTTTTTCTACGCACTTATCCCAAATTGCCCGTGTGGAGGTGGTTTGGGACACCATAGTAACCGGCTGAGAGCGGTGTGTTTCGTCCTCGTCCAGCCATTCAGACAGAGCGTCCGCCCCTTCAAATACCAGGGGCTTGGCACACCAGCCGGCAATGGCCGCCACCTCCGGATGGGTCGGCATGCCGATGATGACCACCTGCCTGCCGTCCGCTTCCGCCTGGGAAACGATCTGATGGATCCTGGAAACATTAGGACAGGTCGTATCCACCAGCTGGCAGCCCCGCTTTTCCAGGGCATCGTAGGCCGCCTTTCCCTCTCCATGGGATCGTATGATAACAGTGGCACCGGGCTGCGCCTCTTCCGGGGTCTGGATCAGGCCGATTTCCCGTTCCCTCAGATAGTCAATCACACTGCTGTTATGGATGATAGGGCCCAGCATGACACAAGGGCCGCCCTCGCCCGCCGCCTGCTCCGCCATATGGACCGCCCGACGGACTCCATAACAGAAGCCGGCCGATTTGGCAAGTTCCAGCTTCATCGGCCTGCCTGAGGCTGCAAAGCCTCAATCCGTGTCATTACCTCGTCTGCGATAGCCCGGTATTCCTCGGGCGTAGCCCGCTTCCCTGCCACCACCGGGTGATAGGGTTCGCCTATGACTACCTGATTCCAGCGGAACCAGCGCTTTTCAGCCGGAAGATAAATGGGTACAATGGGCACACCGGTACGTACCGCCAGCATAGCTGCACCGGTCTTGGCATCTCCCATGTCCCCATCCTGATGGCGGGTACCTTCCGGGAAGATCAGGAGCAGTTCCCCATTCTTCAGATACTTCATGGCGGTCTTAATGGCACCGATATCCGCCTGGCCCCGCTTAACGCCAAAAATACCGCCGTATTTCAGGATCAAGCCGATAACGGGCCAGTGCATGACCTCCTCCTTGGCCATCACATGGATCTGATGCCGCAGGCCCAGCGCATAGGCTATAAAGAGGGGATCACTCATTCGGGTATGATTGGCGCACAGCAAAGCGCCGCCCTCGGGAAAGTTTTTCTTATTGATACATTTAGTAGGCTTGAAAATGCGAAATACCGGCCAAAGGACCAGGTACGCCAGGAAATAAATGATATTCATGCTTGCAGATGCTCCTTCACGATATGCATCAGGAGCTCCAGACTCTGCTCCAGATCCTTTTCCGTTGTATCGGCCAGCACCGCGTCCTCCGCTTGGCGCAGCGGAGCTGCCGCGCGGCTGGTATCCCGCTCATCCCGCTCCAGCACATCATGGAGCACGGTTTCAAACGCGGTCTCCTGGCCCCGTTCCTTCAGCTCCAGCCAGCGGCGGCGAGCCCGTGCTTCCGGTGCAGCGGTGAGAAAGATCTTCACATCCGCGTCAGGCAGAACCACAGTGCCGATATCCCGGCCATCCATAACCACATCGTGCTCCTCCGCCAGACCGCGCTGCTGCTCCAGCAGGAAGGCCCGAACCTCCGGGATAGCCGAAACACCAGAGGCGTATGCAGAAATCTCGTGGCGCCGAATCTCTGCCGTCACGTCCTCACCGTTGAGGTACATGTGCTGCAGGCCGTCCTCCCCATAGGCCAGACGAATCTGGATATCCTGCAGCAGCGGAATCACCGCCGCCGGGTCTGACGGATCCGCCCCGGTCCGGAAGGCTTGCAGACCTACCGTACGGTAAATGGCGCCCGTATCTACATATAAATAACCCAATGCCTCCGCCAGACGTTTGGCCAGGGTAGACTTGCCAGCCCCGGACGGCCCGTCGATGGCAACGCTTCTGTGCTGCTTCATGACAGCTCCACTCCTTCTTCTTCCAACACCAGTTCCGCCGCGCCATGTCCTGCCGCCCGGCCGGTGGACCAGGCAATCTGCAGGTTGAAGCCTCCGGTATAGGCATCCACGTCCAGCACCTCGCCGGCAAAGAAAACACCCCGGACCTTCTTGGATTCCATGGTGGTTGGATTGATCTCTGAGACCTTGACGCCGCCGGAGGTGACGATGGCCTCCTCCACCGGTCTGGGACCGGCGATATCGATCCGGATACATTTCAGCGTCTCCAGCAGCCTGCGCCGCTGAGGACGTGTAACGGAATTTGCCTTCACATCTCCCGGGATGCCGGTCAGGTCCAGCAAAACAGGTACCATCAGCCGGGGGACCAGGCCCTCCAGCACATGCTGAAAGTTCCGATTGGCGTTCTCCTCCAGATCCCGCAGAAGCCGTTTGTCCAGCTTTTCCTCGTCCAGTGCCGGTTTCAGGTCCAGCAGGATGGAATAGTGCTCCTTCTCATAGTCCCGCATATGGGCGGAGGCTGTGAGGATCAGAGGCCCGGACAAGCCGAAATGGGTGAACAGCAGTTCACCCTGTTCGGCAAAAATCGTCTTCTTTTTTTCCGTCCGTACCCGGATCGCTACATTTTTCAGGCTCAGGCCCTGCATCTGGGCGCAAAAAGGCTGCTCCGCCACCAACGGCACTAGAGAAGCCTTCGGAGGAAGCACCGTATGTCCCAGCGTCCGAGCCAGCGTATAGCCATCACCAGTGGAGCCGGTCAGCGGGTAGGACACGCCGCCGGTAGCCACCACCGCGGCACGGCAGGGATAAAAGCCGTGCTCGCCCTCCACCCCCTGCATCGTCTCTCCATCCAGACGCAGAGCACTGGCCCGGTCCTGCACAATGGACACCCGTGCCCGGCGAAGCGCCAGCAGCAGTGCATCGATGATATCCGCCGCATGATCGGACTGAGGAAACACCCGGTTTCCCCGCTCGGTCTTCAGCGGTACGCCCCGCTCCTCAAAAAAGCGCTTCACCTGCTCCGGCGGGAATCGGGTCACCGCGCTGGTGAGAAAGCGGCTGTTGTGGGGCACGTTCTGCAAAACTTCCGCCGCCGTACAGTCGTTGGTCACGTTGCAGCGCCCTTTACCCGTGATGTACAGCTTGCGCCCCAGCTTCGGGTTACGCTCCAGAAGGGTCACGGACGCACCCTTTTCCGCAGCAGCCAGCGCGGCCATACATCCAGCCGCACCGCCGCCGATCACGATCACATCACTCAACGGCTCGCTTCCACCTTTTCATAGACGTCATATTCATCCCAGATCCGCTCCAGGTCCGCAAAGGTCTTGGACAGATCCTCATTCTTCTTACGGCCGATGGAGACGATCAGCGCGTTGATCAGGCTGAGGGGCGCCACCAGGGAGTCCACGAAAGAAGCCATATCGCTTTTTGCCAGCAGCCGGTGGGTGGAGTACTGCACCAGCGGCGAAGTCTCGCTGTCGGTCAGTGCAATGGCGGTGGCCCCACGATCATGGGCAAACTGCATGGCAGACACCGTCCGCCGGGAATACCGGGGGAAGCTGATGCCGATGACCACGTCGCCCGGCCCGATACGCAGCAGCTGCTCAAACACCTCGCTGATGGAGGTAGTATGGACAATGGTGACATGGTCGAAGATCAGGTTAAAATAAAAGCCCAGAAAGCTGGCCAATGCGGCAGCCGAACGGACGCCCAGAATATAGATGCGCTTGGCGTTGACGATGGCATCCACCGCCTGGGCAAACTCCTCCCTGTCCGTCTCTTCCATAGTCATATGGATCTTTTCGATATCCGACTGCATTACCATGGACAGGATATCGTGGTCTCCGATTCGGTCGTTGGAGACCTCAATACGCTGAATGGAAGTGAGCTTACTGCGAATCATCTCCTGCAGAGCCTTCTGCATGGCGGGGTATCCGTCATACCCCAGTTCAGCGGCAAAGCGGACCACAGTGGATTCGCTGACCTTAACGGTCTTTCCCAATTTGCTGGCCGTCATAAAGGCAGCCTTATCATAGGACTCCAGAATAAAGTTTGCAATGAGCTTTTGTCCCTTGGAAAAGGTGCCCATATTACTCTGGATCACTGACAAAATATCCTTGGACATGACACAACCTCCCGGGCCCCGGTCTCTCTTCTCCGGCGGGCATTTTCCTATAAACGCATCCTGACAGATGCGAAACTTTCAGCTTGTATTATGATACCGGGAATCCGGCAGAAAAGCAATCCTTTTTTGCAAGTAAATATGATTTTCCTGCAAATCACAATTCCGTTTTTGACGGATCTTCCAGCAGCTGGGAGAGTTCCGCCTTAGTCAGATGCCGCCAGCATCCCACCTTCAGATCGCCCAGTGTCAGGCAGCCCTCTCTCACCCGCCGCAGCCGGCGCACCTTCAAGCCAGCCGCTGCGCACATCCGCCGCACCTGGCGGTTACGCCCCTCATGAATAGTCACCGAGAGCGTATCTGCTCCCAGCACCTCCACCTTGGCGGGGTGGAGTGGAACACCGTCCAGAGAAAGCGGTCCCCGAAGGATGGGCAGAGCATGCTCCACGTCGCCTTCCACCCAGACGTGATACTCCTTCTCCACCTCATGGCTGGGATGAAGCAGGTTTTGCGTCAGAGCGCCGTCATCCGTCAGAATGAGCAGCCCCTCTGAATCCAGGTCCAGCCGTCCTACCGGCCACACCCGGGCACCGCAGCCCGACACCAGCTGAGCTACCGTTCTGCGCCCCTTCTCATCGGAGAGGGTGGTCACATATCCCCTGGGTTTATTCAGCATCAGATAAGTACGCCGGTCCAGTCCGGGCAGCGGCTTGCCATCCACCCGGATGTCGTCTCGCTCCGGGTCGGCCCGGTCCCCCACTCTGGCAGGACGCCCATTGACCGTGATTCGCCCGGCTTCCAGATAGGTCTCCGCGGCCCGCCGGGAGGCTACGCCCCGGGCAGACAGGATCTTTTGCAGACGTTCTTCCATCTTTTCCCTCTCCCGCAGGAAAGGTCTGCCGCACCCCGCGGCAGACCTTTGCTACCTTAGATTTATTTCTTATGGGACCCGATCCCGAAGAGCCGGCTCAGCCAGCCCTCCGGCGCCCGGTCATCCGAGGCTCCGGTCTGATAGTACAGCGGCACCCGCAGCACGACTTCCGTACCCAGGCTGATTACCAGCTCGCCCGCCTCCCCGCCGGCGGCCACCGGGGCTTCCGTCCTCTCCGGCAGAGAGACCTCCACAGACAGGCTCTCACCCTCCGCCAGCGGATAAAACACGTCCGTTCCTGTTCCGACGGAAACGAACCGGCCCAGGCTGCCTTCACAGGGAATGAGCCAGCGCTGGTCCCCGCCTACCGCCAACGTTCTGGGATAGGCGGAAAAGCCATAGTCAAACAGGGCAGCGTGATCCGCCCAGTCGTTGGGATCGTTCAGCGTCACGGCGATCAGCTCCTGCCCGTCCCGCTGGGCACTGGACACCAAGGTGCGGCCTGCCTCGTCGGTATAGCCGGTCTTCAGGCCGGTACAGCCCTCGTACCGCCACAGCAGCTTATTGTGGTTGGCCAGATAGCGTTCAGCGATGGTGATGGTCCTGGTACCCGCGATTCGCCGTAGAGTCTCCTGCTCCAGTACGGCCCGGGCCAGCAGCGCCATATCCCGGGCGGTAGAGTAATGCTCGGGATCGTCCAGGCCGTTGGGGTTGGCGAAGTGGGTGTTGGTCATGCCCAGCTTGGCCGCCGTCTCGTTCATCCGGGCTACGAAGTCCTCTACCGTCTCACAGCAGCTGCCCGCAATGGCCAGCGCTGCGTCGTTTCCAGAGGAGAGCAGCAAGCCGTACAACAGCGCCTCCATGGTCAACTTCTCCCCCGGTTTCAGGTACATGGAGGAGCCCTCTGCGCCGGTCCACTCCTGCCGCACTGTCACTTCAGTTGACAGATCCGGGCACAGCTCCACCGCCACCAGCGCCGTCATCAGCTTGGTAATGCTGGCAATGGGACGCTGTTGGTCTGCGTTATGGGCATAGAGCACCCGTCCGCTCTCACTGTCCATCAGAATGGCGGCGGAAGCAGAGGTACTCACTGTCTCCACCGCCATAGCGGGGACAGTCAGAAGGATCATAGTCAGAAAAAGGGCGGTCACACGTCTCAAGCAGCATCACCTCATATCAATGCTGCCAGTATGCCCCTTAAAAAGCGGTGTTATCCCCCGCCTTTTTCTCCTGCTGCTTCTCTACGAAGCCTGTGACCTTATCAATGACTTCTGGCACCATCTCCACCACACGGTCCACCGTGTTGCAGGGAGGCGCCGCCACAGGCATCAGCTTGACCGTGTCACCCTTGATGATGAGGAACGCCACAGGGGACAGGTTCATGCCCGCGCCGCTGCCGCCGCCGAAAGAGTTGTCGCCCTCCGGCTTCTGGTTTTTGGATACGAAGTCACTGCCGCCGGAGGCAAAGCCAACCGTCAGCTTGGAGATGGGGATGATGGTGACCTCGCCAGCGTTGATAGGCTGACCAATGATGGTGTTCACGTCCGCGATCTCCCGGATTTTCTGCATGGTAGTAGTCATCAGATCTCCGATAGGATGCTGCTTTTCCATATTCAAACCGCCTCTTTCTGTACTGTATCTGTCTGCTTTTTCCGTTCCGTTCCCAGCGCCTGGGGCAACCTGGGAGCCAGCCATATGGCCAAAACCACCGTCTGTCCGATGGTAAGGGTGGCCGCCGCGTCCAGGCTGGCGGTGGGCCGAGTGGCTTCAAAATCCACCCGGGTGCGGATCCGTCTGTCCCGCACATTAAAATTCTGCTCCACCAGCGGCCAAATCATACCTACAGCCGCATTGACTCCGCCAAACGCCAGCGCTGCACTGGCAGGGTCAGAGGCTGCGGCGGTCACATTCAGATAGATCCGATCCAAACGTACCTTCCGCTTCAGTCTGCCCGCAGCCTCCGCGATCAGAGGCAGTCCACGGCGGATCTGCCCCAGCACATCACGTTTGCCCTCTTCCGCAGCGGCGGTCTTTGGTTCCTTCTTTTTTTTCGACTGCTTTTTCTCCTTACGGGGCAGCAGTGTCATCCGGACCGGCCCCAGCTTCAGCCGGAGCGTCAGACCGGACGGCACATAGATCACCTGGATGCCGATCCGGATCAGGCTGATCAGTACCAGCACCACTGCGATCAGCGCCAGGATAAGCAGCACCTTCATGGCTGAGAGCCTCCCTCCGTCCGGGCCATCTCCCGGGCGGCCTCTTCGATCTCTTCCTCCGTCACCTCTGCACCCTCCTGCTCCGCCTGGAGCCGGGCCACTGCCGCCTGCATTTCCAGGGTCAGCTGGCCGTCCTCCGGCGCGGCGTTGGGCAACTCCGGCAACTCGTCCAGGCTGGATAGCCCAAATGAGCGGAGAAAGTTCTGCGTGGTGCGGTACTGGATGGGCCGGCCAGGTACAGCCAGGCGGCCACATTCCTCAATCAGTTCACGCTCCAGCAGCAAGCTCACCGTATAGGAGCTGTCTACCCCACGGATCTGGTCCACGTAGGCCCGAGTGGCGGGCTGATAGTAGGCGATGATGGCCAGCACCTCCAGCGCCGGCTGGCTCAGCTTGGCCGGGCGGCGGCTCTCAAAGGCCCGCCGGATATTATGGGCAAACTCCGGGGCGGAACACAGCTGATAGCTGCTGTCCAGCCGCAGCAGGCGGATACCCCGGCGCTCATAACTGTAGTAGTCTGCCAGCCGCTGGCACACAGCATCTGCTGTGCTCCGGTCAATATCCAGAGCCAGACACAGACGCTCCACGCCCACCGGCTCGCCGGCCGCAAACAGGATGCCCTCAATGGCGGATTCAATTTCCTTCAATTCCATGATTATCCCCCATCTGCCGGTTCATATGCATCGGTAGAAAATTCCACCGTTTCCTGCCCGTCGGCCTCGGTACAGGTCACGGTGCAGTCCGTCTCTGTGCCAGCCAGACGCAGGCGGCGGGCTTTGCACAGTTCCAGCACCGCGATAAAAGTGGCCACGATTTCCGAGCGGCTACGGTTGCCTTTAAACAGCGCCCGGAAGCGGGTCACTCCAAACCGGGTCAGCCGGTCCAGAATCTCGTCGGCCTTGTCGGCCACCGGATAGGGCTCCCGGCCCACAATGCCCTCAAAGGCCGCCATAGGCGGCGGCAGCCGGTGGTCCACCCGGGCCAGCACGCTCTGCATAGCCCGCAGCAGGTCCCCCGGCTGATGAACGTACCGGTAGGTCTTACTTACCGGCAGCACCTCAGGCGTTTTGGTCAGGTAATCCCGGCCCACAGCGTAGCGGTCGGACAGCTGAGGAATCACCGCCTTGATACGGGCAAAATTCTCATGCCGCTGGTGCTCCTCCAGAGATGCCATCAGCTGTTCCAATTCAGACAGCGCCTCTTCATCGTGGATGGACAGCAGCATTCTTGTTTTGATAAAAACCAGCTGGGCGGCCATGGTTACAAACTCGCTGGCCACCTCCAGGTCCAGTTTCTTACGCTGGTCCATCCAGGCCAGATACTGCTCGAGGATCAGGGAGATCTGAATGTCCTTGATCTCCATTTTGTTTTTGGACAGCAGGTGGAGGATCAGGTCCAGCGGGCCATTGAAATCCTCCATATCCTCCCTGGTTTTCACCACTTTTTCCAGATGGTAAATGGGCGTTTCGATGGTACTCACCTCAAAACAGTTTCAGGATGGCGGACACGTCCTGACAGATCCAAAGCACATCCGCCGGCATACCGGTCACCGCGCACATTCCCTGGATGACATGTATGATCAGAAAACTCAGCGGTCCGCTGAACACGCCCAGCAGCACCAGCACAAAAAGCGCAATTCCGATGTACCGCTCATAGCGCAGAATCTTGTAATAGGCCTTGCTGGGCAGCAGGGCAAACAGGATCTTGGAGCCGTCCAGCGGCGAGATGGGAATCAGGTTGAACAGGCCCATACCCACCCCCAACAGTGCAATATTGGACAGAAAGCACAGGGCCAGCAACGTGATATGGCTCACATACCCGAAATGCCAGATCAGGGAGGCCACCGCCACAGCCGCTATAGCGGTGAGAAAGTTGGCTGCAGGACCTGCCAGCGCAGTCAGAGCCATTCCCTGCTTGGGATGTTTGAAATAACGCATGTCCACCGGCACCGGTTTGGCCCATCCCACTTTGGCAATGAGCATCATGAGCAGGCCAACGGGATCCAAATGCTTGACGGGGTTCAGCGTCAGGCGGCCCGCCTGCTTTGCCGTGGGATCACCCAGCCGCCAGGCCACAAAGCCGTGAGACAGCTCATGAAGCGTAATGCACAGCAGAGCGGAAACCGCGCTGATCAGCAGCGTGATTAGTCCCCACCAGTCCATATGCTGCGCAAAATCCGAAAAAGATGTCAATCTGTTCTTCCTCCGCTAGCCGCTTTCAGCGGTCTGTTTATGTTCGACATTATACCAAAATGGGCCGTAAAAGACAAGTGAGACTGCCATTCACAGTCTCACCCGTCCGACTATACATAATCTTGCGCGTGACTCAGGATAAGGTCAAGCAGTTCCTGCTTTCCGGTCCCCTTCTCAGCCGAAAAGGGAATTACCTTCACACCATCATCCAGTCCAAGGGTTTCCCGGATGCGGGCCAGATTAGGCTCGATATCACTTTTGCGCAGCTTATCCAGCTTATTGGCCACCACAGCAAAAGGCTTTCCGCTGTTCTTGAACCACTCCGCCATGGTGCAGTCGTCTGCCGTAGGTTTATGGCGGGCGTCCACGATCATCAGCCCCAGGCTCATAAGAGCCGGATCAGCAAACCACTCCTCCATCAACCGGCCCCAGCGCTGCTTTTCCGCCATGGATACCTTGGCATAGCCGTAGCCCGGCAAATCCACCAGGTAAAAGGCACCGTCAATGAGGAAATAATTAATATGGGTAGTCTTGCCGGGAGCGGCACCTACCCGGGCAAAATTCTTCCGGTTCAGCAGGCGGTTGATGACCGAGGACTTGCCTACGTTGGAGCGGCCGGCAAAAGCCACCTGGGGCAGACGGTCCCGGGGAAAATCCCCGGCTTTGGCCGCCGACCGGACAAATTCCGCTTTTTGCAGATTGACCTGCATAGCAACCTCCTGTACTTGAAATTTACTTTACAGCCATTATGTACCCTATTGTTTGAGGCAGGGCCGCTCACCCTGGTGGGCCGTATCCCGCAGCATCTGCACCTGTTCCCCGCTGCCGCAGGCCAGGTCCAGGGCCAGCGCTTCAGCCAGCACCTCATCCACCTGCTCCACGGGAACAAAGCGCAGGCCGGCCCGCACTGTCTGGTCGATCTCTTCCAGATCCTTTTCGTTGTCGGCGGGAACGATCACAGTGGTGATGCCGTTCCGGTACGCTGCCACGGTCTTTTCCTTCAGGCCGCCGATGGGCAGTACTCTTCCACGTAAAGTAACTTCGCCTGTCATAGCCAGTTCCCGCTTGACTGGCGTGCCAGTCAGGGCAGACACCATGGCTGTGGTGATGGCGATGCCTGCCGACGGGCCGTCTTTAGGTACTGCCCCCTCCGGGAAATGGATATGGATGTCTTTTGTTTTATAGAAATCAGCCTCAATACCCAGCTGCGGGGCTCGACTGCGGATATAGGTCAGGGCTGCATGGGCAGACTCTTTCATCACGTCTCCCAGGTTGCCTGTCAGCTCAATCTTACCGCTGCCGGGGACTACGCCCACCTCTACCTCCAGAATCTCGCCGCCCACACTGGTCCAGGCCAGGCCATTGACCACGCCCACCTGCTCCGTCTGGGGCAAACGATCCGGATGATAGCGAGGGATCCCCAGATAACTCTCCAGGTTCTTTTCTGTAACGCTTATAGACTTTACACCATCTGATACGACACGCATTGCAGCTTTCCGGCACAGAGCGCCCAGCTCCCGTTCCAGAACACGGACGCCGGATTCCCGGGTATAGCCCCGAATCAAGGCGCGGATAGCATCGTCTGTGAGCTTGAGCTGCGCCTTGGTCAGTCCGTGACGCTTCAACTCCTTGGGCAGAAGATGCCGCTTGGCGATCTGTACCTTCTCCTCGTCTGTATAGCTGTTCAGCTCAATGACCTCCATCCGGTCCAGCAGAGGCCGGGGGATGGTATCCAGCGTATTGGCAGTGGTGATAAAGAGCACATCGGACAGATCGAAGGGCACCTCCAGGAAATGATCCCGGAAGGTCCCGTTTTGCTCCCCGTCCAGTACCTCCAGCAGTGCGGAAGCGGGATCGCCCCGCTGGTCGTTGCCCAGCTTGTCGATCTCGTCCAGCAGCAGCAGCGGGTTACAGCTGCCGGCCTGCTGAATGGCGGCGATCACACGGCCGGGCATGGCGCCAACATAGGTCTTGCGGTGACCCCGGATTTCCGCTTCGTCGTGGACGCCACCCAGGGAGATGCGAGCCATGTTCCGGTGGATGGCCTTGGCCACACTGGAGGCAATGGAGGTCTTGCCTACCCCCGGAGGTCCTACCAGGCAGAGGATTTGCCCCTTCAGCTGGGGCGCCAGCTGTTTGACGGCCAGAAATTCCAGTATCCGTTCCTTAACCTTGTCCAGGCCGTAGTGATCGGCGTCTAGCACCTTCCGGGCCGCCTCCACATTGACCCGCTCCTTTGTCTTTTTGCCCCAGGGCAGCTCCAGCACCGTGTCCAAATAGTTGCGGATCACAGTAGCCTCCGCTGAACCGAAGGGCTGCTTCTCCAAGCGGCGCAGCTCCTTCTCCAGCTTCTCCCGCACCTCTTCCGGCAGCTTGGCCTTGGCGATCTGGCGGCGGTAATCGCTGAATTCCTGGTCTCCGCTCCCCTGCTGGTCTTCGCCCAGCTCCTGCTGGAGGACCTTCAGCTGCTCCCGCAGGACGTAGTCACGCTGGCTGCGGGTCAGCTGATCCCGAACCTTGGTCTGCATCTCCTGTTCCAACTCCAGGATCTCTACCTCCCGGCGGAGATTTTGACTCAGCTTCTCCAAGCGGCGGACCGGACGCAGCTCCTCCAGGATGATCTGCTTGTCCCCCGTCCGCATGGGAAGATTCTGAGCGATGTAGTCGGCGATATAGCCGGGGTCCTCGCTGGAAAGCACGGAGAGTAGGATGTCCGGCGTCATCTTGGGCGCAAGCTCAATATAGCTTTCAAACAGCTCATAGGTTTGCCGGATCAGAGCCTCTGTACGGGCCGAACGCTTTACAGGTTGCTCCGCCGGAATCTCCTCCACCTGGGCCGTCAGGTAGGGCGTGGACTCCACCACCTGGCACAAACGGCCTCGGCTGACGCCCTCCACCATGACCCGAACGTTGTCGCCCGGCAGCCGGAGGATCTGGCGCACATTGCTGATGGTACCGATGCTATAGAGATCCCCTTCCTGGGGGTTTTCAATGGCCAGGTCCCGCTGGGCCACCAGAAAGATGGTCTGTCCGCTGGTCATGGCCTCGTCCAGGGCTTTGATGGAGCTCTCCCGTCCCACATCGAAGTGGAGCAGCATATTAGGAAAAATCGTCAGGCCCCGCAGGGCCAGTGCAGGCATGATAACCGGGGTATTTGCTTGCATATGGATACCTCCCTCATACAAAGACAGAAGCCAGGAACTGGAGGCTGCGGCTTACTCAGCAAGACCCGTTGCTCCGAATTCCCGACTTCTGTACTCCGCGTTCAGGCTTTGATCTGTTAAGACACGTTCCCCTTGGGGGCGGAACCGCCCTTTTCTGCACGCAGGGACGCGCCGCCGAGGCGGGGCCGCTGGGTGCGTTCAGGGTCGTATTCAATGGCGGGAGGCTGGTGATCCCTGACGCTCTCCGCCGTAATGGTCACTTTTGCGATGGTGGGATCGGAAGGCACGTCATACATGATCTGGGTCATGACGTCTTCCAGCACCGCACGCAGGCCACGGGCACCGATGCCCCGCTCAATGGCCTTTTCAGCAGCTTCCTCCAGAGCCTGGGGCTCAAACTCCAGATCCACCATATCATATTCCAGCAGCTTCTGGTACTGCTTCACCAGAGCGTTCTTGGGCTCAGTGAGGATGCGCACCAGCTGCTCCTTATCCAGCGCATTCAAGGTGGTGATGACCGGCAGACGGCCCACCAGTTCAGGAATGATGCCGAACTTCAACAGGTCGTGAGGCTGGATCTCCTTGAAGATGGCGGTATTGCTCTTCTCCTTCTTCCCCTGGATATCCGCGCCAAAGCCGATAGTCTTCTTATCCAGACGCTGCTCGATGATCTTCTCCATCCCGTCAAAGGCGCCGCCGCAGATGAACAGGATGTTCTTGGTGTCGATCTGGATGAACTCCTGGTGGGGATGCTTCCGTCCGCCCTGGGGCGGCACATTGGCCACGGTACCCTCCAGGATCTTCAGCAGTGCCTGCTGCACACCTTCGCCGGACACATCCCGAGTAATGGAGGTGTTCTCGCTCTTGCGGGCGATCTTGTCGATCTCATCCACGTAGATGATGCCGCGCTCCGCCAACTCGATATCGTAGTCGGCAGCCTGCACCAGACGCAGCAGGATGTTCTCCACGTCGTCGCCCACATAGCCCGCCTCGGTCAGCGTGGTGGCGTCGGCAATGGCAAAGGGCACCTTCAGGATCCGGGCCAGGGTCTGGGCAAACAGGGTCTTGCCGCAGCCAGTGGGACCCATGAGCAGAATATTGCTCTTCTGGAGCTCCACATCGTCCCCGCCGCCGAAGTAGATCCGCTTGTAGTGGTTGTACACCGCCACAGACAGAGCCACCTTGGCGTCCTCCTGGCCGATGATATACTGATCCAGCACATCCCGGATCTCCCGGGGAGTGGGGATCACGTCCGGAATATCAGGGCTGATAGGCTCCTCCGGATCGTAGTTGTCGTCCAGAATGCTCATGCACAGGTGGACGCACTCGTTGCAGATATAGGCGCCGGGCCCGGCAATGATCCTGGCCACCTGCTCCTGGTGCTTACCGCAGAAGGAGCATCTTACGCTTTTGCGTTCGTCATTTTTCGGCATGTTCCATACCTCAATGCTAGAAAATTCAGTCGTCCCCGGGGGACTTCCGTATACGACACGGAGGGAGCAGGGCGTCTTCCCCGCTCCCCCCCTGTTGGATTTTACCGCGAATAGATCACCTTGTCAATCAGACCAAACTCCTTGGCCTCCTCGGCGGACATGAAGTTGTCCCGCTCACAGGCGGCGGTGACTTCCTCCACGTTCTTACCGGTGTTGTCTGCCAGGATCTGGTTCATCCGTTTTTTGATGATCTCCAACCGCTTCAGGTGGATCGCCATATCGGTGATCTGGCCCTGGGTACCGGCAGAAGGCTGATGAATCATAATCTCAGCATTAGGCAGCGCCAGACGCTTGCCCTTGGCGCCGGAGGAGAGCAGGAAAGCTCCCATGCTAGCGGCCATACCGATGCAGATGGTAGACACATCGCACTTGATGTACTGCATGGTATCATAGATGGCCATACCGTCGGTCACGGAGCCGCCAGGGCTGTTGATATAGAACTGAATGTCCTTGTCAGGATCCTGGGCCTCCAGATACAGAAGCTGGGCAACTACCAGACTGGCAGTGGTTGCGTTCACTTCCTCACCCAGGAAAATGATGCGGTCGTTGAGCAGCCGGGAGAAAATATCGTAGGAACGCTCGCCCCGGTTGGTCTGCTCTACAACATAAGGAACTAAGCTCATGGTTCAGGTTCTCCTTTATTTTGATGTCAGGGCGTTTTCGGCGCCCGGCCATCCCCCGATGGCGGGCAGTCACACACAAGAGTATGCCCGCTTATCGGCACCTTATTCCTCGGTCTTTTCCTCGCCCTCGGCGGCATCCTCAGCCTTCTTCTTGGTGGTGCGGCGCTTCTTGGGCTTCTCCTCACCCTCAGCGGCCTCACCCTCGGCATCCTCAGCCTTCTTCTTGGTGGTCTTCTTCTTGGCGGGAGCCTTGCCCACCTTGGCGGAATCATAGATCACCTGCTCGGCCTTCTTCATGGACAGCTCCTTGCGGATGTCGTCGGCGGCCACAGCCTCCTTCACCTTGTCCAGCTCCATGTGGTACTGCTCGGACAAGCGCTTGTACTCCTCCTCCAGCTCCTCGTCGGAGATCTGGATGTCCTCAGCAGCGATCACGGCGTTCAGAGCCAGGTCGCGGCGCACCCGCTCCAGGGCGGCGGCCTTAGCCTGCTCACGCATCATATCCATGTTCATGCCGGTCATGGCCAGGTACTGCTCAAAGGGAATGCCCTGAGCCTGGATCCGCTGAGCCATGTCGTTCACCAGGTTGTCGGCCTCGAACTCCACCATGGCGTCGGGGATCTCCACTTCCATGTTGCTCATGACCTGCTCCAGGACAGCAGCCTCAAAGGCCTGCTTGGCCTGGTTCTCGCGGCGCTCGGTCAGCTTGTCGGCCAGGTCCTTCTTGAAGTCAGCCAGAGTGTCGAACTCAGACACGTCCTTGGCAAACTCGTCGTCCACGGTGGGCAGCTGCTTCTCCTTCACCTCGTGGACCTTCACCTTGAACACGACAGCCTTGCCGGCCAGGTCGGCGTGATAGTCCTCGGGGAAGGTGATGTCCAGGTCCTTCTCGTCGCCGGCCTTGGTGCCAACCAGCTGCTCCTCGAAGCCGGGCACAAAAGAGCCGGAGCCCAGCTCCAGGCTGTGGCCCTCGCCCTTGCCGCCGTCAAAGGGCTTACCGTCCAGGAAGCCCTCAAAGTCGATGACCACGGTGTCACCGTTCTGAGCCTCACGCTCCACGGTCACCATACGGGTGGCGCGGTTGATGTAGGGCTTCAGCTCGTTGTCGATGTCCTCGTCAGTGATCTTGACCTCTTCCTTCTCAGCGGTCAGGCCCTTGTACTCGCCCAGCTTCACCTCGGGACGGACAGTGACCAGAGCCTTGAAGGTCAGGCCCTCCTTGCCCACGCTGACGATATCCACCTTGGGCCAAGCCACGGCGTCCAGCTTCTCCTGCTCCACCGCGTCGGCGTAGGCCTGGGGATAAATCTCGTTGATGGCGTCTTCATAGAACACACCGGAACCGTACATGCCCTCGATGACCTTCCGGGGAGCCTTGCCCTTACGGAAGCCGGGGACCATGATCTTGCCGCGCTGCTTCAGATAAGCCTTCTGAACGGCAGCCTCAAACTCCTCCGCCCCGATCTCGATGACCAGCTCGACGGTGCTCTTCTCCTGTTTCTCGACGCTCTTGACATTCATGTTGTTTACTTCCTCCTGTCAGCCTCAGCTGCCGCCAAATCGGTCAGCGGAGGCCATCTTTCGCGTTATCCGCTATATAGTATCAGATACTGCGGAAAATTTCCATACTTTTTTTTGAATTATTCGCAGATTTTTTGCGGACGGAACCCAGTGTAGTCCGCTGACACCAGGTGATATTCCACTTTTCCCTGAAGTCCTTCCACCGCCAAACGGTGGCTGCCGCCGTGGAGGTGGCCGTAATAACACCGTTCCACGCCGTACTGCTCCAGCAGGGCAATAATCTCAGGACACCGGTACCCCTGATAGAGGGGCGGATAGTGAAGAAAACACAGTTTTTTCTTCTCCCCCGCCGCTTTCAGGGAGGCTTCCAGCCGGATCAGCTCCCGCTTGAACACCTTCTGGTCTCCTTTTTCCTCATAAAACCACCCCCGGGTGCCGCACAAAGCGTAGTCCCCGTATTCATAGCAGTTGTTATGCAGGATGTGCAGGGTATCCAGACCATGCTCAGCAAAAAAGCGGTTCATCTTGGACGCCGTGTTCCACCAGTAGTCGTGGTTGCCCTTGAGCATCAGCTTCCGTCTGCCGGGCAGGGCATTCAGAAAGGCAAAGTCGGCCTCTGCCTCCTCCAAACCCATACCCCAGGACAGGTCGCCGCAGAGCACCACAGTATCCTCCGGACCAACCTGCTCAAAACCGGCACGCAGCTTATCCACGTACCCCTCCCAGCCGCCGCCGAACACATCCATCGGCTTGTTGGAGCCCAGGGAGAGGTGTGTATCTCCGATCGCGTACAGTGCCATTCAGCGCAGCATCTCCAGCACCTGGTCCACCATGTGGTCCTTGGTGACGTTCTGAGTAAAGCGCACAGTCTTGTCCTTCAGCGCAGCCAGGGGGGCCGGCGCAGGAATACCGGTGAGCTCAGAAAGCTGATCCAGCACGTCGGTACCCTCTGCCAGCTGGGTCACGCCCAGGGCACCCAGTACGTTGTCGCAGAACTTGAAGGGGCTGGCAGTAGACACCACGATGGCGGGAGTCTCGTCCCCACTCTCCTTCCGGTACTGATCCAGCACGTCGAAGGCCACAGCAGTGTGGGGATCGATAAGATAGTGGTGCTCCTTCCACATGGCACCGATCACCTTCTGGGTCTGTGTATCGTCACAGTAACCGGCAGAAAACAGCTTGTCCATCTTATCCTTGATGGTCTTGCTCACCTCATACCGGCCGCTCTGACCCAGCTCGGCCATATACTCCCGCACCTGATCGTCATCATGTCCCGACAGCGCGAAGAGCAGACGCTCCAGATTGGAGGAGATCAGGATGTCCATAGAGGGGGACATCGTATTATAGAAGGTACGATTGCGGTCATAGATGCCGGTTTTCAGGAAGTCGGTCAGCACGTTGTTGGAGTTGGACGCGCAAATCAGCCGCTTAATGGGTACACCCATCTCACGGGCATAATAGGCTGCCAGGATATTGCCGAAGTTTCCGGTAGGCACGCAGACATTGACGGGATCGCCCTTCTGCAGCTTTCCATCCCGAAGCAGGTCGCAGTAAGCGGAGATATAGTAGACGATCTGAGGCAGAACCCGGCCCCAATTGATGGAGTTTGCGGAGGACAGGAAGAAGCCCCTGTTTGCCAGCTGTTCCCGCAGGTTTTCGTCGGAAAACAGCTTCTTTACGCCAGTCTGGGCGTCGTCAAAATTGCCCACCACGGAACAGACGCCCACGTTCTCCCCTTCCTGGGTGTTCATCTGCAGCTCCTGGATCGCGGAAACACCGTCCTTGGGGTAGAACACCAGGATCCGGGTCTTGTCCACGTCCCGGAAGCCCTCCAGGGCGGCCTTGCCGGTATCGCCGGAGGTGGCAACCAGGATGCATACCGTCTTGTTCTCCTGGTTCTTTTTCAGCGAGGCAGTGAGCAGGTGGGGCAGCATCTGCAGAGCCATATCCTTAAACGCACAAGTAGGACCATGCCACAGCTCCAGGCAATAGGTATTGCCGTCTACCTGACGGACAGGCGCCACTTCCTTCACATCAAACTTATTCCCGCCGTATGCCTTGGCTGCGAAACCCGCCAGCTCAGAGGAAGTAAAGTCGTCCAGGTAGGCGTTCATCACATAGACAGCACGCTGCTGGTAGGACATCTCCTTCATGGTATCCAGCGCATTGTGGGACAGCTTGGGCAGCACCTCGGGAGTCATCAGGCCGCCGTCCAGGGCCAGTCCTTTTTCAATGGCCTCAGCCGCAGTCCGCCGGTCTGCCTTGTTTCTTGTACTCACATAATACATACTTCGCTCACAACCCTCATCAGATTATTGAAAAACAGATCTTGTATCAGCGTATCCGGGTAATTGCGCTGCAATAATCGTTCATACAGGCAAGCCCAACTCTCCACACCAGTGAAGCCCGCCGGCAGGCAGCTGCATCCATCCAGGTCACCGCCCAGGGACACATTGCGGGCACCCCCCAGCTCCAGCCAGTGCTCCAGGTGCGCAATCACCGTATCCACATCCGGCTTTTCTCCCAGGAACAGTGCGTAGAGATTCAGGCCTGCCACACCATTATGGTCTATTATGGCAGTAAATTCCTCGTCGGTCAAGTTCCGGGGATGAGAAAATACCCCTCTGGCGTTGGAATGACTGGCCCAAAAGGGACCGGAAAGGGTCTCTGCCACATCCCAAAACCCTGGGTCAGACAGATGCGATACATCCACCAGCACGCCCAGCTTCTCCGCCTTCCGCACAAAGGCCCGCCCCTGATCCGTCAGCCCCCGGTCAGTCTCTTCCAGATTGGTACCAGAGAGGGCGTTCACATGGTTCCAGGTCAGATTCACCGAACGGACACCCAAAGTATGGGCCTCCTCCAGCCGCTCTACGGAACAATCCAGCAGCTCCGCTCCCTCTACGGACAGGAACGCTGCCATCTTCCCAGCGGCAAAGGCGCGCTCGGCCTCCTTCGCCGTGCGGCAGTGGGTAATGACCTCGGTATTGGACTCCATCTCCCGGCAAAACAGGTCGTACTCCGCCTGAAAGATTTCCTGAAAAGTCATACCTCGCAGGTCCTTCCCCGGGAAATCCTCAGGCTGACCAAAGAGGGCAAAGAACTGAGCATACTGGCGGTACTTCCCAGCCCGCTCCAGATCCACGTGGTAGCCATTGCGGCCAAAGCTGCCGCCAAACTGATGGCACATGAGCACCGTATCACAGTGCCCGTCAAACACATTGATATCCGTTCTCCGTCCCCCCTAAAAAGCGTTTTCCCAATAGTGAAACTCCGGCGATCTGGTGGCCATACCCTGAGGTGCGTAGATCTCCGCCACATCGAATCGGGGCTGCAGGGTCTGCTCCGGATGCTCCGCCAGATACCACTGAGCCGTAGTCCGCAGCTTTTCCTGTTTCTTCCGGTCCACCGCCGCCCGTCCCGGGGCGAAAGAATCGTCCTTCCGCAGTTTCACTTCTATAAAGCATAAGTACTTGTCAGTTATTGCAATCAGGTCGATCTCGCCAAAACGGCAGTGGTATCCGGCGGCGATCACCTTGTAACCCATATCCCGCAGCTTCTCTGCCGCCAGAGCCTCGCCCCAGCGACCCAGCAGCCGCCGCTCTCCCCCGCTCACAGCTTTTTTAAAAAGCTCCGACGGTGGATGGGACAGGGCCCATACTGCCGCAACAGCTCATAGTGCAGCTTCGTGGGATAGCCCTTGTGCTTCTCAAAGGCATATTGGGGGTACTCCACTGCCATCTCCTCCATATACCGATCCCGGCTTACCTTCGCCAGAATGGAGGCCGCTGCGATAGATGCCGACAGGGAATCTCCCTTTATAAGCATGACATGGGGTGTTGTAACGGCACCAGCTTTACCATGATCCCGGTTTCCATCCAGCAATGCCAGATCGGGCGGAAACTGCAGCTTATCAATGGCCCGCTGCATGGCGTTCATCCTGGCACTGAGGATGTCGGTAGCGTCAATTTCTTCCGGCCCAACCCAGGCTACCGCCCAGGCCTCTGCCTGAGCGATGATCTGATCATACAGCTGATCCCGCTTTTTGGGGGTCAGCTTTTTGGAATCGTTCAGGCCGGGAATGACCAGATTCCGGGACAAAATAACAGCGGCGGCGTATACCGGCCCGGCCAGAGGTCCGGCCCCTGCTTCGTCACAGCCGCAGATCGTCTCGTAGCCCTTCGCCCAATATTCCCGCTCATAGGTCCACAGATCCGGTGCGCTCATGGCTGGAGGTCCTCCGGCGCCTCAAGTGTAAAGTTTCCAAGCTTTCCGCTTCGATACTCTTCCAGCAAAACCCGAGCCATACGTTCGGTGTCCACCTCGCCGCCGGAAATCAGAAAACCGCGTTTCCGGCCGCACAACTCCAGCAGCTCCCATCCAGCCAATCCCGGCTCCGGCTCCACTTTGTAGCGGGCGGTCAAAGCCTGAGGATACCGCTGCCCCAGGATCTCCATCAGGTGGCAGGCCAGTGTCTCCAAATCCATGATCTCGTCCTTGACCGCACCTGTAAAGGCCAAATGCATGCCAGTTGTTTCATCCTCAAATTTGGGCCACAAGATACCCGGGGTATCCAGCAGATCCAGACCGGGATCCACGTTCACCCACTGCTTGCCCCGGGTTACGCCAGGCTTGTTCCCTGCCTTGGCCGACTTCTTTTTGGCTACCTGGTTGATAAAGGTGGACTTGCCCACATTGGGTACCCCCACCACCATGGCACGTACAGGGCGGCCTACCAGGCCCTTCGCCTTCCACTGCTCGATTTTGTCCTTCAGGGCGGACTTGATGGCACCAGAAAACTGGTTGACACCCTTTCCGTCCCGAGCGTTGGTCTCCAGCACCCAGCTGCCGCGGCTGCGGAACCAGTCGCCCCACACCTTGTTCATGGCGGGATCCGCCTGATCGGCCCGGTTGAGGATAATCAGCCGAGGCTTATCGCCCACAATCTCGTCAATATCCGGATTACGGCTGGAGATAGGGATGCGGGCGTCGATGATCTCTACCACCAGATCCACCAGCTTCATGTCCGCCTGGATCTGACGGCGGGTCTTTGTCATATGGCCGGGATACCACTGAATATCCATATCCCCGCCTCCTTTCCATGGTTACGTTTTAATAGCATCCATTATACTCAATATCTTGTGGATTGAAAAGAGAATACCACAAATTTTTAAACAAAAAAGGAGAGGCATCGCCTCTCCTTTTTGTCGCTGGCAGAATCAGATGCGCTCCTTGACCTTGGCGCTCTTGCCCACGCGGTCGCGCAGGTAATAGAGCTTAGCCCGGCGGACCTTACCCTTGCGGACGATCTCGATCTTATCCACAGCGGGAGCATGGATGGGGAACACCTTCTCCACGCCTACACCGTAGGACACGCGGCGCACAGTGATGGTCTCCTCGATGCCGCCGTGCTTCTTGGCGATAACGGTGCCCTCAAAGACCTGGATACGCTCGCGGTTGCCTTCCTTGATGTGCACGTGCACACGGACGGTGTCGCCCACCTCAGCCTTGGGGGGCTCGGACTTCTGGTACTTGGCGCTGAAAGCCTGCATGAGATCCATTTTACTTCCTCCTGTTTATAGGCGTTCGTGCCGGCTGTAAGCGCCGCCCTCTTCTCTGGAGCGGCAGCCGCAGAGGACCACCCTTTTATTGAGTCCATGGTATTTTATCACAGCCTATCATTGAATGCAAGCCTTTTTTCCTTGAAAATTTCCCGTCAGCAGCCAGCCGCTCAGCAGCGGCAGAGTCAGGTTGAGGCTGCCCTGCCAGGCCAGGATCGCGGTACCAGCCAGCAGCCCTGCCGCCAACGCCCAGGCCAGGACCTTTAGGAACCGCAGCGCCCCCTCCTCTCCCAGCAGCGGAGTCAGCAGGAAACCCAAGGCCCGCCCGCCGTCCAGGCAGCCGGCAGGCAGCAGGTTAAAGGCCCCCAAAGCAAAATTGATTCCCGCAAAGCACCAGCCCGTCTCCCCCCAGATCCGCAGGGCCGCAAAGCCCAGCCCCAGATTCACCAGGGGACCTGACAGGGCTGCCAGCACCTGGCCGAACCAGTTCAGAGGCCTGCGGCTGGAGAGCCGCATCTCCGCACCCACACAGGTGATACGCAGCCCTGTCACCTCTCCGCCCAGAGCAAGGATCGCCAGATAATGGCCCAGCTCATGGGCGATGCAGGCCAGCATGGAAAGAAGGAACAGGCCCTGATCATCCAGATAAAAGAGCACAGCTCCCAGCAGCAGCGCGCCGCCGCTTATCTCCACCCGTTTCCAACGCAGCACAGTCACTGGGTCTCGATATAATACAGCGGGTTGAGGCGGACCCCGTTGAGCTTCATCTCAAAGTGCAGGTGCGGCCCGGTAACGTTGCCGGTGGCTCCCGACTCCGCCACCTTCTCCCCTACCGCCACGCTCTGTCCCTGTTGGACACAGAGCTTGCTGCAGTGGCAGTAAAAAGTTGTGAGTCCTCCTGTATGGCTGATCTGAAGATATAGCCCGTACTCCGGGCTGTCGCCGATATAGTCCACCGTCCCCTCCGCAAAAGCCAGCACATCCGTGCCGCTATTGACTGCAAGATCTACTCCGTTATGGAATTTCTCCTCTCCATCCACCGGATGCTCCCGCCAGCCAAAGGGCGAAGAAACCCAGCCTAAAGCCGGAGTCACGGTCTCTTCCACTCCGATGGCGCTTAAACTGTATTTGTCCATGGTGGTATTGTCCGGCAGGGTCGGACCATTGTACTCCACATGCTCTACGGCAGGCTCCGGCTCAGGCGTCGGCGTAGGGGCGGGAGTCGTCTCCGGCTCAGGTGTAGAAGAAGGCTGTACCGGCTGAGGCGTTCCGGCCACCAGCGCCATAGCGTCTGTCCAAAGTCCCTCCGGGCCTTCCTCCACCTTCCGAAAGCCTGTCAGGAGCGCGGCCTGGGTCTGATAAAGGGACCCACCGGCCGCCTCCTCATCGTCAGTCTGAGCTCCCCATAACACACCCAGCGCCTCTGTGACCGGTTCTCCTTCTGACACCGCCTGCCCCAGGGCGGAAAATGCCGCTTTGAAGTCTGTATCCTGTTGGATCACCGACAAGATCTGCTCCCGTACTTGAGCCATGCCGGCAGGAAAAATCCCCTTACCGATAAAAACAACCAAAAACAGCACCAGGCAGGTCACCAGTTGGAGCAGCCTGCGCCGCTCCGCGGGCCCAAGGGCTGTTTTTGCCCCATGGTACCGGCTGCTTGCTCCAGTCCGACGTCCCGTGCCTCCACTCCGCCGTGTCCGCTCCTGTCCCTGTGTTCGTCTGACCGTCCCCATAGCGGCGTCCTTCCCTTCTGTAAGGCGTTTCGGACTATCTATATGCGGACGGGCTCCCGGCTATTCCACGGCCGGACATAAATCAGAGCCGGCCTTTTAGCGGCCGGCCCTGACACACGATCAGTTCTGCTTTCCTTTGATCTCCTCCCAGTAGCGCTTGGCTGCCTGTTCGGTCTTGTTTTCTCCGTATTGATAATAGTGGGTACCAGCCAGAATATCCGGCAAGTATTGTTGCTTTACCCAATGATTGGGGAAGTCATGGGGATAGAGATACCCCTGCTCCCGCTCCATACCTGCCGAATCGGCGTGGACGTTCTGCAGGTGCCGGGGGTAGTCTCCAGTTTTGCCCGCCCGGACGTCCGCCTGGGCGGCGGCAATACCCTTGTAAACCGAATTGGACTTAGGCGCAGTAGCCAGGAGGACGGCCGCCTGGGCCAGCGGCAGGCGGGCCTCCGGCAATCCCAGTTGGAGGGCGTTGTCCACGCACGCCTTGACGATGAGGGCGGCCTGGGGATACGCCATGCCCACATCTTCGCTGGCGGAGCACAGCAGACGCCGGATAGCGGTAATCAGGTCCCCCGCCTCCAGCAGCCGGGCCAGATAGTGGAGGGCGGCGTCAGGGTCTGAGCCCCGGAGGGACTTCATCAGCGCGGAAGCAATGTCAAAGTGGTCGTCACCCTCCCGGTCGTACCGCATGGCAGAGCGCTGGGCCACCGTCTGGGCGTCATCCAGAGTGACAAGCAGTTTCCCTTGCTCCCTCTTGGCAGAGTTGAGCAGCAGCTCAACGGCGTTCATGGCCTTGCGCACATCCCCGCCGCAGGCGGAGGCGATATGCTCCTTCACGCCGTCCTCGCACACCACCTCGCCCTCCAAACGCTCTCCCATCAGCCGGATACCCCGCTCCACGGCGGGCAGCACGTCGGCGGCAGACAGAGGTTTGAACTCAAATACCGTGGACCGGCTGAGCACCGCGTTATAGACATAAAAGTAGGGGTTCTCCGTGGTGGAGGCAATGAGGGTGATCTTTCCGTTCTCCATGAATTCCAGCAGAGACTGCTGCTGCTTCTTATTAAAATACTGGATCTCGTCCAGGTATAGCAGCACCCCATCGGGAGCAAGCATAGTGCCAATCTCCCCGATAATATCCTTGATATCGGAGATGGACGCAGTAGTGGCATTGAGTCGATGGAGGGGGCGATTGGTACGCTTGGCGATCAGATTGGCCACAGTGGTCTTGCCGGTGCCCGAAGGGCCGTAAAACACCAGATTGGGGATGTTGCCCCCCTCGATGATGCGGCGGAGCAGGCCGCCCTCCCCCAGGATATGTTTCTGCCCCACCACCTCGTCCAGAGTCTGGGGCCGGATCTCATCAGCCAGCGGCCGGTATGTCATGGGAAAGACCTCCCTTATCAAACAGAATGGAGCGGAATTTCTTCCGCTCCATTCTAACACATGTTCGATTATCCGTAAAGAGATTCCGCCTTTAGTTGGCGTGCTTTTCCACTACTTGCCGGACAATCTGATCCACTTCCTCCTGGGAGAATTCATTCAGCCAGGCACCGGCGCCGATCTCAATGGCCTCAGTCTCAACCTCCAGCCAGTTGATCTTAGATGCGCCCCAACCGTAATCTGCGTTGTCCTCCGCATAATGGATCAGATCATAGTAGGTTTTTCCTGTGGTCAGGTCAAACAGGAATACATAGGTATCCGTGGTCATACCACCCAGGGAGTTCATGGCTTTCAGCATGATGCTCACTGCATAATACTCGTCCCTGTTGCTGAGGATCGCGTCAGACTTGCCAGTGCGGTCATAGTAGCCGTGGCGGATATACAGCACCTCCATACTGGAGGGCACTTTCAGGCGGCTATAGACATAGTCCAGGCCAATCTCGGCCAGGCCCATGGGATCCACATGGGTGGGCTCCGGCTCTATGAAGCTGGGCTTACCCACTGTGGGGACTAACATTTGGTACATTCGCAGCATAGTGATGATGCTCTGCTCCCGGCTATAGGGATCCTTGGGCTTGAACTGGTTGTTGCCCACGCCGGTCATGATGCCGCTGGTCTCCATCTTGGCTACGGCGTCGGCGGCCCAGGAGGAGACGCTGGAGGCGTCGGAAAAACCACTGGTGCCGCCCCCCTGAAGGTAGCCCATGGAGGCCCGGTAAGCCCGCTCCAGCATGGTGGCAGCCTGCTCCCGGGTCAGGGGACCATCGGGGTTGAACATGCCGTTGCCCACGCCCTGGACAATGCCCAGGGTAGCCGCTTTCCGCACATTGATGTCGTCGGTATCGCTGAAGGTCTCCTCAGCGGGAAGCGTGATCTCCAGATATTTCTCCAGCAGAGTCACGACCAGGGCACAGAAGTCTGCCCGGGTGGCGGTGTTGGTGTAGCGGGACTGGAGGGACTGGGGCACGATGCCCGCGTCAATGGCCAGGCCAACCTGATTCTGGGCCCAGGAGGAAGGCTTCTCCCCGCTGAAGGTATGGGTAGTGGTGGGCTCCGGCAGTTCACTCTTAAAGTGGACCACGTAAACAACACCGCTCTCGTTTCTCACCTTCTGGGCCTTCTGCTGAGAAAGAATGACAAAATGGTCGTTCCCCTTGGAGTACATGGCCTCCTCCTGGCCGTACTCGTCGGTGTACACCCGCTTTGCATAGCCGGAAGTGGCGAGATAGTACCGGAAAGGCATGGTCAGATAATCAAATACCAGCTGCAGATCATCAGAGTCACCCACCAGATTGGCCCTGGCATCCAAATACTGCTCCAGCATCCAGTAGTAATCCGCATACACCTCCGTGGCCCCTCTCGGGATATCTACCCCGGTGTCATAGGGGTCCTTCAGGGTGCCGTGCAGGAAAACGCTGTCATAGAAACTGCAATAGAGCATGTAGTCCCATCCGCCGTCCTGGAAGTATTTCCGACCCTCATCACTGACCAGGAGATTCCAGTTCTCCATGTCCTGGTAGATAGGCCATGTGACAGCCTCTCCAGTGTCCTCGGCAAACTTTTCGGTCATGCCGGACAAGTCAACATCTTCCGCCAGAGCAGCTCCGGGCAGCAGCGTCAGGCACAGGCTGAAAGCCAGCACCAGGGACAGCAGCCGTTTTTTGCATCTTCGCATACTCGCATTCCTCCCAATCTTTTAAGGTTCCTTAAATGTACCTTATTCGGGAGATAAATACAATGAGCTGGCTGCATAGTGTCAAAAAGAACGGCGCCCGGTATTCCGGGCGCCGAAAAAATTTACTCGTACAGGGGATATTTCGCAGTAAGCTGAGCCACCTGAGCCCGCAGGTCATCCTGCTTGCCCTCGAAGTCCACAGCGGTCTTCCACATGATCTTGGCAATGGCCTCCATGTCCTCTTCCTTGAAGCCACGGGTGGTGGCAGCGGGGGTACCCACCCGGATGCCGGAGGTGACGAAGGGCTTCTCCGGATCATTGGGAATGGCATTCTTGTTGACGGTGATATTCACCTCATCCAGGCGCTTCTCCATCTCCTTGCCGGTGAGCTTGGCGGGGCGCAGATCCACCAGCATCAGGTGGTTGTCCGTGCCGCCGCTGACCAGATCGAAGCCTTCCGCCATCAGAGCCTTGGCCAGAGCGGCGGCGTTGTTGACGATCTGCTGCTGATAAGCCTTGAACTCCGGCTTCATGGCCTCGCCCAAAGCCACTGCCTTAGCGGCGATGATATGCTCCAGAGGACCGCCCTGGCTGCCGGGGAAGATGGCGGAGTCGATCTTCTTGGCCAGCTCTTCCTTACACAGGATCATGCCGCCGCGAGGACCCCGGAGGGTCTTGTGGGTGGTGGTGGACACCACGTCGGCATAAGGTACCGGGGAGGGATGGAGCCCCGCTGCCACCAGACCGGCGATGTGAGCCATATCCACGAACAGATAGGCTCCTACCTCATGGGCGATCTCCGCAAAGGTCTTGAAGTCGATGACACGGGGATAGGCGGAAGCGCCGGCCAGAATCATCTTGGGCTTGTGCTTCTTGGCCAGGTCCCTCACCTGATCATAGTCAATATACCCCTGGTCGTTGACACCATAAGCCACGATATTATAATTCTTACCGGAGAAGTTCACCGGAGAACCGTGGGTCAGGTGGCCGCCGTTGGCCAAGTCCATGCCCAGCACAGTATCTCCCACATTGCACAGGGCCTGATACACCGCATAGTTGGCGTTGGCGCCGCAGTGAGGCTGCACATTGGCATGGTCGGCGCCGAAGAGCTGGCAGGCACGCTGGCGGGCGATATCCTCCACCACATCCACGCACTGGCAGCCGCCATAATAGCGCTTGCCGGGATAGCCCTCGGCGTATTTATTGGTGAGCACCGTGGCCGCCGCCGCCAGCACCGCTTCACTGACAAAGTTCTCTGAGGCAATCAGCTCAATATTCCGGCGCTGCCGGTCATACTCCGCCTGGACTGCGGCCCCTACCTCCGGATCCTGCTCCGCCAGAAATGCCATGATATCCTTGACCAAATTCTGTCGCCACCTTTCCCGTTTTTCCGCGTCCGGCTCCGCCGTCCGCGGGCCGTTTTAGCGATTTAGTTTATTATACCTGTTCCTCCATGAAAAAACAATTGTCACCTGTAGAAAAACGCCCTCGTATTTTATCAGATTCTGTGTTATATTGTCTAACGAGGTGATTGTATGAAAACCCAAGAGGAAGTCTGGTCCATTGTGGAGGAACTAAAACGGCTCTATCCCGAGGGGCTTTGCTCCCTCCCCTATCCCAAGCCCTATGAATTGCTGTTTGCCGTCCGTCTGGCTGCCCAGTGCACCGACGAGCGGGTCAATATGGTCACACCCGCCCTGTTCGCCCGGTTCCCCACTCTGGAATCTCTGGCGGAGGCCGATGTCAGCGAGGTGGAGACCTACATCCATTCCACCGGCTTTTTCCGGGCCAAGGCGCGGGACATCGTGGCCGCCTCCCGCATGATGCTGGAGCAGTACGGCGGCCAGGTGCCCGACACCATGGAGAATCTGCTGAAGCTGCCCGGCGTGGGCCGGAAGACTGCCAACCTGATCCTGGGAGACGTATACCACAAGCCCGGCGTGGTGGTGGCCGACACCCACTGCATCCGTATCACCGGGCGGCTGGGCCTCACCGACGGCACCAAGGACCCGGTAAAGGTAGAGCAGCAGCTGCGTCAGGTGCTGCCGCCGGAGGAGTCCAACGACTTCTGCCACCGGATGGTACTCCACGGCCGGGCAGTATGCATGGCCCGCAAGCCGGACTGCGCCAACTGTACCCTGCGGCCCTGGTGCTCCTTTTTCACCAACAACCAGGAAAGCTGATCACGAAAAAGCGCCCTGAGCAGGCACTCCGCCTGCTCAGGGCGTTTTTTATGCTGTCCGAGCCTGTGCGGCCAGCTGCTTCCGAAAAAGCGTCCGGAAGATCAGCCGGGCCAGCGGACCGCAGAACAGCAGCTGCCAGATCAGCGCCATGGGCATATTGCAGCCGAAGGTCTGGACCCAGGTGCCCAAGCTGGGCTCCTTGAACAGCAGCGTGGCAATCAGGCTCATGGTGGGACACATGATGCACACGATCATGGTAGAGATGGCATAGGTGATGATCTGGGGCCGGTCAGTAGGCCGGACCACGGTAAAGGCCAGACGGGTGGCCAGCTTCTCCACCACAAAGAACTCCAGGATAAACGCGATGGGCACCATGATGGGCATCTCATGCAGCGCCATTCCGAAGGTGGCGTTGGTGACGCCGCCGGTGTTCAGCGCCACGTTATAGACGATCATTCCGTAGACCATGATCGCAGCCATGATAATGGTAAAAACGACATTCTGGAATTTTGTTTTGGGCATTTCTTTCCTCTCCTTTATGCTTGAATCGGCGCACAAAAAAATAGCAGCGAAACTTTCGTCTCGCTACTATCCTTCACTGCGACTACCATTCATTGCTACGAGTATAGCACGGCTTCCAGCCTTCATGTAAGTCTTTTTTTCTCTGCAGAACTGCCAAAAATTCACTCCGCCTGCTGGTATTCTTTAGGCAGAGCACTGTCATGACCCATCCTCAGCTGACGGCAGCTCCAATAGGAAGCGGCTCCCGCCTCCATCGTTGTCCTCCACACGAACTGTTCCGCCGTGAGACTCCGCAATAGCACGTACCAGGGCAAGTCCCAGACCGGTGCCACCCTGCCGCCGGGAGCGGGAGTCATCTGCCCGAAAGAAGGGCTCAAAAATCCGCCGGCGGTATGCCTCTGGAATGCCGGGCCCCTGATCAGCGATCTCAAAACGGACCACTCCATCTCTACATTGAGCGCTGACCTTCACCTCTCCGCCCGCAGGACTGTATTTGACGGCGTTCTCTACCAGATTGACCAGCGCACGGCGCAGCATCTGCCGCTCCCCCATCACTGCACCGGAAGAGGGCATCGTTATGATCGACACCTGCCGCACTTCAGCCTGAGACGAGATCTCTTCCGCAATCTCCTGAAGCAGGGTCTCCGCAGAAATCTGCTCACGCCGGGAGGACTGTTCCAAATTGGTCAGCTCCAGCAGACTGTTCACCATGTCGGACAGCCGATCCACCTCTCCCTCTATAATCCGAAGCAACTCAGCTCCATCCGGCGGCAGTTCTCCCGCCTTCTTTCGGAAAAGGCCGATCCTGGTTTTCATAATGGTCAGAGGCGTGCGGAATTCATGGGCCGCGTTGTGAGAGAAGTTTTTCTGCATCACAAACACCTGGTTTAGCCTCTGTGACATCTGGTTGAAGGAGCAGGCAAGCTCAGACACCTCGTCCCCGCTGTCCGGGACAGCCACCGGCCGCTCCAGATCCTCTGCGGTCCGGGTTCGGATCTGCCGGGTCAGCTCATGCAGCGGCGCCAAAGCCTTTCCAACAAAATAGTAGATCAAGAGAATGCCTGCCGTCAGGATCCCCGCCATCGCCAAGATGCTCTGGACATGGAAGCTCCGCCTTGCCTGGACCATTGGTTCGCTGATCTCTAGGTCCGTCATGGGCAGCGCAGCGGCACCGTCCTCTCCTGTACTCTGGGCCGGAAGGACCTGGACCGCCTGGATGGAATCAGCCATCTGCATGGCAGACAGGTTGTTGGTAAAAGTGAGCAGCAGACAGCACAGCGCCATCAGAAGCGCACACACCAGCGTGACCCGCAGGCGCAGGGACATCGCTTTTTTCATGGTCTCTCCTCCCCTGTCAGGCGATAGCCGCGGCCCACTTTGGTCTGGATGGGATCATCATCCAGACATGCCCGCAGCTTTCTGCGCAGGGACGAGACATGGGTACGTATGGAATTGCTGAAGGGATTAGCATCTGTATCCCACACATGCTCTACCAGCTCCTCCTGACTGATCCATCGCCCCTGGTTAAGCATCAGATGCTCCAGAATAGCAAATTCCTTGGGCGTCAGGGGCAGCGCCGACCCGCAGGCGGTGATCTCCCGGGCTGTAGTATCCAGAGTGAGGGCTCCCACCTGTACCTGTGGCTCCCGTTGGATGAACGTTCTGCGCAACAGGGTGCGCACTCGCGCCTCCAGCTCCTCCAGGGCAAAGGGTTTGGCCAGATAGTCATCTGCTCCCAAATCTAAACCGATCACTTTGTCTGAAAGCTGAGCACGGGCGGAGAGGATCAGCACCCGCAGCTCCGGCCGCTCCTTCCGAATCCGCTTCAGCAGCTCCAGCCCATCCATGCCCGGCAGGTTCAGGTCCAGGATGACCAGGTCGTAGGGCTCAACAAACAGCCTTTCATAAGCCTCTTCCCCATCGTAACACCGATCCACAGCATATTTTTCCAGTTCCAGGTCTTCCGCAATACCATCACACAGCAGCCGCTCATCCTCCACTACCAGGATCCGCACCGGTCCCACCGCCTTTCCGTTTCCGACATTATACCACAGCAAAATAAATTTTCCATCAAGACGCCCTTAACATAGATTTGACATTGCATGTGCTATGATGCCTCCTGTCCAAAATCTGCCGCGTCTGCGGCAAGGAGGTTTTTCTATGAAATACAAGAACAAACGCCGGCTGGTCATCCTGGGTCTGGCCGCCGCGGCGATGCTTACTCTGGCCGCCTGCGGGGAAAAGCAGCCCAGCCAGGAAGAAGTGGAGCGAGCCCTGGAGGAAGGCACCCTCACTCTGGAGGACGCACTGAACAACGGCTGGGTAGACCAGGCATGGGCGGACGCCTATGTAGAAGAAAACAGTGTCCCGGCCGTCAGTAAAGCAGAGGCCGGTGCGGTGAGTGATTTTACCGTCAATACGCTGTCCGGCGAAGAATTTACCAAGGAGCAAATGAGTCCCGTCACTTTCTTTGCCTTCGTAGATCCGAAGGACGAAGACGCCGATACCTTTGTCCAAGCCCTGAAAGACGCCTATGAAGGAGTGAAGGAAGCCGGCGCCGACATCCTGCTGTGCGCCAAAAGCGAGGGTGGGACTGAATTGTTTGATGACATGCCGTTCCCGGTGGTGATTTACAACGACTCTCTCAAGGAGGCGGTAGGAAACGGCAGCAGCATGATCGAGGAGATTCCCAACACCGCCTGCTGGTATGTCAACGGCTCCTTCCTTTCCGCCTGGCTCAGCACCGTGGACGCAGAGGAGCTGATCGAGGACGCCGGCAGTTTTGTGCAGATGGGTGCGGATATGGGGGATACCTCTTCCGACAGCAGCGCCGCAGTGGTACCTATGGGCTGATATGAGAAAGGCAACGATATTCTGTCTGGCTGCCGCTCTGCTGATGACCCTATTCGGTGTCTGGAGAGGCGAGGCGGCCGTGGTCATGAGCAAGGGGATCAATCTGTGTTTGGAGTGTGTGGGCATTGGCTGAACATAAACATCGCTGGAAGATCCAGCTGGGGGCCACTCTTGCCTCCAATCCCTTTCTCCTGAACTTTTTTCAGGGAAAGATTTTTCGTGGAAAGCTGAAAACCGCCTGTGTCCCTGGGCTAAATTGCTATTCCTGTCCCGCTGCGGCGGCCTCCTGCCCTATCGGAGCACTCCAGGCGGTAATTGGTTCCTCTAAATTTCACCTGGCCTATTACGTTGTAGGCGTACTGCTTTTGTTCGGCGTCCTGCTGGGACGGGTAGTCTGCGGCTTTCTCTGCCCCTTCGGCTGGTTTCAGGAGCTGCTCCACAAGATCCCCAGCAGAAAATTCAGCACCAAACCCCTACATATGCTGACCTACCTCAAATACGGCATCCTGCTCCTCTTCGTTATTATCCTGCCCATGACGGCAGTGAATGAGGTGGGAATGGGAGATCCGTTCTTCTGCAAGTACATCTGTCCGGCCGGTATTCTAGAGGGCGGCATCCCGCTGGCGATAGCCAATCCGGGCATACGTGCCAGCCTGGGGTGGCTGTTTACCTGGAAAAGCTGTATCCTGCTGGGGATCGTGCTGCTCTCAGTGTTCTTCTACCGGCCTTTCTGCAAGTGGCTGTGTCCGCTCGGCGCGCTTTACGGCCTCTGCAATCAGATATCTGTTTATCAGCTTCGGGTAGACCGGGAGCTTTGTACCGCCTGCGGCGCGTGCGGCAGAGCCTGCAAAATGGATGTGGAGTTATATCGCACACCCAGTCACCCGGAGTGCATACGCTGCGGGGACTGTATCTCCTCCTGTCCCCATCACGCCATCACCAGAAGCTTTTCCCTGAACACCGCCAAACGAAAGAAGGAAACCTCTGTATGAACAAGAAACTCTCCCTCCTGCTGGCTGCGGCACTGGCCGTCTCTCTGGCTGGCTGTGGCTCCGGCTCGGAAGATCAGTTGATCTCCAAAACACCCTTTCCCACCTTTACAGAAGTTGATATCATGGATGGAAATACTGTTTCCAACGATATTTTCGCGGAGTATGACGCCACCATCGTCAATTTCTGGAACAATGGCTGTGGAACCTGTATTGAAGAAATGCCCGAGCTGGAAGAACTCTACCAAGATCTTCAGGAACGGAACATCAATCTCATCGGTGTAGGCACGGACTCCGGCGAGGGCGAAGAACAGCTTGCCACAGCCCGGGAGATTTTGAAGGAAAAAGGTGTGACCTACATTAATCTCTCCCCCAACCCGGATGAATCCTTTTATCAGGAGTTCACCTCAGATCTCTCTACCTTCCCCACCACCTATGTCGTGGACAGCGAAGGAAATATGATCGGCGCCCCAATCGTCGGAAACGTCAAAAAGCAGCTGGACACCTTGGAGGCGCGTCTGGACCTCATTCTGGAGTCCAACAACTGAACTGCATGGTGAAAAAGGGCGGCGGAATGATTCCGCCGCCCTTTTTCGCTTGATTTATCCATTCCATAGGATCCGATTGTCTGATATACTGGAGCTGTGAGAAGAAGCCACCATAATGGTATTGGGAGGTCGTTATGAAAAAAGCTGTGTTTCACCTGTTGCCTCTGCTGGTCTGCCTGGGGCTGTTTACCGGCTGCACCCTCCAGCCTCAGGCCAGCAAGCAGGACGCCATTCCCTTCGCAGACGGGCAATATTACGCCGCAGCCTATCTGGGCTATCAGCAGATCGACGATCTGGACTATTACACGGAACAGTATCTGGACAGTGACCAGCTTCCTATCCACTATCTGTCCAGCGGTGACTACTATCTGGTGATTCCCAGATACTCCGGTATGGAGCTGACTCTTTGCCGCCGGGATATTGAGACGTCTGAAGCGTTTGTTATCTATGAAGATCCCGACTGCCGTCCTTTTATCATCCAATGCAATGCCAGCGATATTTTTGCAGACGCCGTCATTCGCCTAAGCTGTGAAGGAGAAACAGTGGAATTCTCCCCCTTCATCTCCCTAAAAGACGGTTCGGTGGAAATCGGAGACCAGGGCCTGGATCTTACCAAATCCGCGTAAAGTTCCGACTTCTTACAGGCTGGCCCGGATATTATCCTGGATCTTTCCGCTAAGCTCCTCATATCGGGCCAATTCTTCCTGGGAGAAGCCCTGGAAAACAGTTTGACGGTAATCCAGCACCGACGCGGCCAAATCGGCCAGCACCGGGGCCGCCTCCGGCTGGAACACCACCTGAAGCCTTCTGGCACCTCGCTTGGTGCTGCTCTCTGCCTCCTCCAGCCGCACCAGGCCCCGGCTCACCAGCTTTTGTATCTGCATATTAAAGGCACTAAGCGTCAGGTTGGCAAAGTCGGCCAGCTCCCGTCGGGTAGCAGGCACGTCCACATGCCGCAGATGGAGCAGCAGCCTGGCCTGCGGCAGAGTAACTCCATGCTTGATCGCCGCAGTCTCCAGAAACCGGTCCAGCATTTTACGCTGGCGAAAAGCATCGTACAGCAATCCCTCTCCTGCCAGGATATCGGCGCTGACCTGAAAGCGCTCCGTCCCCAGCCGGGCCGAGCCGGGCAGAATGGCAGGCAGTACTACGCCGTCTCCCGCCACGTCCACCAGGAACCGGTACACCTTCAGGCGGCAGCGCTCATACTCCTTTTCATCCAGGACCGCTTTGAAAAAGCGGTTGTAGTACTCAAAGACCAGACGTTTCATCCGCACCGTCTTGGTCAGACTCATACCCTGGGAGGCAAGGGAGCCTTTGGTCTTCACGTAGTAGTAAATAGGTACCTGCAAAGCAATGATCCGCTGGGCAAAACGAAGATATTCCAGATTAAACATGAAATCCTCGCACCAGTTCAGCTGCGGGTCCATCCGCAGCTTCTGCTCCCGCACCAGGTCGGCCCGATACAGTTTGTTCCACAACACTCCGTAATAAAAATCAGCGGGATCCTCCATCATATAGGCGGCAAACTCCTCGCGGTCCATTACGCCGGTCTCATCGATGTCCCCTTTGTGGGATACCCGCTCTCCCACCACGCGGTAGAAATCGGAAATAACCAGGTCACAGTCATGCTCCTTCGCCGCTTGTACCAACGACCGGGTAGCATCCGAGGTGATCCAGTCATCGCAATCTACAAATTGCAGATAGGTCCCCCGAGCCTGGTCAAGGGCCAAGTTCCGGGAAGCAGATACTCCGGCATTCTCCTGGTGAAAGACCCGCACCCGCGAATCAGCAGCCCCATACCGGTCACACAGCGCCGCCGTCCCATCCCGGCTGCCGTCATCGATCAGCAGCAGTTCAAAATCCCGGTAGGTCTGGTTCAGGATGCTCTCTACACACCGTTCCAGGGTCTTTTCCCCGTTGTACACGGGTACGATAATGCTTACCGTGGGTTCCATGGCTCTCGCTCCCTCTTTTTCCGATACACCCATCTATTTTGAACGGGCTCAGCGAAGAATATGGTAGCATGTTTCCCCATTTCGTGCAAGCACCATCCCAAATCCGGCAAAAAATCGGGTAAGAGAGAAGTCTTTCTCCCTTACCCGATCTCACATATATGGCTCTCTGTTGGAACACCCTATTTCTTTGCAAAGCGATTCAGGAAGAAATCAGTAAACTCTGCCAATTCCTTCTCTTGGGATACATAGACATACAGAGACTCATCCTCCAGCCAGTCGTAGGCGTTGATGGCGATGTATCCTTTTTTGTCCGGATAGATCACAAAGGCATCAGTGGGATACTTATTGCGATAGGCTTTCAGAATTTCGGAACGACGGTACCAAACGGGGTCCCCGCAAGCAGACAGATCAGGCACGGTGGGCACTACCACAATGGTCTGGCTGTCTTCATTCCAGCCCACGATCAGGTTGCCGATCTTGGTCTTACTGCCGTGGACAAAGCCATAGTTGAAGCGGCTCACGTCTTCGGTGTATCCGAAGATCAGGCGGTAGTCCTTTCCGCCTTCCACCATCTGATCAAAGATCTGGCGCATTTTTTGAGCATTGGCATCGCTTTTAGCCTGGTCGATCTCCGGCCCCTTAAAAAGTTTGCTGAAAAGTCCCATAGTTGTGTTCCTCCTAATATTGATGGATTTTTATAGTCGCGTCTGTTTGTTTTCCCGTTTCAAATAAAGACCTTTTCTTAACTTTGTATTTATTTTCTTTAAAAATGGATCCGTCTGAATACCGTGCGGCACAGGCTTCAGACGGATCTCGTCTCATGCTCGGGCTCCAGCATATTCTCCAGGCAGTCCACGGTTGCCTTGATCTGTACGTCCACCGCAGCATCGGCAGCCTCTGGGACAAGCATAGGCAGCGTATCGGGAATGGCCCTGCGGATGACCATCACAGCCAAACTCAGGTTCGTAAACAGCGCCACCCGTTCCCGATCCGCGCGGATTCCAAAGCGCTCCAAAATGCCGCCAAACAGACATGCCTGTTTCTCCCGAAATGTTCGGTAGCTCTCCGGTGACAACCGTCGGAACAACATCTGTTGTTCTTCGACTGTCATAACGGCAATACCACGCTGTTCACCATAGCAGCAGTCGTGAAGAAAGCGGGTCACTCCCTGCCTCCAGGTCAGGTTTGAATCCTCCATCAAGCTGCTGGCATACGCCAGGATCCTGGGCTGCTGAAAATAGAAAGTCTCAACGATCAGATCCTCTTTCGTGGGAAAAAAAGAGTAAAAAAACGTGCGGGAGATACCAACCGCCTGGTAGATCTGCTCCACGGTGGTGTGCTGGATTCCCTGCCGGGCCATCATGGTCAGCGCCGTAGTAATCAGCCGCTCCCGGATCTGCTCCCGCTCTTCATCTGAATAAGCTACTCTGGGCATTTCATCCCCCAATAAAAACTCTTTCTGTTCTTTGTTTTTATTTTACCATAATCTGAATCGACACACAAGTAAAAATTATCTTAAGAGATCGTGCAGAATGTTCCTCTCGTTTGGATAGAAAAAGACTCCAAAAGCATCTGCCTTTGGAGTCTTTGGCGCAGCGGGAGGGATTCGAACCCTCGTGCGATTGCTCGCAAACTGATTTCGAGTCGTTGGAAGGCAGTGTCCTCCCGTGTATTTTAAGATCCTCTGTGAGCATTTCAGAACGCCGCAAGCTCTTGCAATTCCTGGGCTTTCGGCGTTTTTCTCTGCCAAATCAGGGACTTTGGGATTTGGCCCTTCATAGCAGGTTTTCGGGAAAACTGTGAGCATGGTGTGAGCGCCGGGCCGTATCTTTCTCCCCCCTACGAGAACTACGATGTTATCATCGGGTATCGCGCCGACGATTCCTACTTCTCCTTTGCCTCTGCATTTCTGAACAACACCACCTCCCTGGCACAACTTGAGCGGGCCATGTTTCTGGGAAAGCTGGGAGAGCAGGTAGTTCTCAAATCAGAGCAGGCTTTTTCCAGCATGCGCTTTGAAGAGAGCATCCCTGCGGAGCGAACCATTTACTATCCAAAGAAAGCAACCAGGGACAGTGAGGCACGGGCTGCCTTTCGTGAGGAGCGCAAAGCAGCTCCAGTACGGGAAACCGTATACATGATCGACATTCTCAGAGAGGAGTGGAAGAACGATGACGCCCGCTTACGAGGAAATGTACCTGAATGACGCCATGTGTGCCATGGGAGAGATGCTGGACTACGCAGTCCACGGCTGCAGGTGCGATGGAGATTTGTTTTTCACACAGTTTTTCTCATCCGGTGTAGCGGAACAGTTTGAGTGGGGCAACCCGAAGTTTGTGGGCGGCATGTCTGGTGTGGAACTTGCCCTTGAGGTGTTTCATCGTACCACCGGACAAATCCCCGATGTGGATGCAAGCGCATCTGAGGAGAAGTCGCCGGAGTACTGGGCCGGTTGGAGTCTCGCCTACTACCAGCGGAAGACCGGAATGCCCTTTCGAGAAATCGACTCCCACGTACTGACCGTGAGCAGAGTCTGCTCCATGTATCTGCTGCACGAAGCGGACATCAGTAAGTTCACAGAGGCCGCGGACAAGGTGATTCAGGAAAATCTCGGTGAGTGCGAGACGAACCTAAAGCGCATCCGCAGAGCAAATGGCTTTTACCAAAAGCAGCTTGCAGAAGTCTCCGGTGTTGCACTGCGGATGATCCAGCTGCATGAGCAGAGACAAAACGACATCAACAAGGCACAGGCATCCACTTTAAGCACACTGGCCAAGTCTTTGAATTGTCGGTTGGGAGATTTGATGGAGCCGCAGATTGCAATCAGCAACTGAGCAGTACCTCATGGAGGTGATTCTACTCATGGGTAAGCGGATAAAAGCGAACCTCTATACAGAAACCAAAATTATCTGGAATGGCTATGAGCACCTTGCTGTGCGGAATGATGATGGTACCTTGTTTTCACAGGGACACTATAAAACGCATATCCTTCCTGCAGACCTACCGGAGTGGTATGTGTATGGACGATACTACAGAAACTTTGGCTACCTCTCTGCCAAAGGTGTAAGGCACTTACATTACCACCCGAATTTTTTCACGAATCATTTTCTGAAAGATGACTTCCTCTTTATCTCATATAGTGAGAAAATTATTCTGAACGAGGATGTGCTAAAAATAGCGGGATATGATGAGCGCATATGTGGCTCTGAAATTATTGCGTTCGTAATCGCTGCCGAGAAATATTCTGAGTACGATGTCTCAGAAATCAAGGAGGCAATCAAAAATAAGAGTCAGTGGCTGAAGGAACATTTCCCGGACGACTACGAACGGGAAGTCGGATGTCAGCCTCTGTTTCAGGAGTCTGTATAAGTGTATTTTAACAGCGTCTGCGAGAAATCGCAGGCGCTGTTTTCGTCTCTGCAATAATCCCCGTCCTTCGTCCCCCGTCCGCCCGCAGGCGCGTTTTTGCCGCCCAGGAGGGGTACACCCCTACCCCTAGTAAAGGGCGGCAAAAGTGGCGGCAAAGGGGCGCAGGCTGCGGGCCAGTCAAGGCCCGTTACCGGCGCAGCCGAAGCCGCAAAACGGGGTCCCGGGGTGTCCCCGGGCGCACGCCTTGCTGCCCCCACGGGGCGGCAAGGTATAGTGCGTTATACCGCCCTGACAACCGCACGCGAAAATGCCCGGCCCTCCTTATAGGGGCCGGGCATTTCTCGTGGGCGGGGAAACCGCCGCCGCCCAGGCTGCCGGATGACAGCAACGCCTCCCCTGCGGCGGGTTCCGCATGGCAGGGCGGTATGTGAAAAAGCCATCGTTCACCGCACGCCCACCATTTTAACGAAAGGAGTTTTGTGTAATGCCTTACGCGATTATGCGCTTCGAGAAACGAAAAGGCGGACCGGCCTCCGCCATCGAGAAACACCACGAACGGAAAAAGGAGCAATACACCAGCAACCCAGACGTGGACACTGACCGCTCCCCTCTCAACTATCATCTCATCCAGCCCCAGCACAAGTACTATGCAGAGATCCAGTTCCGCATTGAGCGCGCGCAGCAAGAGAACCCCAAGTGTAAGGCGCGGAAGGACAGCGTGAAGTTCATCGATACCATCGTTACCGCCACGCCAGAGTATCTGGAGCATCTGTCACCGGAGCAGGTGCGCCGCTACTTTGAGCGGGCGCTGGACTTTTTCAAGGCAGAGGTTGGAGAAGCAAACATCTTCTCCGCCGTGGTTCATATGGACGAGCGCAACCCACACATGCATCTGTGCTTTGTACCATTGACTCAGGACAACCGGCTCTCTGCCAAGGAGGTAATCGGAGGACGGGACAAGTTGGTGGAGTGGCAGGACAAATTCCACGACCACATGGCTGCGGAGTTTCCAGAGTTGGAGCGCGGTCAGTCTGCCGCTGTCACCCGCAGGAAGCACATTCCCACCTGGCTCTACAAGCAGTCCCACCGGCTCACCAACGAAATGATGCAGATCCGCACTGAGCTGGAGCAGACCAACCCGCTGAACGCCAAACGGCAGAGAGAAAAAATACTCAAGCTGCTGGAGCAATGGTATCCCCAGGTCAACGCCTTTGAAGCAAAACTGAAACCCTATGACGACCAGATTAAAATTCTGCGTCAGAATGAGCAGATCTACCGTCTGGAGACCGAGGAGGCCAAACGGGCAAAGGCCTGGGAGCAGCAGGAGAAGCTATCTCTCATTTATGAGCTGCGGGAGTGCCAGAAGTTCATTGACTCCATTCCATCTGATCTTCTGGATCAGCTGCAAGAGAACTACGAAAATCAGTTGGAGCATGGTCAGAACTTCAGATCTTGAGGAGCCGGAGTATGAACCCTCCCCTGCTGAGTGGCTGGCTGTTGAAGGCCTTACGCAAGAGTGTCCGGGCCGGAATCATTTTCCGGCACCGGACGCTCTTTCATGTAGTGATTCAGTTCGTTTGCCATCCCCCACGCCAGGCGGAAACCACAGATGAAACTATCTACGGAGCGTTCCGCAGCAATGTGGTCTTTGGCATCGATGATCCGCAGCACAAGTCTCCGCTCCTGCTTGTCCAGCCGCTCGATGAGCTGCCGGTGGCACTCCTCCACTTCCTGCTTATCCTCCGTCATGGGCAGCGGCGTGTATACCCGGTCGTACAGCCATTTCAGTGTGCCACTCATGTGCCTCGCCTCCTTGTAGCAAGACACAATAGCATAAACTTTAGACAATAGCCACTACAATATTTTACTCCATGACTTCCAATCTACACTCCCTATACAGAGATCAATACTTTTGAGTAACACCATTATTGTCTTTAATATATTTCGATATATACTTTCTATGTAGGGAGTGATTGTCCAGCATATCCATATAGACCTAAACTGCCAACTTCAACCCATTCTTCTCGTGTGGGAAGCGACGTCATAATCGTAGACCCACGTTTCACTCCAAAACGTATTTCAATCCACGCTCCCCGTGTGGGGAGCGACATCTACAACTTGGTCCGTTACGGTTCTGCTACTGATTTCAATCCATGCTCCCCGTATGGGGAGCGACTGAGCCGCCGGTCGGCGTGAGACTCGGCGAAAGCATTTCAATCCACGCTCCCCATGTGGAGAGCGACTCTGGACCTCGGGCAGCTTTTCGGCGTCGGCTCTATTTCAATCCACGCTCCCCATGTGGGGAGCGACGGGCGGGAGTGCCGCGCTGACACTTAACCTGGATGATTTCAATCCACGCTCCCCATGTGGGGAGCGACTCTACGCCGTTAGACAGGTTAATATTGGATTCAGATTTCAATCCACGCTCCCCATGTGGGGAGCGACTCAGCAGGCTGCTGATCTTAGAGATTGGCAGGTCATTTCAATCCACGCTCCCCATGTGGGGAGCGACGGGGTGATATATGAGGTGACTTTGTGATTTCTTCCTATTTCAATCCACGCTCCCCATGTGGGGAGCGACTTCCATCGTTGGTTGGCTACGGCTGGTACCCCGATTTCAATCCACGCTCCCCATGTGGGGAGCGACCAGCAGCCCCCAGGCATTTGAGACGGTTTTGGGAGATTTCAATCCACGCTCCCCATGTGGGGAGCGACCTTAACTCCGTCCCATGTCCAGACTTGATAAACGGATTTCAATCCACGCTCCCCATGTGGGGAGCGACGTCCCCAGTCTCGCCCCCGCGCTCTTCGGTATCATTTCAATCCACGCTCCCCATGTGGGGAGCGACGTTTTGAACAAGGAGATTTATGCTCAAGGCAATGAATTTCAATCCACGCTCCCCATGTGGGGAGCGACTATGATTTTATAAATTTGTCTACTCCTGATGGTGGAAAATTTCAATCCACGCTCCCCATGTGGGGAGCGACCTTACTCTTTCTAAGCGTGATTGGCAGCTCTTCATATTTCAATCCACGCTCCCCATGTGGGGAGCGACAGGTGTCAAGATAATTGCCGTGTTTTCATCCGTTATTTCAATCCACGCTCCCCATGTGGGGAGCGACTTGCTAATATTGGTGAGCAGGCTGTACTTAACAAGATTTCAATCCACGCTCCCCATGTGGGGAGCGACAGCAAGTATGCACAAAAAGGCACTTGCAAATTTGTAAAATCAAATAAAGTTTAGCCTATTTCGCAGGTATTTCTAAATTACACCTTTTTAATCCTGCAAAAAAGGGATCTTGTTCCGGTGCGAACGTCCCGGGCAATGTGTGGCTGCTGCACCTTCGCACAACTATAGGATCAACGGCTCTTCCGGAAGATAGGAGGACTTACAGCCGAAGTGCTCGATCTTGTTTTCATATCGTTTCCCCAGATAGTAAAAGCGTAGACTATCCTGCTCCTGATTCATAATGGACAGTAGCTTAGCCTGGAGCAGCTTACACTGAGCTGTGTCCAGTAAACACTCAAACACCGAGCACTGCACTCGCTGACCGTAATTGACACATTGCTTGGCTATCTGCCGTAGCCGCCTGCGTCCGGCGGCATCCTCCGTGTTGACATCATATGTAATCAGTACCAGCACAGTATCCTCACTTCCACAAAAAGGGCGGATATGCCTCCAAATCGCCCCGTAGATACCTGGTCAGAAGCAGTGCCTGTAAATAGGGTACCAAGCCCCAGGGCATTTTCTCTCCTAAAAACGGATGGGTCAGGCTATCCTTCTTGCGTTCCTGCCACCGCTGTAGAAAGGTACGCCTTCCACTTTCGCTGAGCAGCACACCTCCATTTTCCCGATAGACAAAATCAGATTTTTGGAAGATCCGGTTATTGATACAGGTCAGCACAAACCGGTCTGCCACGCAGGGGCGGAATTCCTCCATCAGATCCAATGCCAGAGAGCTGCGTCCAGGCCGATCCCGGTGGAGAAAGCCCACATAGGAGTCCAGGCCTACGCTCTCTAAAGCCCAGGCGCAGTCATGGGACAGCAGGCTGTAAGCAAAAGAGAGCAGAGCATTCACCGGATCCATGGGCGGTCGGCGGTTGCGCGTCTCAAAATGGAACAGGAGCCGGTCTCCCAGGATCAGCTGATCGAACACGCCGAAATAGGCGGTGGCCCCGGCCCCCTCCAACCCCCGGAGGCTGTCCATATTCGTCTCCTGCAAAAGCAGGGGCAGCAGGGCCTTCAGCTGGCCGGACACCTCCCCCAGCCGCTGGTCATCCACCCGAAGGCCGTGATCCCGGCGGGTGCGCTCGATGCTCCAGCGGGCGTTATGGACTTTCCCGAACACCATGGCCCGGGCAATGGCACAGCTTTGGGCCGGGTCATCCGCCGCCCGGTACTGGGTGCGGCGGAGCAGCACATTCCCGTTGGCCTCCCCGATGACCCGGGCCAGAAATTTCCCCCGGGGCGTGCAGAAGGACAGGGCGATGCCCCGCTGGGCACAGGCCCCCATTAGGGCGGGAGAGGCGCCGGAATAGGCGAAGGTGATGATAGCGGACAGGGTGTGGAGGGGATAGCGGGCCACGGCCGCTTTTTCCCGGCTGGCCACCACATTTTCTCCATCCAGGGAGAGATAGATGTCCTCCGAGGTCACGAACAGAGTGTTGAGCAGATGTCTCACGATTCCACCTCCATGGCCTGACGCAGATAGGCGTCCACGTCCCGCTCCTTCATCAGGGCGGGCAGGCAGAGCTCCTGGAGGGAGCAGGCGCTGCAGGATTTGGAGCGCCGGACTTTTGGCGTATACCCCCGGCGGTAAAGCTGGTGCATCTCTTCCAGCATCCCCCGCACCGTCTCCCGCAGCTCTTTCGAGAAAGGCACCAGTGTCCGCCGACGGGTCTCGCCATAGAAGAGGGCCCCCTCCGGGATACGGCAGCAGAGCATCTCTTCCAGACACATAGCCTGAGCACACAGCTGCAATTCGTCGGCCTGGTGGGCCTTGGGTGCGCCCCGCTTGTATTCGATGGGAAAGGGCAACCACAGCCCCTCCTCTCCCCGGATGGGCACCCCGCCGGGATCAGCACGGAACTCCACCACATCACATTTCCCGGAGATTCCCAGGGTGAGCGAGACCACGGATAACCCCCGGAGAATCAGGACGTCCCCCCGGCGCTCCCGGGCTTGCTCGTCGTGGGCCCGACGGTGGAAAAGGTCCCCCTCCACCGTCCGCAGGTTTTCCCGCCACTGCTGCTCAATGTGGATGAGGGCCCACTGGCGGCGGCAGAATGCAAAGTGCTGCAGGCCGGACAGCTGGAGGAAGTCCTCCTCGGCATAGGTCACCCCATGCGCTGGCAGGTGACCCCGGCGGGCAGGGCGGCCTCGTCCACGGAGACGATATAGTCCTGATAAGAGCGGGCAGGTGCCGCATTATCCGGATCTTTCCGGCTGACTGTCACGGAGTCAAAGAGCTTCCAGGCGGGAGCACAACCCAGCTCGCTGTCGTGTTTAAAAATGATCAACTCCCGCACCGCCATTTTGCCCCGGGCGGCGGAGTGGTCATGCTCAAACATATTGAGGATGGCCTCCCACAGCAAGGACAGATCCTCCTCGGAGAAACCAGTAGTCTTGCGGGCCAGATTGGCAGAGATATAACCCTCGCAGCGGTAAAGGCCGTAAGGGACGATGTACTTCCGCCCCATTTCGATACCCTTCTTTTCGGCGTCGGCCTCTGTGGTAATGGCTACCCGGGTAATGGTGACCTCCTGGGGTACTACCGGTTCGACACTGCGGGCAAAGCCCAGCTGCACAGGGCCACGCACTTGGCCGCAGTTGAGGGCTGCTTTAACGAAGGTGGTCATCACCGCGCCGAAGGTGCGGATGTCATAGAAATTCCTGCACATCCAGTCCCGGATTTTCCGATCCAGATCGGGGTCGGATTTCTTCTTCTCCTTCACGTTCTTTTCGGTAACTTCCAACTCCGCATAGGCCTCGGCATCGCTGCGGTTCAGCGGCACTCCGTCCTTCACATAGATACGGTAGCCCGTAGCGTCCTCCTTCGCTGTCTCCACATAGTTGCGGATCTTCCGCTTGAGGCACACGTCAGTCACGATGCCCAAACCGGTCTCCGGATCCACTCGGGGCATATTACCGGCGTCGGGGTCGCCGTTGGGGTTGCCGTTTTCCACGTCGAAGAGAATCACAAATTCATAGCGGTTCTTAATGGGCTCAGACATCTTATTTTTCCTCCTTTTTCTCAAAACGGCTCTGGGTCTGGTGGTAGTAGCCCAACTGGAAACAGCCTTGTTGGGACAGGTTCATGCGCGGGGGATAGCTCTCACCCAGTTTGGAAAGCAAGGCGGTGATCTGCTTATCATAGTGGGTGCGCAGACCGCCATCCAGCTTTTTCAGGTGCTTTTGGGCCAGATTTACCAGCACCGGAAACACGATGGCGGGAGTGGCGGAGGCTGAGTTGAAATACTTGTCCTTAATGGTAGCGTTGATCCCGGGGTTGGCGGCAGACTGGATGGCCTCCAACAGGGAGAAGAGCCGCCCCAAGTTGTAGGGAACGTTGGTGCTGTCTGGGTTGAGAGACACGGTCAAAACCTCCTTTGGTACGTCGGGATGTAAGTTTTTCAGATAATAGGCCTTGAGAACGGCTGCCTGGCCACGGGTCATACTGTGTTCCGCCCGGATGCGCAGAGCCACGCCGTTCAGCAGTGTAGCCGGGTAGCGGGTATCAGTGAGGACAGCCCGCACCACCTCACCGGCCATATTAGGTGTTGGGGTCTTGTCCCGGCTGTTCTGATTGACAGTCTCATCCAGCAGTTTCCACATGGGGATGGCATCAAACTTATCATAGGCGGGCTTGATAATCTCCAGCCGCTGCTGGTGGGCCAGGGCATTGCGTAGGAAGGCCCCAAAACTGTTGTGCAGGAAAAAGCGCACCGAGAGCCGGGCGGCATTGGGGGAGAGCCCCAGGATGTAGAAGTCCATGTTGGGATCCAGCCGTTCCTCATCCAAGTCCACCGCCATGCCATTGCAGAGATTGTTCAGCGTTCCCTGCAGATCATTCAGCGTATAGGCCGCGGCTTGTCCCAAAAACGCCGCCCCGAATATATTCTGATAGGCATCTCCGCCGCTTCTGGCCCAGCAGACCACAGTGGCATCCCCCATCCGGTAGACGTGTTCCCGGTCGGCCAGTAGGTGGTTGAGGGCGGTGGTGTAAGCGAAGGCGGCATATTTGCTGGTGGGGGCATTGTAATTCTGCTCCTTGCCGTAAGAACAGAAAGCAGGGGCATTAAAGGATACCAGTGCTGCACCGCTGGACTGAGCCCCCTGTACATTTTTAATAGAGGGATGAACACTCTCCACAGTCCCGTGTTCCCCCGTGACTAGGCAAACCATCTGCGGACCGTCCTCTACTTTTTGATAGTGGTTGTCCCAGGTCTGCCGAACCGGCGCATCCTGATGAACAAAGGCACCATCATACCGGAATACAAGGTTGCCGCCAGCCATGAGTTCCTCCCAGCAAGCAATCAGCACCGGGTGGCTGGCGGCCTGTTCCGGTTGCCATGTCCGAAAAAAGGCCAGCACAGCTTGGGCTGCGGGGCTGTCCACTCCTTCCAATAGCTCCTCGTGAAGGGACTTGCACGCCTGGAAGCACTCCAATGTCCGTTGGGGTTTCCCCTTGTTGTCTACTCCGAGCAGGTAGCCCGCGTTGTCACAGAGAAAATTGGCGGCTACCCCACTGGAACGTTTTACCGGTGCCGGCAACCGCATCAGCTGGGGTGCTAGCACCGTCTTCTTCCCCTTGGTTTGTTCCGTCTGAACGGAGACCACCCGCTCCAGCGTCCCGTCCGCTCCGATGCACAAGGCATAGGAAACCTTGACATCTCCCCAGCCGGGCGGGGAGATTTTCCCACTGTCTGCCAGCGTCTCATAGTATTCGGTCAGTGCCTGTAAGATCATCGCCGCACCTCCTCACTGTCCCAGGGCGGGACCTCCAGCACTCCATCTCGCAGCACCCCTCGGAAAAAGAGGGGGGTGCTGTTTTCCAGGTCGGTATAGTCCATGTCGTAGAGCATCCAGCCCAGGTCCCGCTCGCCTCTCAGCTCCTCCGGACAGGGTGGAACACCCTCACACAGACGGAACTGGGCGGGAAACTCCCGGCAACCGAAGCAGGGCTGGTGATAAAACTGCCCTCTCTGAATCCGCCGTTTTACAATGTCCTGGAACTTTCCTGGGTTGTCCCCCGGCGCGGCCTGTTTCGTCATCTCAAAATGGGCCTCAATCACATAGCGCACATCCCGCAGCAGCAGAGCTGCCCGCTGCTGAATGTCCTCCGAAGTGCTGAGGTACAGCTCCCCCTTCCCTCGCTCCATCACTGTGTTGACGGTGCGTGCAATAATTTTAGACTTGATCTCGTTGCGTCGCAGATTGGTAAAGTGGATGGGGGTGCAGACGTGGATGCGATCAATATGCCACCGCATCCCAGGATGCCAATAGATGGCCTCAATCAGTCCCCGGGCCGCCGATGGGGTCATCACGTCATAGCTCACCCGCTCCACCTTCATCTCCGGACGGGTAAAGAGGGCATAGTCTCCCCAGACCTCCAGTTTGATGGACATAGGCGTCACTCCTTTCCACTTGCACATTCAAATAAATAGACATTTTCCGCTGTCGGCCTCCAGTGAGAGACCAGTCCCCTCGGCGTACAGGGCTGGATTGCACAGGATAGCCGCACCGTTTTCCAAAACTTCCAGCTCTCCCGCTGCCTCTAGTGCGGTAAAATGCTTTTCGTAAACAGACACACCGTATTGCCCCAGCTGCCGGAACAGTGTTCGTCCTCCCTCGCCGGCACGCAGCCGAGCTACCAGCTCCGCACCATCCTCCCACGGGATGTAGACCGTCCGGGTGGGGCTGTCGATGAGATGGAACCGCTCCGCTACCGTGCGGAAGGGAAAAAACTCGGATTGAATCAGCGTCAAGATCCGCTCTTTGTCCTGAGCATCGCTTCCCTTCAGATCCAGAAGTTCAGAAAAATAGGTGTGGATAGCTTCCGGGGAGGCGATGTCGGCATAGCGGGCCATGGCCGCCTTTCCTGCGCCGATAGCGGTAGCGAAGAGGGGCGGGGCTTTTTCCTCCCCTTCAAAAATGTGGACTACACTCTCCTCAGCAGACCGCCTGCCCTCCCGGTTGCACCGTCCGGCGGCCTGCAAAATAGAGTCCAGCCCAGACTGTTCCCGGAACACGATCGGGAAATCCACGTCCACCCCCGCCTCGATAAGGGAGGTGGACACCACCCGGCAGGGCAGCCCCTCCCTCAATCGGCGGCGGATCTCCCTCAGCTGTACCTTTCGGTGGCTGGGACACATGAGGGTGGACAGATGGAAGCTACCTGCCCCGTCCAGCCGCCCATATACCGCCTGGGCCGCCTTTCTGGTGTTAACGATGCACAGAACCTGGCTATGGGTGTTGAGCTGTGCGGCCAGCTCGTCCCAGGTCAGGCCGCCTGTCTGCCGGAAAGTCACTCGGCGGAATAGATCCCACTGGCAGGTATCGGGCGGACACAGCTCCTGCACCGGAACCTGAGAGAGAAATTCTCGAAAGATCGGCTCCAGTGCAGGCTGCGTCGCTGTGCAGAGAACTGCGGAGACACCGTAATGCTCCACCAGCTGGGAAATGGCCCAGACGCAGGGCCGCAGATAAGGGACGGGCAGCATCTGGGCCTCGTCAAAAATCACCACACTACCGGCAATGTTGTGAAGCTTGCGGCACTGTGAGGAACGGCAGGCGTACAGGGACTCAAAAAACTGTACCGCCGTGGTCACCACCACCGGCATGTCCCAGTTTTCCGTGGCCTTGGCCAGATGGATGGTGCGGGGTATAGCCTCCCCTTCCAGATCATAGAGCACGTTGGAGTGGTGCTCCAGTACGTTTTCCTCGCCCAGAATCTCTCGAAATACCTCTGCCGTCTGCTCAATGATGGAGGTGTAGGGGATCACATAGATTACCCGCTCCAGGCCGTGCTTTTTGGCGTGGGCCAAGGCAAAGGCCAGGGAGGCCACGGTTTTCCCTCCGCCAGTTGGCACGGTGAGGGAAAACAGCCCCGGCGCTCGCTTTTCTCCCTCCTGCATGCACCGCTCCAGAATCCGACAGCGTTGGCGGTTCAGCCCCCCTTTGGGCGGGAACCAGCCGGATATGTAGCTCTGCAGCCTGTCCCACAGCTGTTCCATGGAAGTCTCATTGCGCACCCGGTCTCGGCCATCCATAAAAGCCTCGGTGTCCAGAAAGTCGGCATCCACCAAACAGGAGTAGAGCATTCGGGTAAAAAACACCATTTCCAACCCAGATCGTGTCCTGAGAAAGCCGGGGATGCCCGCCTGAGGCAGTGTCACATCCTGCTCCCAACATCCATAGGGCTCCAGAATCCCTCCACGTTTGATGCGACCCCACAGAGTAGCCTGGTTCGGCCCGTCCGTCTGACTGCCGCCGTCCGGCAAACCGCCGTGGTGTCCGGCTACCGCAAAGGCGGCGAAGGGCTGCCCGGCCCGCCAGCACTCCAAGGCTCCCGCTGTAGAATGATCCACCTGAATGGAGTCACCTTTCAACCGCTTCTGGAATGCCTCAGAGTACTTTCCAATATCATGAGCCAGCCCAGCCAGTTCCGCTTGAGTTTCCCCCCCAAAAGCGCGTGCAAATGCTTTGGCTAGATAAGCCGTACCTCGCAAATGACTAAGAACTGACTGCGTTTTTCCTGTGGCTGAAATGTGCGCCAAAAAAGGAGAACTCTCCATGGCAAAAGCTCCTTTCATCTTTATAAAGAGCTTATCACAAGATAAGTCCCATAGAACGGACTATTTTATCCAGTCAAAAAATACACCTACTAATTTATTTGCTTTTCGTTCTGAATACTTTCACATTATAATAATTCCTGCACTTAGTTCCGCAGAATTCGCTCTTGGCGTGGGTGTTGTAATACACCTTCCCGCAGTTTTTGCAGACCTTCAGGGAGGGCTTTTCCTGGGTCATCAGCATGGCATAGGATAGCCTGAGCACCTCATACATGCTGTGGGCCTCCCAGATCAGCTGGGGTACCAACCCGCCGGTCAGCCGATAATGCAGAGCACCGTCCAAATCCAGCAGCACAGCCGGTGCCTCAGGCGGTAGAACATCTTCCCTTGTATAGAGGAAATGATAATACAGCTTCTGGAATTCTCTGTTCAGCTCATCCACGGGCTCTCCGTATTGGCGGCTGTCCAGCGATGCCGACAGAGGCCCTCCACCGGCCAGCCCCTGCCAGATGGACGCATTTACCCCCGCCAGGCCCAAGAGCCCGTGACGGGCCGCAAAAGCGGCACACAGGCGGTTTTTATCTGGCGTTCCCATACGCAGCTGCCGCCCCAGTTCCAGAGCGTCCGCCACCAGCTGTTCAGCCTGCTCCGCGCAGTCATACGCCAGAGGGGTAGCCTTTTCTGCCGGAACCAGATACTCTACATGGTCAAACGTCGTGACCTCATAGTCCGACCACCGTGTCCACATGACATTCAGGTTTGGAAACATGGCTTTCAGTTCCATGGTAATTCCTCCGTTGTAATACTTGTAATCAATATATCATCTTTCGTTTTTGGGTGCAAGCAAGCACCCATTTTCTTTTATTAGGGTTTAAGTACAGTCAGAGATCTTCTGTTTTCCGCTGCCCAGTCACCAGGAACCGGATCTTCTCCAGCGCCTTCTGCCGCTGCTTGGTGATGTTCCGGGTGGTACATCCCATTTGTTTGGCAATATGCCTGGTGGGGATACCAAAGACGATATTCAGCCTCAAGATCTCCAACTGCCGGGGCGTCAACTCCCGCATGGCCGAGCTGATAGGGTACTCCCCCATCAGCTCAGGCAGTTCCTCCCCACGCTGGGAAAAAATAAGCTCCAGCCAGTCATTTTCCTCGTACACCTTTAGATTTTCCGGGATCTGATAATGCCCGCCCTCGCTGATCCCGCCGTTCAAAAGGCAAAAATCAAAATCATCCCTGTGCTCCCCGTGTCTGCGGTCGTTGTTGTCATCGTAATTGTCCAGCGCCTGTAGTACCCCGTCCCAGTCTCCCTGCCGGGCCAGTTCCCGCAACCGCTGCTCCAGTCGCTCCTCTTTCACGTCCCATATGGTCTTTTTCACGACTCTCACCTCCCCGGTTCCGTTTTTGTCCCCCTCACCGTCTATATAATATGCGGTGTAATCTATGTAATTATTATAATCAATTACAATTATATTTGTCAAGGGGGTGAGACCATGAACAGAGAGGAAAAAAGAGCGACCCGCTACCGGGCCATGTTCCGGCACTACCCGGACGCCCTGACACCGGTCCAGGTGCAGGAGATGCTGGGTGTCGGCAGGCGGATGACCTACGGACTGCTCCGCAGAGGAGAAATCCAGAGTGTCCGCATGGGGCGACTCTACCGGGTTCCCAAAGTCGCAGTTATTGACTATCTCTGCGGGGCGGACAACACAAAAAAGACTTGAAAAAAGCGTCCATCCAAGGTAACATCACAAGACCTCGGATGGACGCTTTTTTGAAAGGGGGAATTGAGTTGTATGGGACATCGTGAAATTACCGGAAGTCTGGCCGAGCGCAATGGCCGATACACCGCCATTTTAAATCTGTATGACGAGGACGGAAAGCGCCGTCAGAAGTCTATTGCCCTGGGAATTCCGGTGAAGGGCAATAAACGCAAGGCCCAGGCCCGCCTGGAGGAACTGAAGCGTGAGTACAGCACCAGCTCCTGCAGTCCAGCGAAGTCCAGGCAGGAATCCCCGCTGTTTGCGGATTTCCTGCACGACTGGCTGAAAACTACCGCACCCACCATCGAGCGCACTACTTATCAGAGCTATCAGGGCCTCATCGACGCCCGGCTGGATTCCTTCTTCCGAGAGCGCCGTCTGCGGCTGCAGGATTTGGAAGCCAAGCACATCCGAGAACTGCACCAGTCCATCTTTAAGGACGGCTGCAATGCCAATACCGTCATCCACTACCACGCTGTGGTACGCAAGGCTCTCCAGTATGCTGTAAAAAATGGGCTGGTAACTGAGAATGTGGCCGATAGAGTGGATCGACCTAAGAAGGGCAAATATCTGGCAGAATTCAACTCCAAGGAGGAGCTGGCCGCGCTCTTTGAGGCCACCAAAGATGACTCTATCTCGGTGGTGATCCAGCTGGCGGCCTACTATGGTCTGCGGCGCAGCGAGGTGTTGGGCATCCGCTGGAGCGCCATCGACTTTGAGCAGGGCACTCTGCCCATTAACCACAAGGTCACTGAGGGCAAGGCGGACGGCAAGCATCAGCTCTACACCGAGGACAAGCTGAAAACCAAATCCATCTTCCGCACCCTGCCCCTGATTCCAGCCGTGCGGGTGCTGCTGGAGGAACAGCGGGCCCGGCAGGAGGAATACCGAAAGCTGTTCAAGAAATCCTACTGTGCCGACTACTTGGACTATGTATGCACCGACGAGATGGGCAAGCTGTTCCGGCCCAACTACATCACCGACCATTTTAAGCTCCTGCTGGAGCAACACGGCCTACGGCATATCCGATTCCACGACCTGCGCCACAGCTGCGCCAGCCTGCTGCTTAGTCAGGGCATCCCCATGAAGCAGATTCAGGAGTGGCTGGGGCACTCCACCTTTGCCACCACCGCCGACATCTACTCCCATCTGGACTTCAATTCCAAGTTGGAATCGGCGGACGCCATCTCAGCCGCCTTTGCTAAGGAGCAGAGAGATGCCGGAATGAATCTTTCCTTGTGAGGTGCCAAAATGGACTATTGTCATCTTCGCAAAGAATTCCCGGAGACCATTTCCATGGATCAGCTCTATCGCATCTGCCACATCAGCAAGCGGAAAGCCCACTGGCTGCTGGAAAACGGGATCATTCCCTGCAGGGATTCCGGCAAGCACACCCGGCGCTTTTCCATCTCTCTGGAGGAGGTGATCCGCTTTCTGGAGCTGCGGGATGCGGGGGTGCTGGAGGAGGTCATCCCTCATGGCGCTTTCTCCGGCGGCAGCTCCCGCCCGGTCTGTCCGGCCCGGCGGGAACTGGATGAAGAGCGGCTATGTGCCTACCTGCTGGAGTGCTGGCAGGACTGGCCCGACATGCTCACCACCCGTCAGACGGCAGAACTGTGTGGGTACAGCCTAACTACCCTCAACCGCTGGTGGAGCCGTGGCCAGGTCAAAGGTGTGAAATATCGGAATGAACTGCTCTACTCCAAGGAGTCACTGGCCTGCTGGCTGGCCTCAGTCAAAGGGCAGAACATCGCCGTGCTTTCCAAGCAGCACCGGGAATGGATGAAAGGATTTCAGGCAGAGGAGCAGAATAGCGGCATGGAGCCAAACTCCATGCCGCTATTTTAGTCCCGCATACAATTTTCTATTGACATTCTCTTTTTTCATATTAGAATTCTTAATAGAATTCTAATTAAATTGGAGGCGTTATATGATGAACTATGATACCATTATATTAGAACTCCTCGGGAGAATACAGAAACTAGAAAATGATGTGAAATTATTACAGCAAACCATTAGCATCGAATCTGATTTGGACACAGCAGAAATCCCTTCAAAGGCCAAGACTACTACAAAAGATATACGAATTTATATTGAAAATCAGAAATCAATGGCCAAAGCTAATGGCCAAACTGAACTGGTTCTCAAAGCAAACGATATTCATAAAAATCTGCAATTGCGGAGTCGAATACCCATGGTGTGCAATGCAATGAGACAATGCATGGCAGATGGTGATGTTGTGCTGCATGATACAGCGAGCGGATATTCCTCTACTTTAGAAATTAAGTATTATCTTTCTAACGAATTATTATGAGCAAATTCTTTTTACAAATATGGAAATTTTGTTTATATATTCTGCAGAAAGTTGAGGGAAATATCGATATGTACGATCGAGTAGTACAGAATTTTCAAGAAAAACCGCGCGATGTCCATACCGTCCCTTTAAATACACACAAAGCTCCGCTTTGGTTTCATGTCTTTGTTAAAAACAGAACCCTATATGTCACATCTGCAAAAAGTCATTTACCCAGCAGCAATATTTCAGGCAATAGATCTCTTCCTCCCGAGCAATTTGAAACAATGTTGGATATCTATCACCGTAGGCAAAAAGGAGAAAGGGTATCACAAGAGGCAACAGAGGCGACCAGGTGCCAGGTATATTGGTATGGAGTTTTTGCAGATATGGGGTTTTGAACATATAAAGTAACAAAAGGCTCCGGAAGCAGATGCTTCCGAAGCCTTGGCGGAGATGGAGAGATTCGAACTCTCGCACCGGTTTGAGCCGGCCTACCGCATTTCGAGTGCGGACCCTTCAACCACTTGGGTACATCTCCATATTCAGTTATGCCTTGTATAACTGTGAGCATTTTGTTAGCGTTTTTCCGAAGCGCCGCTCACACCCACGTCCGGAAACCCTTGGGAGACATAGCTTTTTAGCTGTTAGCACGTCCCGCCAACGTAGCGATTTCGAGTCAGCCCCGTTATGACCACTTCGATACCGCTGCATAATAGTTCCTTCAGGTTTCTAAAACATACAGGCCACCGGAACCACTTGGATTAGAATACCCTATTTTTGTGCGGTTGTCAATATTGCACAGTGCTTTGAAATAAGATATAATTTATAAGAAAGTCTGTTTCTTACAGCAGTCGGAAAGGAGAACTATGGACGAACTAAAACGGCGCATCCTCAGCGACGCTGTCGTTGGCGAAGGCGATATCATTCATGTGGATATGTTCCTCAATCACTGTATGGACATGGATTTGATGGAACGGATGGGAAATGCACTGGCAAAGCGTTTTCGGGGCACTCACATCACCAAAGTTTTGACCGCCGAAAGCTCTGGCATTGCGCTGGCCTGCTTTACTGCAAAGGCACTTGGCGTCCCTGTTTTGTATGCTAAAAAATTCCAGACCGGCTACATCGATCCAGACGTCTATTCTGTTGATGCGCATTCCTTTTCTCTGGACAAGTCCTATACACTTCGTGTTTCCAAGCGTTATCTGGACGACTCCGATCGCGTGCTTCTGGTAGATGATATCCTGTCCAATGGCCAAACTATGCTCAGCTTGTTGGAACTGGTCTCTAAGGCCGGCGGCGAAGTCACTGGCGTAGGAGTTGCAATTGAAAAGGCCATGCGGGAAGGCGGCAAGGTCCTGCGGCGAATGGGGATCCGCGTCGAGGCACTGGCCACAGTGGAGCGCATTGAGGATGGTCATATCTTTTTAGCATAATGGGGGAAGCAACTCATGCTGGACAAGGAGTCATTTGAAGCTACTGTGCGGGCCAACGCCTTTGCTAATTACAACGGGATTAGTGTACGTCAATTGGAATTGGGAAAGGCTGAGGCCCAACTGACCGTCGGCGCTAATAACTATAACCCTCATGGCAAGCTCCATGGCGGCGCATATTATACGCTGGCTGACTGTGCCGGAGGCACTGCCTGCCGTACAGATGGGAGGAAGTATGTTACGCTGGATGGAACAATCCATTTTATCCGCGCCGCTGATAAGGGCATTGTAACAGCCTCCGCAGAGGTGATCCATCGCGGCAGAACCACTTCTCTGGTGCAAATTGAGATTACAGGTGAGGACGGCACTCTGTACGCTACAGGAGACTTTACCTTCTTCTGTATTTCAGGTTCTTAAAGCAAAACTTCAATATGTAAAAACGCCGGACGCAATCGCGTCCGGCGTTTTGTTTTTCTGCTGAAATTTGTGGTCATCCCTTCCAACCTGGTCGTTTATCCAACCATTTTGACCACAAGCTGCTCGCCCAATCTCTTTCTCAAAAAATTCTAAATTAGTTCTAAATCAATCCAAAACCCGGGCTAAAAACAGAAAATAAATAAAAAAAGAGCCCGGGGAAACGAATTTCCTCGGACTCTTTTGTGAGTCATTATTTCGGGACAATGTGCTTGTTTGCGGGGGGACAAGTACAAAATTACTTGCCCAGCTGCTTGGCAATCTCCTCGGCGAAGTTTTCCTGCTTCTTCTCGATGCCCTCGCCCTTCTCAAAGCGAACAGCGTTCTTGAAGGTGACAGTGCCGCCCAGAGCCTTGGCGGCGGAAGCGATATACTGCTCCACGCTCATGGAGTTGTCCTTCACGAACTCCTGCTGCAGCAGGCAGTTCTCCTTGTAGAACTTGCCCATCTTGCCGGCCACAATGCCCTCCTTCACCTTGTCGGGCTTGGAAGCCATCTTGGGATCGTTGGCCATCTGCACCAGCAGGATCTTCTTCTCTTCCTCCAGAGTGGCCTCGTCCACCTGGCTCTTGTCCCAGAAACGGGGATTCAGAGCGGCAATCTGCATGGCCACGTCCTTACCAACGGTCTCAACCTGCTCGGCGCTCAGGCTGGTCTCCAGGTTCACCAGCACGCCGATCTTGCCGCCAGCGTGCACGTAGGGCACGGAAATGCCATCGGTGAAGAAGGCAAAACGGCGGACCTTGATGTTCTCGCCGATAACCAGCACCATCTCCTGCTGCTCCTCCAGCACGGTACGGCCGTTGCCATAGGGCAGAGCCATCAGAGCATCCAGGTCGGCGGGCTTGTTGGCGGCCACAACAGCGGCCACACCCTTAACGAAGTCCACAAACTTCTCGTTCTTGCCCACGAAGTCGGTCTCGGCATTGACCTCGACCACAACGCCCACGCCGTCCACCACGGCAGCGTAAGCCATACCCTCGGCGGCGATACGGCCAGCCTTCTTCTGGGAAGCGGCCAGGCCCTTCTCGCGCAGGATCTCAACAGCCTTGTCCATGTTGCCCTCGGCCTCGGTGAGGGCCTTCTTGCAGTCCATCATGCCCACGCCGGTCATCTCGCGCAGGGCCTGTACGTCTTTCGCAGTGATTGCCATGATCACATTACCTCCATTTTAAAAATCAAAAAGGAGCGCCCGCCCGCGCGGGCGGGCGCTCCTAACATTCAATCCGAATTACTCGGCGTCGGCCTCGGCTTCCTTCTCAGCAGAAGCCTCAGCGGCGTCCTGACCCTGCTTGCCCTCCTGGATGGCGTTGGCCATCACACCGGAGATCAGCTTGATGGCGCGGATGGCGTCATCGTTGCCGGGGATCACATAGTCGATCTCGTCGGGGTCGCAGTTGGTGTCCACGATAGCCACGATGGGGATGTGCAGCTTGCGGGCCTCGTTGATGGCGTTACGCTCCTTGCGGGGATCGACCACGAACAGAGCACCGGGGAGCTTCTTCATCTCCACAACGCCGCCCAGGTACTTCTCCAGCTTGGCGATCTCGCCCAGGTGCTTCATGACTTCCTTCTTGGGCAGCATGTCGAAGGTGCCGTCCTCCTGCATCTTCTTCAGCTGGTTCAGGCGCTCCACGCGGCCGCGCATGGTCTTGAAGTTGGTGAGCATGCCGCCCAGCCAACGAGCGTTCACATAGTACATGCCAACGCGCTCAGCCTCTTCCTTGATGGCCTCCTGAGCCTGCTTCTTGGTGCCCACGAACAGCAGGGTCTGGCCGGACTCACCCAGAGAGCGGACGAAGTTGTAGGCCTCCTCCAGCTTCTTCACGGTCTTCTGCAGGTCGATGATATAGATGCCATTGCGCTCGGTGTAGATATAGGTGGCCATCTTGGGGTTCCAACGACGGGTCTGGTGACCGAAGTGGACGCCCGCCTCGAGAAGCTGCTTCATAGATACGACTGCCATAGTAAAATTTCCTCCTTTATTTGTTGATTCCTCCATCCGGTTCATCCGAAGCAGGCCAACTGCCGTTTCCAGCAGCACCTGGCCCTCCGTCCGCGGATGTGCGTAATCACATGCCCTGGTATAATACCACAGTCTTTCCCATATTGCAAGGTTTTTTTCGCTTCCCGCGCAAAAAAGAGCCCGGATGGATCCGGGCTCTTTTGCAACAGGTCTCAGGACTCTTTCCAAACGGTGTTGACCTGGCTCCAATAGGTGTCGTTGACAAAGGATTCCGGTTCAAAGAAGAAACCGCTGCAGTCCTCGTCCAGGACAATTTCTTTGATTTGGGACACATCAATAGGATAGGCCAGGGAGAGGCGGATATGGTCGGCGCGGCACTCGCTCCCATTAATTCCCTGTACGCTGATTGCCACCCGCTGGAACTCGGCCTCCACTTTAGTGCCGTCGGCCAATTCCACCCACGCCTCCAAGGGACTGTATGGCTCTTCCGCCGCACCATAAACCTCGCTGTCCAGGATAAGCAGATCAAAGGTCACCGAAATGGGCGACAGAGTCAAATCGTCTACCACTACAAAGGTGTTGCCGTCCAGCATCGCCGCCCCTCTGCCCCGGAAGTCGTAGTGAGTGGTAGAGATCACGGGGATCACCAGTTCAAAGTCCATTCCCTCCAGCACGGACACGCTCTCCACGCCCTGCGCCGCCAACAGGCGGCAGAATCCATCCACCCGGCAGTAAGCTCCATTCTCCGGCAGGTTGTTCAAATCGCTGATGCGAAGCACAAACTCCAGGCCTTCCGTCCAATAGGCAACGCACGGAGCACGGAATAGACGCTCCGCCGTCGGGGCCGCCGGGTCGGTACACGCCCGGTCAGTATAGAACTGCCCGAACACCCCTTCCTTTAGCCAATCCCCCGTCAGAATGGGTTTTCTCCCCTCCAGCAAAGACAGGTCGGTCCCTTCCGGTGGGATAAATTCCGCCAGAGCATAAATCTGCTCCTGATCGGCAACCACTTCCTTGATAACAATAGCAGCCCCGGAACCATTCAGATCCTCAAACCTCAGATTGACCTGCTCTGCCCCCAGTTGGTCCCGCTGGGCCCCGCTGGTAATGCCGAACCACTCCCGGAAGGCCGGAGATACCCCCGCCAGGGAAACCGCGCCTACCGCCCCGATCAGCAGGCAGGCCGCCGCCACCGCCGCAATCAGCGCCCGGTAGGGCAAGCGCATTTTTCCCTTCTTCTGCTCCCCGGGGCCCGCCGCCAGCCGGTGGACCAGGGCTTCTTTTTCCTCGGTGGTAAACCGCAGCCCTTCCAACTCCTCACGATAGCCCGCCATAGCCCTGTCCCTCCAATTCTGTCTTTAATTTCCGCCGTGCCCGGCTCATCCTGGCCCGTACCGCCTCCGCCTGGAGGCCCAGCAGATCCGCGATCTCGTTGGTATCGTAGCCCATGTAATAGTAGAGCACCAGCACTTCCCGGTACTTGGCGGGCAGCTTCTGGACTTCCTCCAGCACACCGCCCTCCTCCGGCTGAAAAGCGGCCTGCTCCGCCACCGTGTCCAGACCCACCGTCCGGGTGCGCCAGGGGCTCCGGCGGAGATTTTTGCAGGCATTCACCGTCACCCGCACCAGCCAAGCCCGCTCATGCTCCGGGCTCTCAAATTCCCCGGCATGGTCCACCCCCTTGAGCAGCACCTCCTGGCACACGTCCTGAGCGTCGTGTACAGAGTTCAAAATGGAATAGGCCACCCGCAGCAGCTGGTCGGAGTATCGCTCTACCAAATACCGGGCCAGCTCCTCTCTGCCCTGCTGTTCCATGGTCCTCCCTCCCTTGTTTTGTCTCTTCATCTAGTACACACCTCAGAATGGCCAAACGTGACAAAAAAGCCGCAGCAGGTCCCGGGATTTTCCCTGCGGATCCGCCGCGGCAGATTTGATCGCGCTGTTTTAGTTGTTCATCTGAGCGCTCATAGCCTGGTCAAAGTGCTCGTTGATCTGCTTGGTAAACTCCAGAGCAGCGTTATAGCCCATCTTCTTGTGGCGGTTGTTCATAGCGGCCACCTCGATGATGACAGCCAGATTACGGCCCGGTTTGACAGGCACAGTAAGGGAAGGAACCTTTACATCCAGAATGGTGGTGTAGAGATTCTCCAGGCCCAGCCGGTCGTACATGGCCCCGTCCTTCCACTGCTCCAGATTGATGACCATGTCGATCTCCGCCTCTTCCTTGACGGCGCTCATACCGAACAGGCGGCGCACGTCGATGACGCCGATACCCCGCAGCTCGATATAGTGCCGGATCAGCTCGGGAGCGGTACCTACCAGACCACCGGTAACGGTCTGCTTGATCTCCACCGCATCGTCGGCAATCAGGCGGTGACCACGCTTGACCAGCTCAATGGCGGTCTCACTCTTGCCTACACCGGACTCGCCCAGCAGCAGTACGCCCTCGCCGTATACCTCCACCAGCACTCCATGCCGGGTAATGCGGGGAGCCAGATAAGATTTCAGAGAGGCGATGATGGTGCTCATGAGCACACTGGTGGTGTCCTGGCTGCGGAGCACCGTCCGGTCATACTTCTCCGCCATCTCCATGCACTCCGGGTAGGGGTCGATCCCCCGAGAGATGATGAGGGCCGGGATATCCTGACTGAGCAGCTGCTCAAAGCTGGCCCGCCGCTGGTCCGCTGTCAGGCCGGAGAGATAGGTGTCCTCCACCTTGCCGATGACCTGGAGCCGGTGGGGGTCAAAATAGTCGAAAAAGCCGGTGAGCTGCAAACCAGGCCGGTTCACATCCTCGGTGCGGATGGGCTGGTCCTCGTAGCCCGCTGCACCCCGGATCACCTCCAGCTTGAACTGCTTGATCAGCTCTCCCAATTTTACGCTGTACAGACTTTCCATAGCCCATTCCTCCCTGGTAGGTTCTTTGTCGGTATTATACCATTTCTTTCCCGGAAAATGCAACCAACCATTTATTCTACAAATGTAGTTGACTCAAGCCTTCTACTATTGTAGAATAAAGACAAAGGAGGTGTTTCTATGAAAAAGGTAATCCGTCGTCTGCCGGACGCAGAGCTGGAGGTCATGCAGGCCCTGTGGGGGTGTGAGCCTCCCGCCGCCCGGAGCGACGTGGAGGCTCGTCTTCAGCGCCCCCTGGCACCCACTACCCTGCTGACACTGCTGGCTCGGCTGGGTGAGAAGGGCTTCCTTCAGACCGACAAGGATGGCCGCCGGAGCCTGTATACACCTCTTATCTCACAGGCTGACTATCTGGCGGCCCAGAGCCGCACCTTTGTACAGAAGGTGTGCGGCGGCAGTCTGCACGCCTTTGCTGCCGCTCTGTGCGACAGCGGTCTGACCCGGGAGGAGCTGGAACAGCTGCGGGATCTGCTGGAGAGGGGTGCGCTATGAGTTCGGAGATGACGTACCGTCTGATGCTGGCCCTGGTGGTTGGATTCCTCCTGACCGGGATCCTCTACTGGAAACGCACCGATCCCGTTTCCTTCTTTTCAGGGAAAGAGAAACCACGATATACACCTTATTTCGCCTACTGGCTTCTGCCTGGCTTTCTTCTCCTGGTCTTCTGCTTGCTGCCCCTGATGCTGCCCCGGGGTGGAGGAAACAGTTTGCTGGGGCTCCTGTTTCAGGCCTTTCTCCACCTGGCCCTGTACAACAGCCTGCTGCTCCTATTCCACCCTCTGCTCCGGCGATTCCTTCAGCCCCAGACCTGTGTGGTACTGTGGCTGCTGCCCAACTGGCTCTATCTCTGCATAAGCACGGGAAATTATCGGCTTGACCGTCCCCTGCTGATCCTCCACCTGCCTGTCCAGGCCATCCGTGTCGGCTGCTGGGTGTGGGCGGCCGGTTTTGCGGCGGTACTGGGATGGAAGATCTTCTCCCACCTGCGGTTTCGCCGCCGCATCCTGCGAGAAGCCCAGGTAGCTACCGACCCCTCCACTTCCAGGCTGTGGCAGGAGCTGAGACAGTGGGCGGGATACACCGACAAGCGCCTGCCCCTGCTGGTCTCCCCTGCTGTGGCCACCCCCCTGTCCATCGGTCTGTTTCCCTCCACGCTCCGGGTGGTACTCCCCCAGCGGGACTATACACAAAAGGAGCTGGACCTGATCCTCCGCCATGAGCTGATCCACATCGGCCGCGGTGACAGTACGGCCAAGTTTTTTCTCACCTTCTGCACCGCCCTGTGCTGGTTCAACCCACTGATGTGGGCCGCCATGCGGCAGGGTGCGGAGGACCTGGAGCTGAGCTGTGACCAGGAGGTATTGGCTAAAAGTGACGAGGAGGAGCGGCAGGAGTACGCCCGACTGCTGCTGCGCACCGCCGGAGAGCAGGCCGGCTTTACCACCTGTCTATCCGCCTCCGCCTCCTCCCTGCGCCGCCGACTCCAACGCACCCTCCACCCTACCCGCCGTTTTATCTGCGGTATCGCGGCAGGGCTGGCCGCCTTCGCACTGGTCATGACCTTCGGCTGGGCCGCCCTGTCCTATGACGTCACCGGGCAGGAGGTCTTTTTCCCCGGAGGCACCAGGGAAGACTGGAGCTTCTCCAACATCTACCTGTCAGAAATGGGAGCCTGTCAGGCCTCCGACCCGGAGGCCCTGGCGGACTATCTGTCTGGACTGGAACTGGAGTGTCTGGCCGGACAATACAGCTTCCAACCGCAGGGACGGAAACTGTCGATGTACCTCTACGGCCCCGAAGGCTCACGTTTCTTGTCTCTCCGGGACAACGTTGCCCAGTCTTTCCCTTTAGCCACCTCCTCTTACGAGAGCAATAACAGCTATCTGATAACCAATGGGGTGGATTGGGAGTACCTGGAGAGCCTGCTGACACCCGAGAAAGACGCCGCCTGACCATCCGCGAAAATTCTCTCCGTTTTTTGAAAAAAATACTTGCATTTTTCGGCGAGCTCTGCTATCATATCTTTCGATGCTTTATGAAAAGCGTATCCTGACGAGCGAGGAGGTATAAGCGAATGGCCAAATGTGAATTTTGCGACAAGGGCGTTGTGTTCGGCATCCAGGTTTCCCACTCTCACCGCCGCTCCAATCGTCCTTGGAAGCCCAATGTGAAGCGCGTCAAGGCGATTGTCAACGGCACGCCCAAGCACGTCTATGTGTGCACCAGATGCCTCCGTTCGGGTAAGGTCACCCGCGCTGTGTAATAGCATAGATCAAAAAAAGGTCAGCCTTTCGGCTGACCTTTTTTATATGCTCATTCAGGAAAAGCTGACTTGGCTGTTGGTGGGCACAACGCACACATAAGTGCGCCCTACCCCAAAAGTGATCGGGTTGCCGTCCAGATCCTTATAATGCAGCTGGCCATCCGGATAGCTCTTGCTCCAGGTCAGGTCAATGACCTTGCCCCCACAGGCAAAGTAGCCGGTACCGCCGCTGGACAGATCCACCGTAATGTGGCCCAGGCTGTCACCGGTGTTCCGGCAGGCGGTCTTGATGACCACCACATTGGTAACTCCCACCTGTTCCCCGGTGTTGCCGTCTATGTAGGCCTTGCCATACTCCTCCGCCAGATAAAGACCGCTGTCAGCATCATAGGTGAAGAGGCCTGTCTTATAATTGGAGAAGGGCACCTCAATCTGTGCCGCAGGAGAGCCGTTGACCGGAGTACCGTCCTCTGTAAAGGCCATATCGTAGACATAGCCTTCCTTATGCTCCTGACGCAGGTTGGTATACCCGGCAAAGCGCTCTATAATGGCATCACCTGTGGTGACTACCGTATGCTCCAGGCTGTAGCTCTTCCGCCGCTCCGGATCCCGCCACATCAGGTTTCCGTTTTCTGTGTTGCTCATATAGGGGCCCCGCACCCCGTCCAGAGCAGCTACTCCCCACTGGGCAATTTTGGAATAGGCGTCCTCACTGCCGCCAGCGTGGATGAATATGGCGTCATGACCCAGGGCAAGCTCCAGATAATAAGGTCGTGCGGACCGGATGGAGCCGATCTTGCCCACACCGTCCAGGGATTGATACACACCCAGCATCCGGGTGATGCCTCCCTCGGCAGGCACCTCATAGATGATATCCGCCTGGGACTGGCCCATCTGAGGCAGAGCTTCCTTCAAATTATTCAGCATGATGGCCACCGGGCGACGGTTCACCCACTTCTCCCCGATAGGCAGGCCGCTGAGGGGGCTCACCGGACCGTCATAGGGCGTGGGACTGGGCTCTGCCGTCACCTCTGCCACAGGGGTGGGTGAAACAGCGGGCAGCGTCTCCTCCGCAGGTGGGTCCTCCTTCCCGCTGCAGGCGGACAGGAGCAGAAGCAGGGCAAGGAACAGGGTCAGCAGCTTTGCACGCATGGCGGATCCTCCCATCATTCTGTTTTTTCTATGATACCCCACGGCCGCTCCCCCCGTCAAGGCCGGGAAAAATCCCTTGTGATTTCACTCCATTTTCGGTATAATATTTTCAGACCGAGGGAACCGCCGCCTGGCTCTCCACATCTCACCCCCTCGGAAAGGAGATCCTCTATGCCCCGTTATGGTTTCATCCACGACAAACTGGAGATCAAATTTCTGATCCTCTACCTCATGGCCAGGGTAGCCGCCCCCATCGACTTTCCCACCCTCACTGACCTGACCATGTGCGACGACGGGATCGACTACTTTGAATTTGCCGAAGCGGCGGCGGAGCTTGTGGAGTCCGGCCATCTGACCCTGGAGGACGGCCTCTACTCCATCACCGACAAAGGCCGGGAAAACGGTGCCGCCTGCGAGAGCAGCCTGCCCTATACGGTAAAGCGCAAATGCTCCGCCAACCTCTCCAAGGTCAACGGCGTCCTTCGCCGCAACGCTCAGGTGCGGGCCGAGGTCCTGCCCCGGCCGGAGGGAGGACTTACCCTGAAGCTGGTGCTGGATGACGACGCAGGCAACCTGTTTACCCTGGAACTGCTGTGCGGCTCCCAGGAGCAGGCCGACCGGCTGGCCGCCCACTTTAAGGAGCGCCCGGATCACATCTATAATCAGGTACTGGAGGCTCTGTTGGAGGAGCCGGAATAACATAAAAAAGTGGCGCCGCCCTTTCAAAAGGG
>NZ_JBQHUF010000012.1:0-106004 GCF_052065355.1 Flavonifractor sp. HCP28S3_F3
GGTTGTTGGCATCGTAGATTCCTCCTTTACTTACAGATAAAAATACCGCCTGTCTTTCGGACAAGCGGTAAAATTTGCGTGTTGAGTTTTAGGCTTTGGATGGGAAACTGTTTGTGCAAACAGATTGTTTCCCATCCGAAGCGGGCAGGGATAGCCGCATAAGCGGCGCAAGGGGTGCAGCCCCTTGTACGGAACGCAGTGACGCAAAACAGCCCGGACTTCCATCGTCCGGGTTGTTTGCCTCGCAGAGCGCACGCATACAGGGTTTACCCTGTATAGAAGTGCGCCCTTAGTTCCAAAGGGATTTACTCGAATTCCACAAGAGATAGTGTATCAGAGAAAATGCTCGTTCTCGAATACATTCCATCGGGGTATACAAACAGTGCTGTTGAGAGAGGTTGATTTGAATCCACCGATTCAGCGGGACCGCCTGCTTTCGGAACTCGTTTGATTTGACCAGAGCCAATCATTACCAATGCGTAACTAAAATATTCATCTTCATCAAAATATTTGGCAAGCTCAGTTATCTCATCTGTTTCAAGCGTTTGAAGGTAATAAATATTATCTCCATCTATGACGAAGTTTCCTACCTTAGAATCTTTGACAATTAGTTCGGCACTCTCTTTGCCTGTAAGTGATACTCTGTAAATACCATTGTCGTTTTTGAAGTATATTTTTTCATCGCAAAGGACAAGGTTGTATGCTTTGGAACTGCAAATTTCAACGCTCTCAGCCTTTTTTATGTCATAAGAGAAAATTGAGCTTTCAGTTGCATAGTAAATTGTATCACCGGCAAGTATGAAATCCTCAACATTATCGAGCAATAGAGAATCCTCGCCATCATTCATGGGGCGCATTCTCAATTCATCGTTATACAGATAATACAGAGTCGTATCCGATGCACTGAAATCGTTCAAGTAATTATCGGAATCGTTGGTCAATTCAACAAGTATATTATCGTCTGAACCATCTTTTCCCATTAAACCAATTTTGTAAGTGTCATCTTCATAAGTCGCATATAGGATTTTTCCATTTGCGATGCGGATTCTACTGATATTTGGATTACTTGATACGAGGGATTTATTGGTTCCAGTATACGAAGTTGAGTAAACACAGGTCTCACTGTCATTTTCGTCATAAAGCCCAATAAAATATAGAGCCTTATCATCAAAAGCTAACTTGCCGCCGTTATTAAAATTACTTTCAACTCTTGGATCAGAAACACCAAATGTTGACTTGTTCAGTGCAAAGAAAATAGCGACAAAAACAATTACAGCAAGAGCAGCAACCAATGCAATAATTCGTCTGCTTTTAGGCTTGGCCACAGTTGCGGTAGGATTTTCATTAGCTGATTCGTTTGATATTTGATTGTTGGAACTGGATTCCTGAGCGATGGAATCTTTAGCCGAATCTAAACTTGCTGTGCGCTTAATAGCCGTGCCGCATTTTTCACAAAATACGGCATCATCATCCAGCTTTGATCCGCAATTTTTGCAAAACACGAATAATATCCCTCCCTTAATAATCAAAGTCGATTACTGTTACTGTACAATCTTTAATTGACCAATCTTTGGAGACAGACAGTCTCCACTTACATGATTCACCAGGTTCAAGCCCTTCTGACCCCACAGCGTATGTCCAATCAGTATCAACCACAGACCCGGAACTTGTCTTAAATGCACCTTTTATTTCTACAAAGCTCACCGTCTGATCGCTGTTGTTTGTAATAGTCCCTTCGGCAATCGTATAACTGCTATTGGATGAAAGTTTAACATTGCTAATTTTCAATTCGTGTGAGTATACAGGATCACTGCCGAATTCTTCTTGCGCATCATCGTCATAAAGAAGGTAGTGTTTATAACAATAATTACTATAAAGAAAGCGACTATCATTACACGACTCTACTGCACATTTATGTGAATAGCAATAATCGCTGCCGGAAACAGCTTTATTTCCACATCCGCTATATTTGCATTTTCCCGGATTTACTATGATTACAATTATGAGAACACAGACGATCAGGGCGGCTATTCCAAATAAGATTTTGGGGTGTTTCCTGATATTTTTTATTACAGTCTCGACACTATTGATAGTGCTATTTTTTGGGGTCGCTTCGTCTGTTGAGCCACTTTTTAAGTCCCTTCCGCAATTTGGACAAAGCTCATCTGTTTCTGAGATTTCCGTGCCACAATATTTACAGAACCGCATGGTTTTTGTCCCCTTAATGTTTCATTGAAATAACATCAATGGCAGCACCGACAGCTACAATCAACCAACCAATGGCTTGTTCGATAGAAGCAAGAATTTCAGATATTGCAACAATTCCTTGGTAGGTATATGTATAAAAATCACCTCCAAAGGAAGTAGCGGAAATGCTTGTTCCTGCGCTCACCACTCTGATAAGGCCGATGATAATTATAAGGGTTCCAACAATCAATCCCGGCATATTTACCTTTCGTTCTTTCTTTGTTTCTGTTTTAGGTGCGTCAAATGTAGTCGAATGATCGCTTTGTTTACCTTGCGCTAACCCATTAGGCGCTGCTGCTCCAAGATCGTCAAGGCGTGTACCACAAGATACACAGAATTTTGCATCTTCCTCCAAAATAGCTCCACATTTAGGACAGTTCATAATTTCTCCTCCGTTATTTCATTTTTTAGTTTTGAAAAAGTGTACCTTTCTGTAAAAGGCGCAAAAGTTTATACAAATTTATTATATCATGGAGCAGCAAAATTTTCCATACTGTTTTGGCGAAAAGCCACACAAAACAGCGAACAAAAAACTGGTCATGTTTTCTTTACAGAAAGGTACACATTCCTGTAAAAATACCCCCTTTACAACAACTTGGCTTTTTCGTAAATCTCTGCCCGGTAACGAAAGGTAGCAAGGGGCATCCCACATTCCTTTGCTGCCGCCGTCCCGGTGATTTCTCCCATTTTCCAACGCTGGTAAACAGAATGAAAATTCTCGGGCAGCGGTTTGGGCGGCCGCCCGAACCGAATGCCCTTGGCTTTTGCCGCAGCAATACCCTCAGCCTGCCGCTGCCGGATGTTGGTGCGCTCGTTCTCTGCCACAAAAGACAGTACTTGCAGCACAATGTCACTGAGGAAAGTTCCCAGCAAATCCTTGCCTCTCCGTGTATCCAGAAGTGGCATATCCAGAACCACAATGTCAATGCCTTTTTCCTTTGTGAGAAAGCGCCATTGCTCCAATATTTCGGCGTAATTGCGTCCCAGACGGTCAATGCTCTTGATATAGAGCAGATCGTCTTTTTTCATTTTTCGCAGCAGCTTCTTATACTGCGGACGCTCAAAATCCTTGCCGGACTGTTTGTCGATATAAACATTTCTCTCAGGTACGCCCACTTCCCGGAGGGCAATGACCTGTCGATCTTCATTTTGCTCTCTGGTGGAAACACGGATGTACCCATAAATTTTCTGCTCGATCTTATTTCCTCCGTTTCTGCCACACAATGTCGTACCCCAGCACATCCGCCAGCTCCACCGCCTCGCCATAGCGTAAAGAGCCACGCTTTAGTTTCCCGGACAGGTTGGGAACACTGCTGCTCCATCCGTATTCGTCAGCCAAAATCTCCACTACCTCGCTCATGGTCATGCCAGCCCTGACAATGTAGGCTTTGATCTCGTTTCTGTAATTCTCGTGATCGCTCATAGAAAAGACCTCCTGTTTTGTTGGCTCTGCGGCGAACAGAATCTATTCCGTGATAAACTCCATTTGCTGCAAAGCATTGTTTTGGTAAAACTCAATTTCAAACTGGAATTTTTGCTTGTGATGCCCTGTTCACAGCACCCACTTTCCCGTTTTGTTGGTTTGTGTGAAATCAAGCAAAACAGCGAATATCCACACGGAACGCTGTACTGTGTACGCTGTGCAGTGCAACGCTCTTTGGTGTGGGCGGCAATACTAAAATTGCAGTTTGTTCGCTGATTTCACATGGATTGATTTTTGTCTGTGTTTTTTGAGCGCCGTTTTTCCCGAATGCCGTTCCTGCCCGGGAATCTCACCCCAGCGTTTTGTTCTCTTTGGTACGCTCATGTCGTGGCGACACTTCGCCGGAGAACATATCCCATTCGGACGGTCATGTACTTTTCAAGCTACGGAGTCTTGCGACAAGTACATTTTAGCGAAAAAACATGACCATTCCCGTATATCCAAAAGGATGGAAAAGGCTCTGAAAAAGCAGCAATTTCCACGCTTATGGACAAGCTGTGTTATAATAAAAGAAATAGAGCGGTGGGGAGGCTTGGCATGAATACGACCTTAACTATTCAAGAAAAATTGAAGGATTTGCGGGTGGAGCACGGACTTACCTTGGAACAGCTGGCCGACCAGACCGGGCTTTCCAAATCTGCGCTCGGCAAATACGAGAATGATGATTATAAGGACATAAGCCCTTTTGCCATCGTCACACTGGCAAAGTTTTATCATGTGACTACGGATTATCTGTTAGGGGTGTCAGAACAAAAAAATCACTCAAACACAGAGCTGAGTGCCCTGCACCTGAGTGATGATGCGATTGATGTTCTGAAAGCCGGGAAATTCAACCTCCGGCTGCTGTCGGAAATTATCAGTCACCATGATTTTCAGAAAATGATGCTGGATGCGGAGATTTATGTAGATCGGATCGCTGATATGCGGATTAGCGATATGAACGCTGTACTGCAAGCCGTTCGTCAAATGGTACTGATGCAGCAGGGAGAAACGGAAAATGATCTGTATCTGCGGACACTGGAACTTGCACAAATACAAGAGGACGAGTATTTTTGCCATGTTATTTCTGACGATTTGAAACTGATCCTTCGGGATATTCGGGAAGCCCATCAAAATGATGCAACCACTGCGGACAGCCATTCTCCGGCGCTGGATGTGCAAAAGAGTTTGCAGGAAGCCACGAACTACAAAGGCAGCAATGCAGAAAAGCAGGCCCGCATTTTCCTCGCAACCTTTGGTATTGACTATGATGCGATCACGATGGAGCAGTTTGTAAATCTAATAGAGGTTTTGAAACTGTCCAAACACCTGAAACCCTCTATTAACCAACGAGGGAAAACCAATATGACCCACGGAAAAGGGAAAAGAAAACGCAAATAGGCAAAAAATATGCTGGACACGGTTAAAATCAACCATGTCCAGCATATTTCATTTACCCAATCCCGTCTGACAGATGCCGTAAGTGTAATTTTGAGTGAATTACTTTCTTACGAGCACCCGTCTAAAGTGCCGGGGGACTTCGTTTTTATGTCAGAGGAAAGACGCTGCCGGCGGCCAGCAGCTTTTCTACCAGATCCGGACGGTAATCGGGGGCGGAGGGATCCAGACTGTTGACGACTACGCCGTCGCTCCCGGTCCTGGCGGTGGAGTGGATATATTGGCCGCCGCCCAGATAGAGCGCAATGTGGCCGGGAAAATAAAGCAGATCAGCGGGGGCCAGACGCTCCAAGGGAATCTCATGGGCTGGATAACCGGGAACCAGCCTGGCATCCCGGTAGAGACACACACCGCTGAAAAACCAGGACATAAAAGTCAGGCCGGAACAGTCGATACCCTGGGGAGATTTACCGCCCCAGCGGTAGGGGACGCCCAGGTAGGAACGGGCAGTGGCTGTCACTTGAGCTCGGAGCTTCGCTTCCGACAGAGCGGGCGGACTTTGCAGCCACGAGGAGAGCAGACCGGCTTTGAGCCAGCCCGAACGGCCGTCTGGCAGGGAGACCTGCTGCCAGCCCTCTGCTTCATGACCCTCGGGAGAGACCAGAGCCCCCCGGGGCAGTGTGAGGAGGACTGGCCGCTCCACCTCCGGACCGGTCAGCACATCGGCAAACAGCCCGCGTATGATCAACAGCGGACGAGAACCCCAATTTCTTTCAGGGGTCAGATAACTGAGAAGGGTATAGCCCTCATAGCCGTAGTGGGTGCGGACCAGGTACCAACCATCCTCCATCTGCTGAAGAAGGGTAAGAGGCCAGCCCAACAGTACCTCGTCCACACGCTGGGACAGCGGATCGGGTTTTTCATACAGCGGGCACAGGGAAACAGCTGCGACATAAGGAGCGCTTAGGCGGTCGGCCATAGACATAATCCTCGCAATTCCAGAAAAAATGTGATATAGTCAATAAAAGTCCTGTTTATTGGACAATGGAAGAGATATCCTGTTACCAGGATAGGGGGAATGAACCGTGCCCAGAAGCACCAACCAAAAGATGAAGCTGCTCTGCCTGTGCAGGATCCTGTGGGAGCGCACCGATGAGGACCACCCCATGACCGTGCCGGAACTGATCCGTGCCCTGGAGGAGTGGGATATCAAGGCCGAACGCAAGAGCATCTATGATGATATGGAGGCTCTGCGGGTCTTTGGGCTGGACGTGCAGAATCGGAAGGGAAAAGACCCCGGTTGGTTTTTGGGTGAACGCTCCTTCCAACTGGCGGAACTCAAGCTGCTGGTGGATGCGGTGCAGTCCTCTCGCTTCATTTCCCAGCGAAAGAGCAACGACCTGATCGGGAAGCTGGAATCGCTGGCCAGCGTTTATCAGGCGCGTCAGCTCCAGCGACAGGTCTACGTGGACCGGCGGGCCAAGACCATGAATGAAAGCGTCTATTATACCATCGATAAGCTCCACACCGCCATCGCCAGCCATAGAAGCGTCAGCTTCAAGTACTTTGAGTACAATGTGAAAAAAGAACGGGTATTTCGCAGAGAGGGAAAGCGGTACGATGTGTCACCCGCCGGACTGATCTGGAACAACGAGAACTACTACCTGGCGGGTTACGACCATCGCTACAAAGAGATGCGTCACTATCGGGTAGACAAGATGGCCGAGTTGGCCGTGACCTGTCTCCCTCTTGAGGGGGTTAGCAGCGATTTCGATATCGCATCCTATGCGCAAAAGCACTTTGGTATGTTTTCTGGCAGAGAGGGACAGGTGACCCTGCGGTGTAAAAACAACTTGGTAGGGGTAGTGCTGGACCGCTTCGGGCGTGAGGTTATCCTGGTGCCCGATGGGGAGGAATATTTCACAGTCACCATCCGGGCGGTGGTCAGTCCTCAGTTTCTGGGCTGGGTCTTCGGCCTGGGGGATGGCGTAGAGATCAAGGGGCCGGATTGGGCCGCTAACATGATGAAAGTCCAGTTAGAGACGGTGGCTCGACAATACCAGAAGAAAGAGCCGGTTATGCCTCCGCCGGAGGGGTGACCCAGGAGGGAGAAAGGGGAGCGAAAGTATCCGGGGCCAGGAAGAACAGTCGGAGACGTGCATCGGTTTCGCAGCCAGACAAGGGGAGAAGAGTATAGCCTGCGCGAGTCTCTACCTGCTGTGTTTGCAGCGTGGTTAGACGCCCATTTTCGTCCCAGATTGTGACCAACAGAAGGCCGGGATCCTGATTTTCCAGGTAGACCGTGACCTGGCCGTCACCTGCGGCTCCATACAGGATGGAATTCCCTTGAAGGATCTGGCCGTAATAGCGGGTGAGCAGGTCGTACAGTGTCTCGTTGCGGGCAGGACGCTCCTGCCACTCTTCCGCCAGATAGAGTCCGAACGTGGAGTCGTGGTAGGAGTGATAATTGCTGCTTAGACCATACCTCTGGAATAGGGCGGTCAGATCCCGGACATATGCCTCGGCACCCTTGTCATAGCAGTTTTTGTGGAAGCCCCATTCGCCTACAAACATGGGGACGTTGTTTTCTGTTCCAAATTGGAGGTACTGCTCCAACATGTAACGGAGATAGTCCTCATTCAGACGCCAGAGTTCCTCTGCGTAGAGACAGCTCACCTGAGGGACCTGCTGGCCGTTGCCGCCCTTGACCCAGCCGCTGACCTGATAGGTGCAGTCAGGGTCCAGAAAGACCTGATTCCAGGAGTTGGCGTTATCCCAGCTTCCAGATGCCCCGGAGATCCGCAGGGAGCCTCCGGTACCACCGTGACCCGTTTGATCATCCCACTGTGCGCTGCCTCCGTTTTGAAAGTAGCTTCCGCCAAACTGGCCCAGGCCGTCGGCAAAGTCGTGAGCTTCCACCACCGTTACCGTTCCGTCCGAGCCTTTTCGAGTAATTTGCAGATCGTCAAACCACACTGTTCCACCGTTCAGACCGGGTACTGCCGCCTGAAGCTGGAGAAAATTATAGCGGTCTGTCAGGGTGATCGGCTCACTTTCAAAATAGGTCCACTCACCTTCGGTGCGGACTTCCTGACCCTGGAGCAGAGCCTTGGAGCTCCAGTCGGAGCAGGTGTAGCGTACCACCGTATCGGAGGGATAAGCGACGTCAGAATCCTCGTACTGGGGGAGCCAGTCCGCGCCCTGATGGGTAAAGGAAAGCGGTTCGTAAAAGTGGAACTCATATACCGTATTGCTGTCGTCGATGAGAAACAGCGTGTCCATGTCCCCCATCAGGTTCCAGTCGGTGGCGTTATAGTCATCCGCATTGAACCAGGTGAGCAGCCGTTCCACAAACAGAATGTGATTGGTGTCCACGCTGCGGATGCCATCGGCAATGCGCTGGTACAGATCTTTCAGCTGAGCCACCGTCTCCTGGGCGGTGGCTTTTTGCGGTACCACCGGTTCGTTAATCAGGCCATACCCGATGATAGTGGGTTCGTCGTCGTAGCGGCGGGCGATCTCCGTCCAGAGAGCCACCAGCCGAGCCTGGTTCTCCTCATAACCTTCACCCACCCACAGACTCTTGCCGCCGTCATCCGGCCCATCCATCTGGCTGGTGCTGGCCTGATAGCCGCCCTGAGGGTGCTTCATGGTGAGGATCAAATGAATGCCTGCGTCCTTGGCCCACTGGATATTCTGATCCAGCCAGTCAAAACCGGATTGCTTGTACTGATAGGGGGCGTTATCGTCCTCAAACAAGCCATAGTTGATCTCAAAACGGACATGGTCCAGTCCCATGGCAGCCAGCTCAAAATAGCTGCCGGCGTCATGGTCAGCGGCGGGACCCATGCTGATATCGGAGGGGTTGCCGTAATTGGTGTTGCCAAAGGAGATGCCCTTGAGTACCACAGGATCTCCGTTTGGATCCACGATCTGCTGGCCGGAGACCCGATAAAATCCGGCATCTGAGGCCGACGCTGGAGAAAAAGCAGGGAAAAGCAGGGTTACGAAAAGGAATGCTGCGGTCAGGCAGGCGATTTGTCTGGCTTTCATTCCATCTACTCCTTTATGTCCAGGTTTCCCAAATCTCCGGGCAGTACCCCACGGTAGCCTGCTTGCCATTGCGGACGATGGGGGTTTTCAGAAGCTTGGGATTGTCCAGCAGCTTCTCCGCCTTGTCCGCATCATAGGCCAGGTAGTTCAGCAGGGCCGCGTCAGGGTGTTTTTGGTCGATCAGAGCGTCCAGCCCCACGGCGTTCATTACGCTCTTCAATTCCCCAGGGCTGATGCCGTATTTGACCAGGTCAATGGACTGAAACTTGATCCGACGCTCCTTGAACCAGCGCTCTGCTTTCTTTGTGTCAAAGCATTTGCTCTTTCCGAAAATTTGTATATTCATCGGTCATTCCCCCATATAAGTGAATCGCGGACCAGAATAGCCGTCCCGCTCCACATGCTCGTCCCACATGGCGGCAGGGCGCACCCAGATCCCTCGCTCTCCATAGAGAGCCTGATACACCACCATCGGCTCCAGCGTTTCGGAATGACGGGCGGTATAAAGCACCTGGTATTCGTTGCCCTTAAAGTGGCGATAACGCCCTGGGCGGATCCGTATTTCATCCATGTGTAGGCCCTCCTGTATCAATTTTCCCCATTATACCATGGCGGCAAGCCATTCAGGCTTGCACGCCGCGAAGCGGCTTAAAACCTGCTATGCTGGTTTTAAGCCATGGTGTAACAAGCGCAGTGCGCGGCGTTAGCGCCGCGCTAGGCCGCCCTACAGGCGGCTACAAACCGCTCAGCGGTTTGTCTTGCGGTTATTATACCATGATATGGTGGAAAAAGACAGGCTGTCGCTGAGGTTAGAAAATAAAGGTATACTTTTCCCCTGCGGTGTGGTATACTATTACCATCATTATGGCTTTATGCGCCGTAGGGCGCTTTGATAAGGCGGGACATAGCAAGGATACTGGATACCAGGCGATGGTTGGCCATCCCTTTTTCCGGCGAGGCAGGGTCGGAAAGAGCGGAGACCCACCGCCTTTCTTTTGTATGCCCGTATCAGCAACATGTCCAGATAGAAATTACATCTTTTGCATTTAAAAGGAGTGTAGCAAGACTTTTATGGCTGAAAAATTGAAAATAATTTCTCTGGGCGGCCTCAACGAGATCGGGAAAAACCTGACCGTTTATGAGTATGGCGGAGATATGATCGTGGTGGACGTGGGCATGGGGTTCCCCGATGACGATATGTACGGCATCGATGTGGTTATCCCCGACTTCACCTACCTCATCAAAAACAAGGACCGCATTCGGGGCATCTTTCTCACCCATGGGCACGAGGACCACATCGGTTCCCTGCCCTATCTTCTGCGGGACGTGAATGTGCCTATCTACGCCACCCGGATGACCGCGGGACTGGTGAAGCTCAAGCTGGAGGAGCACAGGCTGGTGGGCAAAACCAAGCTCATCACCTGCGAGGCGGGAGAGACGGTGAAGGCGGGCAAGTTCTCCGTGGAGTTTATCCACGTGAACCACTCCATCGCCGACGCCTGCGGCTTTGCCATTAAGTGCGCCGTGGGTACTGTGGTCCACACCGGTGACTTCAAGATCGACCCCACCCCCATTCAGGGCGGAATGATGGATCTGGGCCGTTTGGGACAGCTGGGTAAAGAGGGCGTACTGGCCCTGCTGGCTGATTCTACCAACGTGGAGCGGCCCGGCTTCACCAAGAGCGAGCGCAGCGTGGGCGATTCCTTCGATGCCCTGTTCCGGGGCTGCGAGCAGCGGATCATTGTCACCACCTTTGCCTCCAACGTGGACCGTATCCAGCAGATCATTGATGTGGCCGCACGCTATGGCCGGAAGGTGGCTGTCACCGGTCGCTCCATGGAGAACGCTATGCGGGTATCCACCGAGCTGGGGTATATGAATATCCCCGACGGTGTGCTGGTGGATCTGGCCCACATCAAGAGCTTGCCCAAAAACAAGGTGTGCATCATCACCACCGGAAGCCAGGGCGAGACCATGTCCGCCCTGACCCGGATGGCATTCAACACCCACCGGCAGGTGGATATCCAGGCGGGCGACCGGGTCATCCTCTCCGCTTCCGCCATCCCCGGCAACGAGCACGCCATCGGAAACGTGATTAACGAGCTCTACCGCAAGGACGCTGAGGTTCTCAACGAGCGGGAGCGGGCCCTCCACGTCTCCGGCCACGCCTGTCAGGAGGAACTGAAGATCATCCACGCCCTGGTGAAGCCCAAGTTCTTTATCCCTGTCCACGGTGAACAGCGGATGCTCAAAACTCACGCCAAGCTGGCCCAGCAGATGGGGATGGAGCCTAAAAACATCATTATCAGCGATATCGGTAAGGTCATCGAGCTCACCCCCAACTCCGCCAAGATCAACGGCACTGTGCCCGCAGGCCGGGTATTTGTGGACGGCTACGGCGTGGGCGACGTGGGCAGTGTGGTGCTCCGGGACCGGAAGCACCTGGCCGAGGACGGCATGATCGTAGTGGTGGTCTCCATGTCCGGAGAGGACGGCTCGGTGGTTTCCGGACCCGACATCATCACCAGAGGCTTTGTGTACGTCAAGGAGTCCGAGGGCCTGATGGAAGAACTGCGGAAGGTGGCTGTTAATGCCCTGGAAAACTGCCAGCGTGACAATATGACTGATTGGGCCGCCATCAAGTCGGAGATCAAAAACGCCATCTCCGGTTTCCTCTACAAGAAGACGAAGCGTAATCCCATGATCCTGCCTGTTATCATGGAAGTATAAGTTGAGACCTTTGCGGGTCAATTAGAAAGTAGACAGAACGCCCCCGGCGCAAAAATGCGCCGGGGGCGTTTTTTTTATGCTTTGGTGTACGCAAACGGTCAATTTTTTTGGCCAGGACACCCGGGGTGAGGAGTGAGAGGATTGAAAAATGAACGGGCACGGCTGCTCAGGCAGATGGAAAAGCTGGCTCAGTGCAGGGTCAACGACGCGGTCAAACTGGCCTTTTTGGACGGGACCATGCTGGAGGAATTGGACGGACTGGATCTCACTGCCCTGACGGAGTTCCGAAGGAGTGAAAAAGGTGGCTCCGAAGTGAAGCTGGTGGACCGGGTAGCGGTACTCAAGCTGCTGGTGGAGCTCTCCGCCGGACAGGAGGAGCAGAAGGCCATGGACTTCTTCCAGGCCTGGGAAGGCAAAGCGGAAGGGAAAGAGAAGGCATGAGATTCCGGACCTTTTCCCCCAAGCAGAAGCAGGTACTTACCTGGTGGTGCGCGCCTCAGACCAGAGGGCGGGAAGCTCTGATCTGCGATGGCGCGGTGCGCAGCGGCAAGACATTATGCATGGGGCTCTCCTTTTTCTGCTGGGCCATGCGTACCTATCGGGGACAGTCCTTTGGCCTGTGTGGAAAAACGGTCACCGCCCTGCGGAGGAATCTCCTGAATACCCTGGCACCGGTATTAAAGGAACTGGGGTTTCAGTGGGAGGAGAAGGTGTCCCAGAACAAGATCATCGTCCGCTTCGGCGGCGGGGAGAACACCTTCTACCTCTTCGGAGGAAAGGACGAAGGCAGCGCCGCCCTTATTCAGGGTATCACCTTGGCGGGAGTGCTGCTGGACGAAGCTGCCCTCATGCCCCGATCTTTCGTGGAACAGGCCTGCGCCCGGTGCTCCGTGGAGGGGAGCCGGCTGTGGTTTTCCTGTAACCCGGAAGGGCCGGAGCACTGGTTCTACAAGGAGTGGATCCAGAAAACCGAAGAGCGCAACGCCCTCTACCTCCACTTTACCATGGAGGACAACCCGGCTCTGTCGCCCAGAGTCATCCGGCGGTACGCTCGCAGCTTCAGCGGTACCTTTTACCGCAGATTTGTGCTGGGAGAGTGGGTGGCTGCCGAGGGACGGGTATACGACTTTTTCGATGAGAGCTTTGTGCGGCCCGCCCCGGAGGGGGAGATGGAGCAGTGGCGCATCTCCTGCGACTACGGCACGGTTAACCCCGCATCCTTCGGGCTGTGGGGAATGCGGAGCGGCGTGTGGTATCGGGTGAAGGAGTACTACTACGATTCCAGGGTGGAAAAGCGGCAGAAGACAGACGGAGAGTACGTCGATGAGCTGGAAAAGCTGGCGGGAGGAAGACACATACAAAAGATCATTGTGGATCCCTCTGCTGCTAGCTTCATTGAGCTGCTCCGCCGGAGAGGATGGGCGGTGGAAAAGGCGGACAACGATGTATTGGCGGGTATCCGCACCACAGCCGAATTGCTGCGGAAAGGGGAATTGGTCATCTGTACCCCCTGCACCGACGCCATTCGGGAATTCTCCCTCTACTGCTGGGACGAGAAGGCGGTGGGAGACCGGGTGAAGAAAATCCACGACCACGCCATGGACGACATCCGCTATTTCGCTACCTCAGTGGTGGGAGAACGTGACGGCAGTATTTGGATGGGGCTATGTGTGGAGCGTGACAGGTTTTAAAAGGAGTGTGGGTATGGGATTGTTTCAGAAAAAGGAGAGCGGAGGGGGCGGTCTGGCCGTTCAGATCCGGGAGGGAGGCAGGCACCCCTTCGGAGCACTGGACGGATACGTCCCTCTGCAGCACGGGGAGATCGCTATTTACCGGGCCATCCGGGAGGCGGTGCCTATTGTGGACGCAGCCATCTGGAAGATTATCCGCCTCAGTGGCGGGGTGAAGGTGATCTGTCGGGATCAAAAGGCCCAGGAGGGACTGGACTGGTTCCTCCAGCATGTGGACACAGGCAGAGGACAGCGGGGTATCCAGTCCTTCCTGGACTGCTATCTGGATTCCATGCTGACCTGTGGCCGGGCGGTGGGGGAGATCGTCCCTGACCGCAGACGCACGGATATCGCAGCGCTACTGTGCGGCAATGTGGCGGACATCGAGATCAAGGAAGGAGATTCCCCCATGAAGTTCGCCATCTGGGGACGGGACGGAAACGGGACTATGCGGGAACTGCCCAGACAGGAGCTGCTGCTCTTCACCCCCTTCCAGCCCGAGACAGACAGCCCCTATGGGGTGAGTATGCTGCGGTCCATGCCTTTCCTTACCGAAATCCTGCTGAAAATTTATCAGGCTACCGGCATGAATTGGGAACGGATGGGCAATGTCCGATTCGCTGTAGTCTACAAGCCGGGGGATACGCCCCTGGACCAGAGCTTGGTTCGGGAACGCAGCCAGCAGATTGCCCGGGAATGGTCTGCTGCCATGCAGGCGGGCAAGGACGGCTCGGTACGGGACTTTGTGGCAGTAGGCGATGTGGACATCAAGGTCATCGGAGCGGACAACCAGGTGCTGGACAGCGAGGTGCCGGTGCGGCAGATCCTGGAGCAGCTGGTGGCAAGGACCGGCATCCCGCCCTTCCTGCTGGGTTTGTCATGGTCCTCCACCGAGCGGATGAGTACCCAGCAGGCAGACATGATGACCAGCGAGATTACCGCCATCCGCCGTTCACTGGAGCCGGTGGTGGAGAAGATCTGCGAGCTGTGGCTCAGGCTCCACGGCTATGACAGCAGAGTGAAGGTGGATTGGCAGGATATCAACTTGCAGGATCTGGTGGAGGAGGCCAGGGCGGAGCTCTACTGGCAGCAGACCAGAAGCCTGCGGATGGACAACGACGCGCGGGAGAAGGGGGAAACCGTATGAATGTAAACAAGCAGGCGGGTGTGGATCAAACGCTGATCCTGGACGAGAACGAGCTGGAGCTTATCAACGCCATGAGTCGGAAGACCCTGACGGCAGAGGAGGTATACACCTTTGCTGTGCGGCTGTGCGACAACCAGGTGGACCGGGACGGGGAGCGATTCCCGGTGGAGACCCTGGAGGAGCTGGCCAGGCTGTTTGTGGGCAAGAGCGGCATCTTTGATCACCAGTGGAGTGCCCAGGGACAGACCGCCCGGATCTACCGCACCGAGCTGGTGCGGGATGCAGGCGTCCTCACTGCGGAAGGGGAGCCCTTATGCTACCTGAAGGGCTACGCCTACATGCTGCGGACGCAGAGCAACCAGGATCTCATTGCCGAGATCGAGGGCGGCATCAAAAGGGAGGTCAGCGTGGGCTGTGCCGTGGCGCAGTCCCGATGTTCCATTTGCGGGGAGAATATCCGGGACAAAAGCCGGTGTCCCCATGAAAAGGGCATGACCTACGACGGAAAGCTGTGCTGGGCCGACCTGGTGGAGGCCACCGATGCCTACGAGTGGTCCTTCGTGGCGGTGCCGGCACAAAAAGAGGCGGGGGTGATGAAGAGTATGAGACAGGATATGGAGCAGTTGGAGCGGGAGGCTGAACTGGGACGGAAGTATCTTCAGAAGCTGAAGGATGAGGTGGTCCGGCTGGGAGGTCTGACAGAACTGGGCCTGGAGCGCGATACCCTGACAGCCATTGCCGGACGGCTGGAGGAGCCGGAGCTGGAGGGCCTGAGGGCTGCCTTCCAGCGGCAGGTGGACAAGGCCTGGGGTATGGAGACCCAGCTGAAGGCTTCGGAGGGTCTGGAGCTGGAGCAGAGAGATAGGGCTTTTCTGATTTAAGACAGGTGAGAAAAAGAAAGGAGCAGGGATATGAGCAAGATTTCTTTTGAGGGTATTGGCGAGATGGTGGCTACCTTCGCCTGTGCTGAGGGCGTAGCCGCCGGTCAGGTGGTCAAGGTCACTGCAGACGGCACGGTGGGTACCTGCGCCGGAGGCGACAAGATCTGCGGCGTGGCGCTGTCTGCGGAGGATGGCTACGCCGCCGTACAGCTGGGTGGCCTGGTACAGGTTGCTACCAGCGGCGGCAGCATTACTACCGGCTGGTGCAAGCTGTCCGCTGATGGTACCGGCGGCATGAAGCAGGATACCTCTGCCGGCACCGACTATCTGGTGGTACGGGTGGAGACTGACGCGGCAGTGATCTGTCTGTAAGAAAGGGAGGATGCACACATGAGCTATCGGTTCGACAATCTCAAGCTGGAAAAGGGTATGTACAACGAGGCGGGCAAGTCATTTGCCCAGGTGCTGGAGCGGGAGGACCCCTCCGAGCAGTACAAGGGTACCGCACTGGAGGGCCTGGATGCCTACCAGCGACAGCTCAAGCGCTTTGACATCAAGGTGAAGGGCGCGGGCAGCGACGTGGTGGAAAAGTTCTTCTCCACCAGCCAGTCTGCCGTTCTCTTCCCCGAGTACATTGCCCGGTCGGTGCGCCAGGGCATGGAGGAGAGCGACCTGCTGCCCCATATTACCGCTGCAACTACCCGCTTTGACGGCATGGACTACCGCTCCATCGCCTCCGTCCCTGACGACGACCAGAAGGCGCTGCGCCAGGTGGAGGAGGGCGCTGAGATCCCTCAGACTCAGGTCAAGACCCAGGAGAATCTGGTGAAGCTCCACAAGCGGGGCCGGATGCTGGTGGCTTCCTACGAGGCCATCCGCTATCAGAAGCTGGATCTGTTCTCCGTTACCCTGCGGCAGATCGGCGCACACATCAACCGGATGCATCTGGAGGACGCCATCGACGTGCTCATCAACGGCGACGGCAACAAGAACCCCGCACAGGAGTTTACCGTGGGTTCCGAGCCCATCGGCGGTTCCTCCGGTACCCTGACCTACGACGAGCTGGTGGATTTTTGGGCACAGTTTGAGCCCTACGAGATGAACACCCTGCTGGTGTCCGGCGACATGATGCGCCAGATGCTCAAGATGGACGAGTTCCAGAATCCCCTCACCGGACTTAACTTCCAGGGCACCGGCAAGCTGGCCACCCCCCTGGGTGCCACCCTGCTGCGTACCTCCGCCCTGGAGAGCGGCAAGCTCATCGGTCTGGACAAGCGGTACGCCCTGGAGATGGTACAGGGCTCCGATGTGATGGTGGAGTATGACAAGCTCATCGACCGTCAGCTGGAGCGGGCCGCCATTACCAGCATCTCCGGCTTTGCCAAGCTCTTTACTGAGGCGGCCAAGGTGCTGAAGCTGAAATGAGCGAGGAGATCGTAGCCATGGCCCAGAAGCTGGGCAAGGTGGCGGATGAGGATCTGGAGATCCTCACCGCCCTGTGTCAGGCGGCGGAGGCCGAAGTGGCAGCCCGGCTGCGGGACGGCCTGACCCAGGAGGACTGCGGGCAGGCCTATGTGCTGGGCTGCGCCTGGCTGGCGCTGTCGGCACTGGCGGCCAACGAGACGGGAACTGCGCCCCTGAAGTTTACCGCCGGTGAGGTCTCCATCCAGGAGGAGAGCGGCGATGCCGCTCAGCGGGCCTATGCGCTCCGACTTCAGGCGGAGACGGTACTGGGGCCCTATTTACAGGACAGCGGATTTGTGTTCCGGGGGGTCGAGGGATGACAGGCGCATGGAGCAGGATTTTGGAGAAATACGGTCAAAAAGTAACGGTATACAAGGAGAACGCGGAGACGGGCACGGTATGCCGGGCCTTTCTCCAGCCTGCCCTGGAACGCCGTGGGGAGGGGTATCAGACCCTCCCCACCCCCCTGGGGCTGGTGCGGCAGGATCAGTGGATCTACCTGGGAAGCTCGGAGGTGTCCTTGGACACGTTAGGTGACGGCTATGTGGCGTGGGGAGAAAGAAAATTTTCCATCCGAGCCGCTCAGCCCGTTTACCTGGGTGACGAACTGGCCTATTGGTGGGGCCTGCTGGTGATCCGGGACGCGGACGCATGAGGACAGCGGGGGAATGAGTATGGAATTTGGAGAGATCCGGGAGCGGATGGCCGAATACCTGAATGGTCAGGGTGTCGATGCGGTCTGCGCTTACCCGGACAGCGGACGGCTCCGCCGGAAGGGGGCGGTGGCCGCCGTATCCCTTCGGGCCTGTCAAGGCGGGCCGGGGGGCTTTCAGGATTATCTGGGAGAGCGGTATGATGAGGAGAGTGGCCAGTGGCAGGAGCTGTATGGGAAGAAGATCGTGCTGACCTTTGGGCTGGATCTCTATGCGCCCCAAAACGGGGGCGCGGCGGCCATTCAGTCCGCCTTTGACAAAATGGCGGAAGCCCTGCGGCGGGAGGGCCCTCCGGGGCTGCGGCTGCTGGAGCTCTCCTGCGGAGAGACCGAGTTTGACCAGGAGGCCGGTCTGTACCACCGGACGGTGGAGGCCCTGTGCCAGGGGTACCTCTACGCCGTGGCGGAGGAGGGCGGCACCTTCCTGGACTTTATTGTGAGAGGAGAGAGCCGGATTTGAGTATGACGACCCATGAGAGACCGGGCGTGTATTCCGATTATGATGCCTCCACCGTGGTCAGCAGCACCGGCGGCGGACAGACTGCGGGTCTGGTGGCGGTATGTACCGAAGGCGAGGCGGGAACCCTTTACATCCTCAACCGCTACGAGGATGCTGTGACCACCTTCGGTCAGGAGGAGAACCTGACGGAGCTGGTCCGCCTGCTGCTGCTTAACGGTGCGGCCCAGGTGCGGGCGGTGCCGGTGGCCAATGCAGAGGGTTATGAGGCTGCCTTTGCCCTGTTGGAGGCGGAAGAGGATGTGGCCCTGGTGGTGTGTGACAGCACCGATGTATCGGTGCAGCAGAAGCTGCGGGACAGTGTCTGCGCTGCCTCTGAGGCAAGACGGGAGCGCATTGCCGTGGTATGCGGCGGGGCCTCTGAGAGTGTGGACAACCTGGTGCAGCGGGCGGGTCAGATCAACAGCGAGCGGGTGGTACTGCTGGCGCCTGGGGACGCATCCAGCCTGCTGGCCGCCGCTGTGGCGGGCGCCATCGCCGGGGAGAGCGACCCAGCTGTGCCCATGGGAGGCGCGGAACTGAAGGGACTGGGCGGTCTGGAGGCCCAGTACACCGACAACGAGATCGACACCCTGGTGCGGGGCGGTGTCACCCCCCTGGAGCGGGTGAGCGGAATTGTCAGCGTAGTGCGGGCCGTTACCACCCGCACCAAGAGCGGAGAAGTGCCTGACGCCACTTGGCGGGAGCTGACCACCATCCGGATCGTGGACGATGTGATCCCCACCATCCGAGACGCTCTGCGGGCTAAGTTCCGCAGGACCAAGAACACGGAGCAGACCAGAGGGGCCATCCGCTCCCAGGTGATTCTGGAGCTGGAGAACAAGCTGAGCCGAGAGATTATTACCGGCTACGAAAACGTCACGGTGCAGGCGGACACGGAAAATCCCACAGTGTGCCTGGTGGATTTCTCCTTCACGGTGGCTCACGGCCTGAACCAGATCTGGCTCAGCGCCCACATTACGGTGTAAAGGAGGATGCCTATGAAAGTCGCGGGATTTCCCACCAGCAGCGATATTTATCTGGAGATCGACGGGAAAAAGGTGGCGGTGGTGCAGAGTTACTCCGCCAAGTCTACCCGAACCAGTCAGAATGTGGAGGCCTTCGGCGAGGATGAGCCGGTGGCTACCATCCCTGGCCAGCGCAGCCACGTCATTGAGCTGACCCGGCTGTACGCCACAGATGAGGCCATCCGGGACGGAATCAATTTCCACGATCTGGAGGATTTCAGCCTGGTGATCTGCAAGCCGGACCGGAAGATCATCTACTCCGGCTGCCAGTGGAGCTCCATTGGTGAGACCGGTGCCCTGGGGGCCATGGTGGTGGAGAAAATCACGGTGGTGGCCTCCAAACGGATCGAGACGGCGGTATGACCATGGAGCGGCAGTCGATCCTCAGCCGTAGGGAACGGCTGAGGCTGGAGGACGGAAGGGAGCTGCGGCTCCTTTCCGCCCTGGAGGTGCTGGAGGCGGGCAGAGAGGCAGCTGAGCTGGCCCAAAATGAGGGGGAACGGGCCCTGTGTGCCAACGCCTGCCTGCTGGCCCGCGCATTGGAGCGAAAAGGAACGGCTGTCTTTTCCAGCGGCCGGGCGGTACTGGAGCGGCTGAGTCCCCGGGAGATCGGAGAACTGGCCCGGCGGTGGAACGAACTGGATCGGGCGGAAAATCCGTCCCCCGAGAATGGGGAGGAGACTGTTCTAGAGCTAAAAAAAGCCTGGAGCACGCCCCTTATGAGCGCCTTCGCTGGCGCGTGCTCCAAATGTTTCGGGCCCTTCCTACGGAGGAGCGGGCCCAAAAAATGAAGGCACGGGACTACCTGTGGTGTGCCCTCAACCTGATGCTGGATCGGGAGGAGACGCTGGCGCGGCTATGTCCACACTGCAGGGCGGAGGCGGAGGAGGAGCGCTGCCCGGTATGCGGCATGCCCACAGGTGAGACGACAGCGGCTCACAATGCCTCCTTTGATCAGGAACGCTACGAGCGGCTGAAACGGGGGGAGCGGATTTGACCAATTACGTTGAAGCCCTCCTGCGGGAGCAGGAAGGAGAGGAAGTGCACCAAATCAAATATGACTGGCGGAAGGCCTGGGAGGAGACCGCGCTCCTCGTCTCGGAAGAGGCCGGAACCAACACCGAAGTGGGAAGGGACGTTCTGAGAGAAAAGATGGACGGTATGCCCGCAGGTATGGAGGAGCTTGCAGATTCGGCGGAGTGGACGGCGAAAGGCCTGGAGAGAGAAGGATCTGAAGGATCCGGCTATAAAACAGGAGAGAGGGCAGACCAAACAGCCAGCCTCAAAAATGCTAACTTGTGGGAGAGTGTGGATACAGAGAGATATGCCGCCCTGCCGGGAGAGTGGATGTATCAGGCCCTTAAGCAAAGTCTGAGGGCACTGCCTGCTTCCAGGCAGGAGAGTCGGGTGGTGACACTTCAAAAACCGGGGGAGAGAGAAAAAGGCGGCGCCTGGGACGCCGCCGGGCTGGATCGGTTGGTACGCCGGGACGCCAGAAGATTTGACGGGGGGTTTCAACTGCTGTGAGATTGGCGGCAATGCGATATAAGAATTTTATTTGGCCCCACAATCCCAGGGTATATTCCATCGGATTCAAACGGACCATGGGAGCCGACAAGGTGCCCTTTGGACGATATGTTCTCCAGGATCTGGGGCCGGAGCAGCGGATCATGGAGGGGGAAGGGGAATTCGTGGGGGAGAACGCCTACGAGCTGTTCAAGCAGCTGGCTACGGTGTTCTATTCAGACGGCCCGGGCCTGCTGGTCCATCCGGTATGGCAGACCTCCAACGCCTACTTTGTGGAGCTCTCCCTGACCCAAGAACCCAGAGCGGACTATGTGCGCTACCATTTCACCTTCTGGGAGAGCTATGACGGCCACAGCACCGGAACCAAAGTAACTTCAACTGATACCGGCAGCGGCGGACAGGAGGGGAATAGCTCCGCATCCAGTCAGGAGCAGTGGTACACGGTGGTGCGGGGAGACACCATGTGGGGCATCGCCCGGAAGTACGGTATGAGTCTTACTGCTTTGGTGACCCTCAATCCACAGATCAAGAACCCCAACCTGATCCTGGTAGGGCAGAAAGTGCGGGTGGCCTAGATGGTAGGAAAACTGACCTGCTGGGACGGTAAGGAAATCGAACTGCCCGATGTAAAGGCTTGGCAGTTCCAGTACGGACGTGGCACGCCCTGTGACAGTTTTCTGCTTACATGCCTGTGGGAGCCGGAGAAGGAGGACCTGTTGGCTGAGGCGGTGACCTTTACGGCGATGGAAAACGGAGAGATCGTGTTTACCGGGGTGGTGGACGAGTGTGAGCGGGGCTGGGACCCAAACGGTGGATTTCTCACCGTCTCTGGCCGGAGCATGGCCGCCCGACTGCTGGACAATGAGGCGTTGGGGATGGAATACCAGACGGCCACCTGGCAGGACATCCTGCGGGATCATGTGACGCCTTACGGAATCCAAGCCTTGCCGGGAGCGAATCTGCCGGCGGTGCCCGGCTTTGTGGTGGAAACAGGGAGTAGTGAGTGGCAGGTGGTCTATGAGTTTTGCCGCTACTACGGCGGTGTCACACCACGGTTCGACCGGCTGGGCAGGTTGGTGGTTGGGCCCTGGCCGGAAGGAGAACGACTGAAGCTGCGGGAGAATGGGGCGGTCACCGCTCTCACCCTGCGAGATCAGCGCTATGGTGTGTTATCCCAGGTACTGGTGCGGGACCGCACCACTGAAGCGGTACAGACAGTGGAGAACACCGACTTTCTTCGGCGGGGTGGAATGTGCCGGAGAGTGCTCACCATGCCGGGGAAAAGCACCTATCAGGCTATGCGCTGGTCAGGAGATTACCAGATTTCCCGAAGCAGGGAGGAACTGCGGCAGATGGAACTGGAGCTGCCGGGAAGTTTTTTGGCCTGGCCGGGGGACTTGGTGGAGCTATCGCCCCGGTATCCGGTGGGGCAGGGGCTCTGGCGGGTTGCGGAGATGACCTGTGCACTGGATGAGAGCGGGCTCCACACAAAACTGATTCTGGGCGTACCCGACGCCCTGCAATAGAGAGGGTGGATGAGCATGTGGATCGCGGAGCGGAGCCGGCGCAGGCTGGAGCCGGAGTGTGCGGCCGCTTTGGGGCAGGTCACGCTGCCCCAGAATCCCGCGGGAGTTTGGCTGGCCGGCGAACGTCGAAACATACCGGTATTTGCGCCCGGCGGGTATGTATGGCGGCCCAGCCTGGGAGAGCAGGTGCTGGTGCTGAAGACAGGAGAGCAGGGAGAAGCGCCCTGTGTGCTGGGGGTGCGCTGTCAGGATAAGTGGGAGCTGGAGGAAGGCGAGGTCGTCCTGTACAGCGGAAAAGCCGCGCTGCATCTGAAAAGAGACGGAACGGTGGATATTACCGGCAGACTGACAGTCAATGGGACGCCGGTGTCGACGATGGGGTGAGCGGATGGAACTGATGGTACGGGATGGGGATTACGTAACGGATGAAACCGGTGCGCTCCGCCGGGCGGAGGGCAGCCAGGAGCTTTTGCAGCGTGTTATGTGGAAGCTGTCCATCCCGCGAGGGAGCTTTCCGCCCCTGCCGGAGCTGGGCAGTGAGCTGTACCAACTGAGCCGGTGTAAGCCCTCTCAGCGGGAGAGCATGGCCAGACAGTATGCCGCCCAGGCCTTGACGGACGAGCCGGATCTAACAGTGACGGCAGCGGAGCTGGGAGAGGACGGCACGCTTCGGTTTTATCTGGACTGGCGGGGCGAGGAGCTGGCCTTGACTATGGAGCTGGGAGGATGGTGAATCTATGACGGTAGACGAAATTTATGAGCAAATGGTGGAACTGTTCCAGCAGGAGACGGGATTGACCCTGAGCTCAGGCGGAGATATGGCGGTGCGGCTGTATGCTGTGGCCAGTCAGATCTACGGGCTGTATGTACAGGCAGACTGGGTAAACCGGCAGTGCTTCCCACAGACTGCCGTGGAGGACTATCTGGATCTCCACGCCCAGCTGCGGGGCCTGACCCGCCGGGAAGCGGCGGCGGCTGAGGGGGTCATCCGCTTTGAGACTGATTCTGCCGCGGATACCGATCTGGTCGTCGCGGCAGGAACGGTGTGCATGACCGCCGGAGGCGTACGTTTTGAGACCACACAGGAGGGGACTATTGCAGGCGGGGAAACGATGGTAGATGTGCCTGCACGGGCTGTCGAGCCGGGGGCATCCGGCAATGTGGCAGCAGGCGCGATCCGCGCCATGGCAGTTGCCCCGGTGGGAGTGAGCCGCTGTACGAACCCGGAAGGTTTTTCCGGCGGGCTGGACACCGAAAGCGACGAGGAATTGCGGAGCCGGGTACTGGAAACCTTCCGGCGGATGCCCAACGGTGCTAATGCAGCCTACTATGAGCAGGAGGCCATGTCCTTCCCTCAGGTGGCGGCCGCCGCCGTGGTATCCCGCCCCAGAGGGGTGGGCTCGGTGGATGTGGTGGTGTCAACTCCGGCAGGGGTGCCCGACGGAGAACTGCTGGAGGAGCTGCAGGCCTATTTTGAGCAGCGGCGGGAGATCGCCGTGGATGTCCAGGTGCGGGCTCCGGAGGTCAAAAACGTGACGGTGACGATCCGGGTAGCCGCAGAAGACAACCGGGATGGGGAGGCGGTACGTCAGGCGGTGGAACAGGCCATCCGCAGCTGGTTTGACGGACGGCTGCTGGGGCAGGATATCCTTCGGGCCAGACTGGGAGAGATCACGTTTGGCGTGGATGGTGTGAAAAACTACGTCATTGATGCCCCGGCTGCCGATGTGGCAGTGGAGAGTGATGTACTGCCTCACTTGGAGAGCATCACCGTTTCCCAACTGGAGGCGGCGGTATGAGCGGATATGGGGAGTACCTGCGACAGCTCCTGCGGCCTCTGCGGGTCTATGAGCTAGACGGTACCGTCAACGGCGGAGAACTGGACGCCCAGGGGGCTGCGCTGGATGGTGTTTCGGATACCTTGGAGGAGATCCAGCGGGAGATGCTGATTTCCACCGCTGAAAGACAGGGGTTGGAGGCTATCGAATCCTTGCTGACTCGGAGACCGGTGACCGACGATTTGAACATGCGGCGGGCAGCTTTGGCTGCTCTGCTGCGCATTGGCGGAGACAGCTTCACCTTGGCAGCTATAAACGACAATTTGAAGGGCTGCGGGATCAATGCCGTGACAGAGGAGACCGGCACACCGGGAAAAGTAACGGTACATTTTCCAGATGTGCCCGGCATTCCTGACGGATTTGAAGAAATGCGGGCCATCATCGAGAGCATCCTGCCCGCCCATGTGGAGATCGAGTACGTGTACTGGTACATCACCTGGGCTATGATGGAGGCGAAATTCGCCACCTGGGGCGATATTGAGGCACTGCATCCCACCTGGGGAGAGCTGGAGAAAATGGTGACGTAAAAGGCGGCCCGCAACGCGGGCCGCCTTTTTGGCGCTATATGGAGAAACGGGTGAGAATCGTAGTGAGCTGGGTTTGAGTCAGGGTTCCCTGAGGGTCCAGCCGGCCACCCTCCGACCAATCCATCAGCCCGGTGCCGGCGGCCCAGTAGAGGGAGTCGTCCGCCCAGGGAGAGATGTCCTCATAGTCATTACACCGGGCAATTTCGGGAAAAGACACGTCCTGGCCTGCGCTGGCGGCGTATCGCCGGAGCAAAATGGCAGCTTCCTCACGGGTGATGGGACGGTCAGGGGTGAAGAGCAGGCCGCCGGTGCCCTGAACCAGACCCTGGTCGTAGGCCCAGCACACGGCTGGTTCCCAGGGGGCGTCTTCCGGGACGTCGGAAAAGGGCTGTTCTCCCGTACTGGGCAGAGCTCCCGCCCAGGTCCATAGTGCGGAGACAAATTGTGCCCGGGTGATGGGAACCTCTACCGCCGCCGCAGCAGGTACCAGCAGGGTGAGCAGCAGGAGAGCGGGAATCAACTGTCGCATGGCATATCCTCCTTTGTGGAGAGCATACCATAAACTGGAATATTATGCTGTCGAAGGAGGGCTACGCCGTGGGATCATAGGAGCAGACCAGATTGCCGGCGGCGTCGTAGCCCCGGAGCCAGATGGAGTAAGTGCTGGCGGTGGTGCTGCCGTTGGGGTTATCTGGGACATTGGGAATAAGTACGGGCTCTCCCACCCACACACAGTTCCCCGCGGGGGATAAAGAGATAGATGCCCCACGCTGGGCCAGGGCCTCCCGGGGGTCCTCCCAGTCGCCCAGCCACAGGAACTCACCCACCAGCGTTACCACAGAGGGATCAGTACAGATGACGAGAGGGAGCGTCTCCCACAGAATTTCCTGCTCCACATAGGGGGAGCCTGTGCTCCCATCCGCGTAGGAAAAATGGTGGAACAAAGCGATGGAACAGGGAAAGAGTGCCTGACCTTCCTCCGGGGAGAGGATGTGCAGATCGAACCAGGGTATTGTCCAAAGCACACCGCCGGTGCGCTTTAAGGTCGTTGCGGCGTATTTATCCCCGGATCGGAGCACTGCCCAGGCGTCGACGTCCGTCTCGGCGTAATTGAGATGAATGGGACCGGAGGCAATCACTTCGCCGCCGGTGAAGCAGTTGGCGGGACCGGCCTGGCGGCAGGCCAAGGCGATGGTGGGCATGGGGCGCTCCAGTGAGAGCCACAGCAAGAACAGGGCCGCCAGCAGGGCCAGGGTACTAAGTACCAGCAGAATACGGGGGAGGATCACATATCGGAATCGGCTCATGCTGCGGGCACCTCCTCCTGCAGAGTGACGTAGATGGTGACGGCCTCTTCCGTGGAACTGAGCGTGACGGTAAATTTCCGGGAGCCGGGGGTGGGCTCGACAATCCGAAGCCAGGCAGTGGAGCCCAACAAGGCGTCCTCATAGTAGGTGGAGAAGTAGGCGAGGCCGGAGGCTCCGGTGTCATCCGTCCAGGCGGCGTTAGCCTGGTATGCTTTTATGGGCGGGCACCAGGGTTGCTTGTGAATGGTTACCGGGCATTGAAGCTGGTACTCCGAGTCTATTACTCCCTCGGGGGATTCCCAGGACACCAGCACCAACCCGGCCTGGCCGGAGGGGGTGAGGGTGTAGCCTGCCAGCTTTCCGCCGCCGGAGGCGGCGCCAGAGATCTCCACGGTACCGTCGCCGCCATAGGGCAGATCGGCGGCATGAGGAAGTAGACCGGTCAGGGCAAAGATACCGGTGTCGTTTCGGAAACCGATGACCAGGCCCAGAACTAGGACGGCCGCGGCCAGCAGGATGAAAATTCGGGACAACCGGGGGACCAGAGGGCTGTGGCAGTGGTCCAGCTGGTGACCGATCTCATAGGGATCCCCCATAGCCTCCACCGCTTGGGTGATAGCTTCATCAGCGGGGACACCCTGTTCTTGCAGAGCGGCGGCGTGGTCCTCCAGATGAGCCAGCAGCTCTTTCCAGGCCGCTTCCCGGGCTGGCTTCCAGCGGATCACCGAGCACACCTGGGTGCAGAAGGTATAGGAAGACTTGCTCGACATGGATTCACCTCATTCCAAGGGTTGAGCGGGGTTTGCACAGACCAGGGTGCCGTTGGCGTCATAGCCCCGGCACCAGATGATAAGAGAACTGTAATGCTCACCGGAGGGAGGGACGACCACCCCCTGGGCGGCCCACACGCCCTCCGACACCTGAGTAAATTCCGGGGAGACGCCCCGGCTGTCCATGACGGCCTGGGCAGCCTTCTCCTCCTCCATCCCCATATGGGCGAGACGGGCCTCCACACGCACCACTGATGGGTCGGTGGACACGATGACCAGTGTGAACTCCGTACCGCCTGTGCCGTGGAAATAGATCCCCATGGGCCGGGCAAAGATGGCCGGGCTATCCGGGGAACATTCAACCTGACGCACGCTTTGGTCTGTGTTCCGCCACAAAAAGCCCCACACCTTTTCCAGTGTGTAGAACTGGAAGGTGCCGCTGTTTTTGCCCACGAACCACCAGGTGTTCTTGGGTGTGCCGGGGAGGTCGGGGTCCTGGTACTGGATGGGGCCGGAGGCGATCAGGGCGCTTCCGGACACGTAACGCTCCCGGTCCAGCCGGGCGCAGATGGCGGCGGCGGAGGGAAGGGGAGCGTTCATGGAGAGCCACAGGTAGAAGATACTGACGAGCAGGGCTAGGCTGCTGAGGGCCAGCAGCAGGCGGGGCAGGATGTAAGAGCGGAAGCGCTTCACGATGACGGCACCTCCTCATCCAGAAAGACGTTCAGGATGCATTGATCGCCGGGCCTGCCCAGGGTGATGGAAAACCGGCGGCTGCCGGGCGTGGCGTCCTCCAGATGAAGGCACCAGCGGGAGGCCAGGAGGGTGGAGTTTGTTTCGACGATATTCACTGTGCCGGAGCCGCCGGCGAGATCATGCCACACGGCGGGAACATAGGCATGGTACAGATTATCCAGCCAGGGCTGCCAGTGGGAGATGGTGACGGAGATCTGCACCTCTGGGTGGGCGGGGGTGCTGGGGGTGTCGTCGGTCTGGACCAGAGCGGCTTCGTGGGCCCGGATGGTGTAGCCCCCTACCTTGCCCGCGCCATTGACGCTGCCGCCCGCCAGCACCGTTTCCATCGGCCAGCAGGGCAGGGAGGAGGCGGGAAGCAGGAAGTTCTCATGGCGGAAGCAGCCGGTGGTATGGATCAGGCCGATCATGAACCCAAAGAAAAAGAGCACGCAGGCAGAGACGGCCAGGAGCCGGGACAGCCAGGGAAGCAGAGGATCATGGCAGCGGTCCAGCTGGCGGCCCAGCTCATAGGGGTCGCCCATGGATTCCACCGCCTGTTGTCTGGCCTGGTCGGCGGGGATGCCCCGCTCCTCCAGAACGGCGGCGTGGTCTTCCAGATGGGCCAGCAGCTCCTTCCGGGCCGCCTCCCGGGCGGAGGGGCGGCGGATGAGGGAACAAACCTTGTCGCAATAGCTGTGAAACCCGTCTTCCATGGTCTCACCTCCCTTCCGGCATGGTCAGGCGTGGGCCGGGGCGGACCCGGCCAGCACCGCGTTTACCGCCTGGGAGAAGGTGGTCCACTCCTCCTTTTTCTCCCCCAGCAGTTTCAGACCTTTCTTGGTAATGTGGTAGTACTTCCGGGTACGGCCGGTGGGGGCCTCCTTCTCGTAGGAGTCCACCGCTCCGGTTTTCTCCAGTGTGTGGAGAATGGGGTAGAGGGTACCCTCCTTCATAGAAAAGGTGTGGTCACTTTTTTCCTCCAGCTCGGCGATCATCTGATAGCCATATTTGTCGCCGGCGGAGAGCAGGGAGAGCACTAGCAGAGTGGTACTGCCGGAGAGCAAGGATTTATCCGCTTTCATCAAACATCCTCCTTTCGATCAAAAAAAGAATACCTCGAGTTTCTAGGTATAGTATACCTAGAAACTCGAGGTATGTCAACAAGAGCTTTACTTCATCCGGCTGCGGAGGGGCTGACCCGTCAGCCAGCGGTTCAGATTGTCCAGGAACAGGTCGGCGATGTTGTCCAGAGTGACCTGCATGTGGTTGTAGCCGCCGGCGCTGTGAGGAGTAATCAGGGCACGGGGGGCGTCCCACAGAGGATGATCAGCGGGCAGCGGCTCGGGAGAGGTGACATCCATCCCGGCCCCCAGCAGATGCCCCTCGGCTAGGACCTGAGCCAGGGCGTCGCAGTCCACGGCGGAGCCGCGGCCGGCGTTGAGGAGAACGGCATCCTGCTTCATCAGCAGCAGGCGGCGGCGGTCCATCAGTCCGGCGGTCTCAGCGGTGTGAGGCAGAGCCAGAGCTACCACGTCGGCTTGAGGGAGGAGAGCGTCGATCTCCGACAGGGGGAAGGTACGGTCAAAGTCCTCCACCGGCTTGTCCGAGCGGTGGAGGCCCCAGATGGTCTTGGCTCCCAGCGCCCGGCACAGCCGGGCAAAGTGGCGGCTGATGTCGCCGGTGCCGCCCACCAGCACGGTCTCTCCCCGAAGAGAGCGGACGGGACCCAGGCCAGCCCAGTTGCCCCAGGTGTGTTCCCGCTGCAGGTCCCGGTAGCCGGGCAGCAGCTTGTAGACAGCCAGCAGCATGGCCAGCATGTGCTCGGACACGGCGGGGCCATAGGCCCCGGCGGCGCAGGTGAGCGCCACGCCGTCGGGCAGGACGCCGGGAACCAGATAGGGATCCACGCCGGCGTTCCAGCTCTGGACCCATTTCAGCTTGGGAAAGGTCTTAAGATCCTTGGGGGGCACAAAGCCAAGCAGGATAGTGGTGCGCTCCCGCCAATCCTGGGGGATATCGGTGGCACCCCGGCGGTCATTGGTGGGGAGAAAGAGATGCTCTGCCTCCGGTGCTGCGGCCTGGAAGGCCTCCCGCTGCTCCGCCGTCAGGGGAAGCAGATGAAGAATGGTTTCCATAGATGTACCTCCTGAAAGACAGAGGCCGGTCGGCAGACCGGCCCCTTGTTTTTATTTAATGGTAATCAGCAGCTCGCCGGCCTTGACCGCGCCGCCCTCTTTGATGAGTACCTGATCCACGGTACCCTTCATGCGGGCCACCACGGAAGTCTCCATCTTCATGGCCTCGATGACGGCCAGAACCTGGTTTTCTTCCACGGTGTCGCCGGGACGTACATTGATCTTGGACACCATGCCGGGGATGGAGGCGCCTACCTGGCTCTTGTCGGAGGGATCGGCCAGGTTGACCTTCCGCACCTGAGCGGTAGCACTCTTGTCGGGTACTGCCACCTCACGGCGCATGCCGTTGAGCTCGAACTGCACGTTGCGGGTGCCGTCCTCGTTAAGGTCGCCCAGGCCCAGGTACTTGATGACCAGGGTCTTGCCGTCCTCGATGTTGATCTTGTTGGTCTCGCCCAGAGCCATGCCGTTGAAGAATACATGACTGCCCATGCGCATGATATAGCCGTACTCCTGACGGTGGCGGTAGAAGTCCTCCACCACCTTGGGGTAGAGACACCAGGATAGCACGTTGTGGTCGGAGGCGTCGTCGTAGAACTTACGGACCTCCTCCCGGGCCTTCTCAAAGTCCACGGGGGGAAGAAGCTCGCCGGGACGGCAGGTAATGGGCTCTTCGCCCTTGAGGACCACTCGCTGGAGATCTTCCGGGAAGCCCCAGGCAGGCTGACCCATCATGCCCTTGAAGTAGCTTACCACCGAGTCGGGGAAGGTGAGGGCTTCGCCCCGCTCCACGATATTCTCGGGAGTCAGATCGTTCTGCACCATGAAAATGGCCAGGTCGCCCACCATTTTGGAGGAGGGGGTCACCTTTACGATGTCGCCCAGCATGTGGTTGACGGTAGAGTACATCTCCTTGACCGCTTCAAACTGGTGGCCCAGGCCCAGGCTTTCCACCTGGCTCTTCAGGTTGGTATACTGGCCGCCAGGCATCTCGTAGCGGTAGATATCGGTAGAGGGATTCTTGATGCCGGCCTCAAACTTGGCGTAGCGCAGACGCACGTCGGCCCAGTAGTCAGACAGCGACTGGAGCTTGACAGGATCCAGCCCGGTATCCCGCTCCTGCCCCTGGAGAGCGGTGACCACGGCGTTCAGGGAGGGCTGGCTGGTCATGGAGGACATAGAGTCGATGGCGCAGTCCACGATGTCCACGCCCGCCTCGGCGGCCATCAAATAGGCGGCCACCTGGTTGCCGGAGGTGTCGTGGGTGTGCAGGTGGATGGGAATGCCGATCTCCTGCTTGAGGGTGGACACCAGCTTCTTGGCGGCGTAAGGCTTCAGCAGACCGGACATGTCCTTGATGCACAGCAGGTGGGCACCCCGCTTCTCCAGCTCCTTGGCCATGTCCACATAGTATTTCAGGGTGTACTTATCCCGCTTGGGGTCCAGAATATCGCCAGTGTAGCAGATGGTGGCCTCGCACAGCTTGCCCTGGTTGAGCACCTCGTCCATGGCGATCTCCATGCCGGGGATCCAGTTCAGAGAATCAAAGATGCGGAACACGTCAATACCCGACTTGGCGGCCTCCTTCACGAAGGCGCGGATCAGGTTGTCGGGATAGTTGGTGTAGCCCACAGCGTTGGCACCCCGGAAGAGCATCTGGAAGGGAATGTTGGGGATCTTCTCCCGCAGCAGCCGCAGCCGCTCCCAGGGAGACTCGTGGAGGAATCGGTAGGCTACGTCGAAGGTGGCGCCGCCCCACATCTCCAGGGAGAAGCAGTCGTTCAAAATCTCGGCGGTACCCTCGGCGCACTTCAGCATGTCCCGGGTACGCACACGGGTGGACAGCAGGGACTGATGGGCGTCCCGCATGGTGGTATCGGTAATGAGCAGCTTCTTCTGGTTCAGCACCCAGTCCCGCACCGCCTTGGGGCCCTTTGCATCCAGCAGCTGTTTCAGGCCGGTACACTTGGGCGGGGTATTCTCGTAAGGCGGGAACCGGGGAATGTCGTGCTGAGGCCGCTCGGCGGAGGGATTGTCCACCTGGATCTGGGCGATATATTTCAGAACCTTAGTGGCGCGGTCCCGACCGGTATCGATGTCGAAGAGCTCAGGGGTCTCGTCGATGAACTTCGTATGGCATTTGCCAGCCTGGAAGGTGGGGTGTGCCAGAATGTTGGTGACGAAGGGGATATTGGTCTTGACGCCACGGACGTGCTCCTCACTGATGGCCCGCATGGCCTTGCGGCAGACACCCTCGAAGGTGTTGTCCCAGGAGGTGACCTTCACCAGCAGGGAATCATAGTAGGGAGAGATCTCGGCGCCAGTGTAGGCGTTGCCGCCGTCCAGACGGACGCCGAAGCCGCCGCCGGAGCGGTAGGCGGTGATCTTGCCGGTGTCGGGAGCGAAGTTGTTGGCCGGGTCCTCGGTGGTTACCCGGCACTGGAGGGCGTAGCCGTTCATGTGGAGCGAGTCCTGGGAGGTAATGCCGATGGCGGGAGTGGACAGGGGATGTCCCTCGGCAATCAGGATCTGGGCGCGGACAAGATCCACGCCGGTGACCATTTCGGTGACGGTGTGCTCCACCTGGATGCGGGGATTCATTTCGATAAAGTAGTGGTTGCCGTCCTTGTCCACCAGGAACTCTACCGTACCGGCGGATACATAGCCTACGTGCTTGGCGACCTTAACGGCATCCTCATACAGCTTCTGGCGGGTGGCCTCGGGTACGCTGAAGGCGGGGGCGAACTCCACCACCTTCTGGTACCGGCGCTGGAGGGAGCAGTCGCGCTCAAAGAGGTGGACCACGTTGCCGTGCTTGTCGCCCAGGATCTGCACCTCAATGTGCTTGGGCTCCACCAGGTACTTTTCGATAAAAATATCCTCGTTGCCAAAGGCCTTCTTGGCCTCGCTCTTCACCAGATTAAAGGCGGGAATGACCTCCTCCGGCTTGTCGCACCGGCGCATACCCCGGCCGCCGCCGCCGCCGGCCGCCTTCAGAATGATGGGGAAGCCGTAGGAGACAGCCTTTTCCAGAGCCTCCTCGCCGCTTTTCAGCGGTTCCTCCGAGCCGGGGATGGTAGGCACATTGCAGGCCTTGGCAATGGCCTTGGCCGTCAGCTTGTCGCCCATCTGGGCCAGAATCTTGGAGGAGGGGCCGATGAAGGTGATGCCCGCGTCCTCGCAAGCCTTGGCGAAGTCGGCGTTCTCACTCAAAAAGCCGTAGCCGGGATGGATGGCGTCCACGTTGCGGCGCTTGGCCAGGTCGATGATGGAGGGGATATCCAGGTAGGCCCCAAGAGGGGATTTGTTCTCACCGATGAGGTAGGCCTCGTCCGCCTTGGTGCGGAAGAGAGCGAAGGTATCCTCATTGGAGTACATGGCTACCGTGTGCAGGCCCAGGTCGTAGCAGGCCCGGAACACCCGGATAGCGATCTCGCCCCGGTTGGCTACCAGGACTTTGTTGAACTTACATTCCGCCATGCTGTCCGTCCTTTCTGAATAGAATTTGTCAGAGCCTGTCAAAAGATAAACAAAGACGGCGGATGGGCCCGTGCCCCCGCCGCGCCCCAGGACACCCTTGTACTGAGGCAAATCACAGTCATATGTTGAGTATATCCATTATATCTGTACGCTAAAGTTTTTGCAATCGTTTTTATTGAAAATTGCAAAACTCGGCAGGAAGCACAGGAAAGGAGCAGGGGCGCTTGCCCGAACATGGGAAATATGCTACACTGATGCGGAAAGGGGGGAGACAGGGTGCCATTGAAGCTGACCACCAGCCTGCGGGAGCTGCCGGGAGTAGGTCCGGCCCGGGCCAAAAGCCTGGAAAAGCTGGGTTTGACCACAGTGGAGAGCCTGCTGGGCTACTATCCCAGAAGCTATGAGGACCGCCGAAAAATGTCCACTGTGGATGCCGCGCCGGAGGGTATACCGGTATGCCTTACCCTGACGGTGGCGGAGGCCCCCCGTCTCTCCCGCATCCGCAAGGGGCTGGAGGTGGTAAAGGTGCGGATGGTGGATGACACCAACAACCTTACCGTCACCTTTTTCAACCAGAGCTATTTGAAAGATGCATTCCGGATCGGGGAGGTCTATGTCTGCTTCGGCAGAGTGGAAGGGCCTCCCAACCGGCGGCAAATGACCAATCCGGTGTGCGAGCGGGCGGACCGGGTCAAGTTTACCGGGCGCATCCTGCCGGTATATCCCCTGACCCACGGCATTTCCAACAATCTGCTGGCCGGACTGGCCCAGCGGTGTGTGGAGGACTGTGCCGGGCAGGTGCAGGAGCCGCTGCCTCACGACTTGCGGCAGGACCACGCTCTGTCTACGGCGGAATTTGCCTGCCGAAACATTCACTTTCCTGCCGACGAGACGGCCCTGGAGACCGCCCGGCGGCGTCTGATTTTTGAGGAGCTGTTTTTCCTCACCTGTGGTATGGCCCTGCTCCGTCACCGGCGGGACAAGGAGGCGGGGACAGCGTTCCGGATTCCGCCTTCGGAGGAATTCTGCGGCCTGCTTCCCTTTGCGCTGACAGGCGCTCAGCGGCGGGTGATGGAGGAGATCGCCGCCGATTTATCCTCCGGTGTGCCCATGAACCGATTGGTGCAGGGCGACGTGGGCTCCGGCAAGACTATGCTGGCGGCCTATGGCGCCTGGGTGACGGCCCAAAACGGCCGCCAGTGCGCCCTAATGGCCCCCACCGAGCTGCTGGCCGAACAGCATTTCCGCTCCCTCAGCCCCCTGCTGGAGCGGGCCGGGCTGCACCTGGGATTGCTTACCGGCTCAGTAAAAGGAAAGGCCAGAAAAGAGCTGTACGCCGCCCTGGAGACGGGGGAGGTGAACCTGGTCATCGGCACCCACGCCCTGATCAGTGAAGGAGTGCACTTTGCTGACCTGGGTCTGGTGATCACCGACGAGCAGCACCGCTTCGGCGTGGCTCAGCGAGCCGCCCTGGCCGCCAAGGCCAAAACAGCTCCCCACGTACTGGTCATGTCAGCCACCCCGATTCCGCGTACGCTGTCTCTGGTGATCTATGGGGACCTGGACGTGTCGGTGGTGGACGAGCTGCCCCCCGGCCGCAGTCCGGTGGAGACCTACGTGGTGGGTGAGGATAAGCGTCAGCGGATGTATAACTTTGTCCGCAAACTGGTAGGGGAGGGCCGTCAGGCCTATATGGTCTGTCCTGCTGTGGAGGAGGACGAGGACCGGGAGGCCGATGTGAAGGCCGCCGTTGCCTATGCCCAGACTCTTCAGACGGAGGTGTTTCCCGATCTGCGGGTGGGCCTGGTCCACGGCAAGATGAAAAGCAGGGAAAAGGACGCTGTTATGACCGCCTTTGCCGCCGGAAATCTGGATGTGCTGGTGTCCACTACCGTCATTGAGGTAGGTGTGGACGTCCCCAACGCCGCCCTGATGGTGGTGGAAAACGCCGACCGCTTTGGCCTCAGCCAGCTCCATCAGCTCCGTGGCCGGGTAGGCCGTGGAAAGCATCAGTCCTACTGTGTGCTGGTCACTGCCACCCGCAATCCTGACAGCAGAGATAGGCTGCGAGTCTTGTCAAAGACCAATGACGGGTTTAAAATAGCGGAAGAAGATCTTCGCCTCCGTGGCCCCGGCGACTTTTTCGGTTCCCGGCAGCATGGTTTGCCCCAGCTGGCCATTGCCGACTTGGCGGGGGATATGCGGGTGCTGAAGGAGGCGCAGAACGCGGCGGAAGAGCTCCTGGCCTGTGACCCCGGACTGACGGCGCCAGAGCACGCTCTGCTGCTGGAGCGAGTGCGAAAGCTCTTTGCAGACCACGGAGATATGTTTAACTGAAAAGGAATGAGAGAGAATATGAACAGAATGGAAGAGACCAAGGCCCTGCGGGCCCGGACGGATGTCCACTATAACTGCTGCCAGTCGGTACTGGTGCCCTTCTGCCGGGAATGCGGCCTGACAGAAGAGGAGGCCTACAAGCTGGGCGCTCACTTTGGAATGGGTATGAAGCACGCTTCCACCTGTGGGGCGGTGACCTCCGCTCTGATGGTGCTTGGCATGGCCGGTCGGGGCAATGAAGCCGCTCTGGAGCTGCTCAGCCAGTTCCGCAGCAAAAACCAGGCTCTGGACTGTGCGAAGCTGCTTGCCCTGGCCAAAGAGCGGGGAGAGGAGCGCAAGCCCCACTGCGACCGGATGGTGTATGATGCGGTGGAGATGCTGGAGGAACTGCTGGCAGAGCAGGCATAATGTGAAAAAACAGGGTCCCTCGTGCTGCTGCATGAGGGACCCTGTTTTTTTAAAAATCATCTCCGGCGCCGGGAGCCGGTGTAACGGCTGCGCCGTCCACCGCCATAAGAGGAGCCATAACGGCCCCGGCGGCCACGGAAGAACAGCCGACGCAGGATCAGGAAGGCGACAAGGACCAGAATGACCACCAGCAGGATTTTCACCCACAGCTGGTCAAAGAACTTCTGCAGCCTGTCCAGCCGGTAGAGCCAGGGGTCGCGCTCCACGCTGATGCTGGCCACCAGGGGCAGAGTGCCGTATACCTTGCCGTTAAAGGAGACCGAGATAGTGCCCAGCTGCTGGCCCTTCTCCACAGGAGCCTCCACACTATTGGCGTTGAGGGTGTAATCATATTCGAAGTTCTCTGCGGAAATGTCCTTGGGAAGCAGAGCGGTTACCTCACCCTGAGGTTCCAGGGTGACATAGTTGGTGTTTTTGCCCAAGGTAACTTCAACCTCCGGGATGTCACGCTTGGTGTCATCCAGCATGGTCTGGGTGGAAAAGTTATTGAAACCCCAATCGAACAGACGAATAGTCTCGCTGAAGTAGGTGAAGCCCTCGCTGCCGGTGGTGCCCGGTACGCGCTCGCAGCCCATAACCACCGACATCAGGTTGCGGTCCTCCTTGGTGGCAGCAGCAGACAGACAATAGCCAGCCTCCGGAGTGTGGCCGGTCTTGACGCCGGTGGCGTACTGGTACAGATAGCCCCGGGTGTTCCAGTTGGAGATCAGAGCGTTGGTGGAGCGGACGAGGCGCTCCTCCGGGTGCATATTGGTGGCAGGCATGGTGTAGTTGAGAGAGGAGACAATGGTGCGGAAGGTCTCGTACTTCATGGCCTCCTTGCTCATCAAGTACACATCATAGGCGGTGGTGTAGTGATTGTCGTCGTGATAGCCGTGGGTGTTGGCAAAGTGGGTGCCCGTCATGCCCAGCTCGGCCGCCCGCTGGTTCATCAGCTCCACAAAACTGTTGATGTCTCCGCTCACCGCCTCCGCCATGACGTTGCAGGCTTCGTTGGCCGAGGGGATAAGGGCGGCATACAGCAGATCGATAATGCGGATCTCCTCTCCCACCTTGATGTCGGCAGTAGAGGCGTTGTCCCCGATGCCGGTGTGGATGGCCTGGCTGGCGGTGACAGTCTGCTCCAGAGTCAGTTCTCCCCGCTCTACCGCTTCCAGAGTGAGCAGGCAGGTCATCACCTTGGTGATGGAGGCGGGGTACATCTTTTCGTGGGCGTTGAGCTCATACAGGATCTCATCGGTGTCCGGGTCCACCAGAATAGCGGCCTTGGCATCCACGGTCATGCCATCCAGAATGGCGCTGCCGCTGCTTCCCTCCGCGGCGGAGGCAAAGGGTGCGGCCAGAGAGAGCGCCAGAATCAGGGCCATAAAGAGAGAGAGCAGTCTTGATTTTTTCATAGGAAACTCCATTTATGTATGTTATAATATGATTATCTAATTCATTATAGCAGACCCCGGACTGGGACGCAACGGGGAAGGCGGTTACAAATTCATGAAGATTTCAAAGCTGGAATTTATATCTATACTTCTGGCCGCGGTCTTTTTGGCGTTCACCGGCGGCTGGTTTCTCAGGGGGGCTTCCCAGCCCCAGCCGGTGCTGGTGGAGACAGAACGGCAGCTGGTTCAGGAGAGTCCTGTTGTTCTGATGCCTGCGCCCTCAGCTTCCGTGATGCCCACGGTTTCCGCGGCGCCTTCGGCTTCCACGGCTGCTGCGGAGCCGGGAAAGGTAGACCTGAATACCGCTACGGCGGAGGAGCTGATGACTCTGCCGGGGATTGGGGAGAAGCGGGCGGAGGCCATCATTGCCTATCGGGAGGCTAACGGCCCCTTCCGCATTCCCGAAGAGCTGACAGAGGTGGACGGCATCGGAGAGGGGATCCTGGCAGGCTTGATTGACCAGGTCACAGTTTCATAAAAGGAGGATACGCCTTGAAAATATTGGTGGTAGACGACGAAAAAGTACTGGTAAAGGGCATCAAGTTCAACCTGGAGAGCGAGGGCTACCAGGTGGAAGCTGGGTATGATGGGGAGCAGGCGGTGGAGCTGGCCCGGAACGGCGGCTTTGATCTCATCATCCTGGACCTGATGATGCCCAAGATCGACGGGCTTCAGGCCTGCATGCGCATCCGGGAGTTTTCCAACGTGCCCATCATCATGCTCACCGCCCGCAGTGAGGATGCCGACAAGATCATCGGCTTTGAGTGCGGGGCGGACGACTATATCACAAAGCCTTTCAACATCCTGGAGCTGAAGGCCCGGGTGCGGGCGCTGCTCCGCCGGGCGGGGATGGCGGCTCAGCAGACCGCCACGGTCAGCAAGCTGGCTATGGGCCATATCGTACTGGATCCGGACGCCAGGGCTGCATGGAAGGACGGCAAGAGTGTGGACCTGACTGCCAAGGAATTTGATCTGATGGAACTGCTCATGCGCAATCCCGGGCGGGTGTACAGCCGCGAGAACCTGCTCAATGTGGTGTGGGGCTATGAATATGCCGGGGATTACCGGACGGTGGACGTTCATGTCCGCCGCCTGCGGGAGAAGCTGGAGCTGGACCCTGCCAATCCCCAGTATATCCTCACCAAGTGGGGCGTGGGCTACTATCTGAAAAATGGCTGAGCGGGAAGTGCGGAGCCGCCGGGTGCCTTTCTGGCGTTCTCTTCAAACGAAATATGCCCTGACCTATGTGGTGATCGTGGCGGCGGTGGTGGTGCTGCTGAACACCTACCCGGTGCTGGTGTCCCAGAACCTGGCCTACCGCTCCAAGCAGACCTCTATGCAGAATCAGGCCTCAGTGCTGGCCTCGGCCCTGGCTACCGGTCCGGAGCCGCTGACGGCGGAGAGTGCCACCCGGACGGTGAGCCTGCTGCTTAACAGCCTGGGTGTGAGTCGGGTAGTGGTCATCGACCCCACCGGGCGGGTGCTTTGCGATATCCAGGAGGGGACCCAGCGCACCGATACCACCGGACAGTACGCCCTGTTTTGGGAAGCGGTGACCGCATTAAAGGGCAACAATGTGTTCCGGGGCGACTATTCCGACGGTGTCTTTTACAGCTGGGCGGCGGTGCCTGTCACATACCGCTCCATGACCCAGGGAGCGGTTTATCTCTACGAATACGACGCCGAGCAAGGCGCCATGCTCCGGGGCATCCAGAACAACCTGCGTACCATCTCCATCATCATCGCGCTGGTGACCCTGGTGATGGGCGTGGTGTTTTCCAAGGCTTTGACCCGGCGGATCGCCCAGCTGCTCAGCGCCATCCACACTGTGCGGGAAGGCGAGTACAGCCACCGGGTGGACATGCGGGGTGGCGACGAGCTCAGCCGGCTGGCCGATGAGTTCAACGAACTCACCGGCCGGCTCCAGACCACCGAGGAGGTCCGTCGGCGATTTGTGTCCGACGCATCTCACGAGCTGAAGACACCCCTGGCCTCTATCCGGCTGCTGACCGACTCCATTCTGCAGGCCGACCACATGGATGTGGATACTGCCCGGGAGTTTTTGACCGACATTGGAGAGGAGGCCGAGCGGCTCACCCGTATCACCGAGAAGCTGCTCACCCTCACCAGGCTGGATACCGCCCACGAGATCCAGACTGTGCCGGTGGATGTGGGAGCTGTGGTGCGCCGGGTGGAGCATATGTTGATCCCCCTGGCGCGGGCGGCGGAGGTGAAGCTGGAGCTGAACCTCCAGGAGGGCTGTATCATCCGGGCTACTGAGGACGATCTGTATCAGGTGGCCTTCAACCTGATGGAAAATGCCATCAAATATAATCTGCCCGGCGGTACGGTGACCGTTACCTTGTTCCTGGAGGGAGACGCGGTGTGTATGCGGGTGGAGGATACCGGCGTAGGCATCCCGGAGGCCGACCTGCCCAAGATTTTTGATCGCTTCTACCGGGTGGATAAAGCCCGTTCTCGGGCCGCTGGCGGCACCGGACTGGGCCTGTCTATTGTCCGGGACACGGTGCGCCAGCATGGCGGCACCATCACCGCCCGGCGGCGGGAGCCGGAGGGTACCTGCTTTGAGGTGCGCTTTGCTCGCTGGCGGGAGAAGGGGGGAAATCGGCCATGAGGCGACGGCTCCAGACTTTAGCGCTGGCCGGAGCGCTTCTGGTTCTGTGCGGCTGTTCCGGGAACTCCCAGGAGGGAACAGAAGCAGGAGATTACCTGATCTATTATTCCGCACTGGAGGACCGGTACGCTGCCATGGCGGTTGGATATGAGAGCCTGGAGCTCCCGGAGGATGCCCAGGTGGTATCTGCCCTGCTGGAGGCGGTCTTTCAGGGTCCCGATTCCCAGGAATTGACCTCGCCTTTTCCTGATGGCGTGCGGCTGCTGAGCTGGGAGCTGAAGGACGGCTGCCTGCACCTGGACCTGTCAGAGCAGTACGGCAGCCTGACGGGGATCGATCTGACAGTGGCTGATGCCTGCCTCACCCTGACCCTCTGCCAGGCGGAGGGCGTGGAGTCGGTCTATATTACGGTGGAAGGGAACGAGATTCCCTACCGTCCCATCCAGCAGCTTACGCGGGAGGATGTGCTTCTCTCCACCGGGCAGGAATCCCCGCCGCCCGCCACAACCTCCGCGCCCGTGAGCTGAAATAAATGAAAACAGGGAGGGAACTAGTATGAAATATTTCTGAAAATGCAGCGCTTTGGTATTTTCTGGTGCACTTTTGTTCAGTGCCCTGGTCTGTCCGTCTGCCCAGGCAGCGGACAGTGAAATTGATTGTATCCCGGTTGACATTGGATATGATGCAGAAGAAGGTAAAGATGATATTAGTTTAGTATTACTACCAAACCATTTTTTACAGAAAACAGCGCCTTACCTGAAGTTATAGTGCATGAATGGGTCAAAGTGGACTCATCTGCGTATGTATACCCACATATCGCATACTTGAATTATATCAATCAATGGGGAGAATGTCTGTTCCCCTCCGACGGTTGCCTGTCAATGGGCACCTTTTCTGAGGGCCTGGCCCATGTGAGGACAGAGAAACCTCTCGGTTATGTAGATCAAACTGGTGCTCTTGTGATGCCCCTTCCCTCTGGAATTAGCGGCACAGAATTTCATGATGGCGTTGCTCTTATCTATAGTGATGAAGGAAACCTACTAAAAATGATTGACATGGAGTCTTTCTTGATGATGTGTTGCCACTTGCAAATAAGGTAAAATCTCTTACAAGCGATATTACATTGCCAACAACATAGGTGATGAATTATGCATAAAGCGGGAAGAATATATATGAGTGTGGTTTTATTAGAAGCAATAATTCTTTTTATAAACTGCATTTCTTCCATTATATGGTTATGGTGCCGTGAAGCTAAGCAGAATATTGTATGGATGATAGTTTTGACTTTTGTAATATCGTGCATTCTGATCCCCATTGAGTCAGCTGTTTTCCACTTCTGTAAAGTAAAAGTGCATAATGCTAAGTCGAAAAGATTGATTCAAACTGATATTGCACAAATTATTCTTCCCAAACTGCCTTATATTTTTGGCGCTCTTTGGTTAATTTATTTTATATCCTTTCGGATTATAGCTGGAAGATACAACTGGCATCAAGGCAGCGATGAATCTATGTACAATCTTCGGCCCGGAAGCATAATAATTTTTTTATCGCTACTTGGTGTAGAGATTCCAAATCAAATCATTCGCTTAAAAAGCAAGCAGAATGGAGGAAGGTAAAATAGATTTTAGCCTTGCTGCCTACTCATAACGAGTGGCTGGCACGGGTATTTTTTACTATACAATTTTTCCTACTACGTCTGTGATCCAGACCATCAACGCCAAGGGTAATGTGGCAGCCTTCGAGTATGACCTAATGGGCAATCTTACCAAAGTCACGCTCCACCGGGCAGATGGTACTCACGGAAAACGGCAGCCTGGCGGGCTATGACGATGCCGGTCGGGTGTCCGAATGGGCCAGAGAGGCCATGGCGGCGTTGAACGCCGACGGAATCCTCCGGGGCACCTCTGATACTACCCTGTCGCCCAAAGACACCACCACGGTGGAGCAGGGCATCCTCCTGGCCCTCCGGGCTTATCAGAAGTTTATGGCCTGAGGAAATCGGGAGCGCCTGCCCTTGACAAGTTCCCGGGACCGGGTGTAACATACTTCATTATGGCAAAGTAACGAGCAGAAAGGAAGAACCCGCCCATGAGCCAGCATCGTATCAGTACCCAGTGTATCCATGCGGGCTATACCCCCGGCAACGGGGAGCCCCGCAACATTCCTATCGTCCAGTCCACTACCTTCCGCTACGCCACCGGCGAAGCCATGGGCGCCCTGTTTGACCTGGAGGCCAGCGGTTATTTCTATACCCGCCTGCAGAACCCCACCAACGACCACGTGGCGGCCAAGATCTGTGCCCTGGAGGGAGGGACCGCCGCCATGCTCACCTCCTCCGGTCAGGCAGCGTCCTTCTATGCCATCTTCAACATCGTTTCCTGCGGTGAGCATGTGGTTTGCTCTTCCTCCATCTACGGCGGCACCTATAACCTGTTTGCCGTCACCATGAAGCGGATGGGCATCGACTTCACCTTCGTGGACCCCGACTGCTCCGAAGAGGAGCTGGAGGCGGCCTTCCGGCCCGAGACCCGTGCAGTGTTTGGTGAGACCATCGCCAACCCGGCTCTGACGGTGCTGGATATCGAGAAGTTTGCCAAGGCTGCCCACGCCCACGGTGTGCCTCTGATCGTGGACAACACCTTTGCAACTCCGGTGAACTGCCGACCCTTTGAGTGGGGAGCCGATATCATTACCCACTCCACCACCAAGTACATGGACGGCCACGCCAACGCAGTGGGGGGCGCCATTGTGGACTCTGGTAAGTTTGACTGGAACGCCCATGCCGACAAGTTCCCCGGTCTGACCACTCCTGACGAGAGCTACCACGGCATTACTTACACCGAGCGCTTTGGCCTGGAGGGGGCCTACATCACCAAGGCCACCGCCCAGCTCATGCGGGACCTGGGTTCCATTCCCTCCCCGCAGAACTGCTACTACCTGAATATCGGTCTGGAGACCCTGCCCCTGCGGATGGCACGCCACTGTGAGAACGGCCTGGCAGTGGCCAAATTCCTGAAGAACCACCCCAAGGTAGCCTGGGTGCGCTATCCCGGACTGGAAGGGGACCCCTACTACGAGCGGGCCATGAAGTACATGCCCAACGGCACCTGCGGCGTGGTGTCCTTCGGTGTGAAGGGCGGCCGTGAGGCGGCTTCCAAATTCATGGCAGGCCTGAAGCTGGCCTCCATCGCCACCCACGTGGCCGACGCCAAGACCTGCACCCTCCATCCCGCCTCCACCACCCACCGGCAGATGACCGACGAGGAGCTGGCGGCCGCCGGGGTATCCCCCGATCTGGTTCGCCTCAGCGTGGGTATCGAGGATATCAACGATATCCTGGAGGATGTGGATCAGGCGTTGGCGGGGGTGTGAGCCATGTATGTAGATCCTGAAGTTTATTCCGGCGCTCCGACGGAGGAGCGTGACCCCAATGAAATGGCGGTGTACGCCTTTCTGGATAAGCTGGATATCTCCTACCTCCGGTGCGATCATGACTACGCCAACACCATGGAGGACTGCAAAGCGGTGGAGGCGGTGCTTGGTGTGCCCATTTGCAAGAACCTGCTGCTCACCAACCGGCAGCAGACCGACTTCTATCTGCTGATGATGCCGGGAGATAAGCCCTTCAAGACTAAGGATCTGACCAAGCAGCTGGGCTGTGCCCGGCTGTCCTTTGCCAGCCCCGAGCAGATGAAAGAGCTGCTGGGTGCGGCCCCCGGCTCAGCCAGTGCCTTTGAGCTGATGCACGATGGGGAAGGAAAGGTGCGCCTGGTGATAGACCGGGAGCTGCTGGCGGGAGAGTACATCAGCGGCCACCCCTGCTTTTCTACCTCCACCATCCGCCTGAAACGGACGGATTTTCTGGAGCGGTTCCTGCCTGCGGTGGGGCATACGCCTGCCATAGTGGATCTGCCCTGGCCGGAGGCCGAGTAAAAAATGGTTGCATTTTCCCGATAACGGCGCTATAATGCGTTATACAATTGAAAAAACGGGAGCTTGTGTTACAGGCTGAGAGTAAGGTATAACCTTAGACCGATAACCTGATTTGGGTAATGCCAACGTAGGGAAAGATAGAATTTCGCTTTGTCGCGGGGATTATCCAATGGGATAATCCCCGTTTTTTATGCCTTAAGTTAGAGATTTTCCAGAAAAGAGTGTCCGATGATGAACCATTCCAAAAAAGTATTCCGTATGGTGTTTCTGGCCATGATGGTGGCCATCGGCGTGGTGATTTCCCCCATCCTACGGGTGGAGGGTATGTGTCCCACCGCCCACCTCATCAATATCGTGTGTGCGGTGCTGATGGGTCCCTGGTACGCCCTGCTGTGCGCCACCCTCATCGGGATCATCCGCATGAGCATGATGGGCATACCGCCGCTGGCACTCACCGGCGCTGTGTTCGGCGCCTTTCTGTCCGGCGTGCTCTATCGGGCATCCAAGGGAAAACTGATCTGCGCCGTTATCGGCGAGGTGTTGGGCACCGGCATCATCGGCGCTATTGTCTCCTATCCGGTGATGACCTTTCTGGTACATAAGGAGGGCCTGACCTGGCTGTTCTATGTGCCGTCCTTCCTGTGCGGCACCCTCATCGGCGGCTCGGTGGCTTTTGTGTTTCTGCGTCAGCTGGCCCGGGCCGGGGTCCTGCCCCGGTTTCAGCGGATGCTTTCCGACCAGAGCTTTGAGGAGGGGAGCAGTGTCCTGTCCAATGCCGCCGCTATCGCCGCTCTGGGCGTGATCGGATATCTGCTGATTAAGATCCTTACCGGCATGGTCTTCCGGACCGCAGATCCCCTGTGGAACTGGGCGGCCTGGGGTGTGATCGCTCTTTTCCTGATCGCCGCACTGGTCTATTTCCTGGTCCATCGCTCCGGAAAGAGGGTGGAAGTCCATGAGTGAATCCATTTTTTCTATGCTCCGCACTCTGCGGGAAGAAGCACCGCTGATCCATGCCATCACCAATCCCATCTCCATTACCCAGTGTGCCAATGCCGTGCTGGCCCTGGGCGCCCGGCCCATTATGGCAGAGCATCCACAGGAGGTGGAGGAGATCACCGCCACGGCGGCGGCCCTGCTGCTCAACCTGGGCAACATCACCGACGTGCGGATGGAGGCCATGAGACGTTCCGCCGGGGCGGCCCGGGAAGCAGGCGTTCCGGTGGTTTTGGATGCGGTGGGAGTAGCCTGCTCCCGTCTGCGCAGGGACTATGCTCAGCAGCTGCTGGAGCAATTTCCACCTGCGGTGCTCAAGGGCAATTACGCCGAGATCCTGGCCCTGGTCCGGCCGGACTACACCGCCTCCGGTGTGGATGGGGATAAATCCCTTACCCCGGCGGCGGTGGCCAAAGCGGCCGGAGAAGTGGCTCGCCGCTATGGCTGCGTAGTCCTGGCCAGCGGAGAGACAGACCTGGTGACCGACGGAACGGGGGTCACAGCCATTCATAACGGAACACCCCAGTTGGGATGGGTCACCGGGACAGGCTGTATGTTGGGGGCGCTGTGCGCCTGTTTTCTGGCCGCTGCCTCCCCCCTGGAGGCGGCAAAGACGGCCTGCATCGCCATGGGTGTGGCCGGAGAACTGGCAGCCACGCCAAAGGGAAACGGTACGTTTTTAATGAATTTGATAGACCGGCTTTCCACGCTGGATGGAGAGACCATCCAAGCCAATGCACGTATGGAGGCGTTTTGTGATGAAGAAGCTTGACACCACGTTGTACCTGGTGACCGACAGTACCGGCCTCTCCGAGGCGGAGTTTCTCGCCAAAGTAGAGCAGGCCCTTCAGGGGGGCGTGACCTTCCTGCAGCTCCGGGAGAAGGAGCGCTCCACCCGGGAGTACATCCATCTGGCCCAACAGGTCCATGCCATCGCCAGGCGCTATCAGGTACCGCTGGTGGTAGACGACCGGGTGGATGTAGCACTGGCGGCAGAGGTGGATGGGGTCCATGTGGGCCAGTCCGATATGCCCGTGTGGCAGGCCAGAAAAATCCTGGGACCGGACAAGATCGTAGGAGCCACCGCTAAGACTGTCCCACAAGCCTTGGAGGCTCTGGAGCAGGGGGCTGATTACCTGGGAGTGGGCGCTATCTATCCCACCACTACCAAGGTGGTCACAGTTATCACCTCCACAGACACGCTGGGGGAGATCTGCAAAGCGGTGCCTATTCCGGTCAACGCCATCGGCGGCCTGAATCAGGATAACCTGGGGGTGCTGAAGGGTATTCCCATCCAGGGCATCTGTGTGGTTTCCGCCATCATGAAGTCGGCCGATCCCAAGGCCGCGGCGGAGGGACTGCGGCAGGCCTTTGACGCACTGAGAAACTAAAGTGTATCCAGCGGCACATTGGGGGCACCACCTTATGCCGCTTAACAAAACAATGCTGAATATCAAAAGGAGGCATACTACGTGAAAACAGCATTGACCATTGCAGGCAGCGACTGCAGCGGAGGCGCCGGCATTCAGGCTGATCTGAAAACCATGACCATGAACGGGGTCTACGGCATGAGCGCCATTACAGCGCTGACGGCCCAGAATACCACCGGCGTCACTGGAATTATGGAGGTTTCGCCCGATTTTCTCCGGCAGCAGCTGGATATGATCTTTTCGGACATCCGGCCCGATGCGGTGAAGATCGGTATGGTGTCCAGCGGGGCGCTCATTGAGGTCATCGCCCAGGCTTTGGCAGACTGGCGGGTGGAGCGGATCGTGGTGGATCCGGTCATGGTGGCCACCAGCGGCTCGGCCCTGATGGAGACGGAGGCCGTCACTGTCCTGAAAGCCAAGCTGCTGCCTATGGCTGCCCTGGTCACGCCCAACATCCCGGAGGCGGAGGTGCTTTCGGGGCAGACTATCCGCAGCCAGAGTGACATGGAGGCAGCGGCCAAAGCCATTTCCGAGGCCCACGGCTGCGCGGTTCTGGTGAAAGGCGGTCACAGCGTCAGCGACGCCGACGATCTGCTGTACGCCGGTGGTCAGGCCAGGTGGTTCCCGGGGAAGCGGATCGACAATCCCAACACTCATGGAACCGGCTGCACTCTGTCCTCTGCCATTGCGGCCAATCTGGCCAAGGGATTCTCCCTGGAGGCGTCTATCCAGAGAGCCAAGGAGTACATCTCCGGTGCCCTGGCGGCCATGCTGGATTTGGGGAAGGGTAGCGGACCGATGGCCCACAATTTTGCTTTGAACGGCTATTTTGCCGAAGAAAACAGATTAGTCTGAAAGGAAAGAAGAACCATGAGAAATTATGCCACACAGATGGAAGCGGCCAGAAAGGGCATCATCACTCCTGAGATGAAGGCGGTGGCCGCCAAGGAATACCGTACCGAGGAGGAGATCCGGGACCTGGTGGCCAGAGGTCAGGTGGCCATCTGCGCCAACAAGCTGCACACTTGCCTGGACCCCAACGGCGTCGGCTCCATGCTGCGCACCAAGATCAACGTGAACCTGGGCGTGTCCCGGGACTGCAAGGACTATGACGTGGAGATGGAGAAGGTGATGGCTGCCGTTCATATGGGCGCGGAGGCCATCATGGATCTGTCCTCCCACGGCAACACCCAGCCGTTTCGCCAGAAGCTGATCCGGGAGTGTCCCGCTATGATCGGAACCGTGCCCGTCTATGACAGCGTGATCCACTATCAGCGGGACCTGGCTACCCTGACGGCCCAGGACTTCATTGACGTGATTCGGCTCCATGCCCAGGACGGTGTGGATTTTGTTACCCTCCACTGCGGCATTACCCGCAAGACCATTGACCAGATCAAAACCCATAAGCGGAAGATGAACATCGTCTCCCGCGGCGGTTCCCTGGTCTTTGCCTGGATGAGCATGACGGGGGAGGAGAATCCCTTCTACGAGTATTTTGACCAGATCCTGGACATCTGCCGGGAGTACGACGTGACCATCTCCCTGGGTGATGCCTGCCGTCCCGGCTGCCTGGCCGACGGCAGCGACGTGTGCCAGATCGAGGAGCTGGTGCGCCTGGGCGAGCTGACCAAACGTGCCTGGGCCAAGGACGTGCAGGTGATGGTGGAGGGTCCCGGCCATATGCCCATGGACCAGATCGAAGCCAATATGAAGCTGCAGCAGACTATCTGCATGGGCGCGCCCTTCTATGTGCTGGGTCCCATTGTTACGGATATCGCTCCGGGCTACGACCATATCACCTCTGCCATCGGCGGGGCTATCGCGGCTGCCTCCGGTGCGGCTTTTCTGTGTTATGTGACTCCGGCGGAGCATCTGGCGCTGCCCAATGTGGAGGATGTGAAGCAGGGTATCGTGGCCTCTAAGATTGCGGCTCACGCGGCGGATATTGCCAAAAAGATTCCCCATGCCCGGGATCTGGACGACGCCATGGCTGACGCCCGTCGGACCTTCGACTGGGAGAAGCAGTGGGAGTGCTCCATCGACCCGGAGACGGCCAAGGCTATCCGGGCAGACCGGGCTCCGGAGCATGAGGACAGCTGCTCCATGTGCGGAAAGTTCTGTGCCGTGCGCAGCATGAATAAAGCCCTCAGTGGTGAATACATCGACATTCTGTAAATAGACGGTAAAAAGGACACGACGCAAGTCGTGTCCTTTTTAAATCGGTGAATGGGCATGAGAAAACTGGATACTCTGAAAAAGTATTAGCAGGGGATAAAATGATATGATCCAATTCTGTGCCCTGTTTCATCCTGTTGAATAATGTTAAAGAATTGCATATTTGAAAGTGTAATTTGGAACTCGTTGCTGTGCCCTATTTCGTCAGAACCCGTATAAAAAACTGTGACAGCTTCGATCTCCCCATTAATATCAAACATTAGAAGTAAAAATACAAAAGTGACGATAAGAACTGTGGCGATCACCAAAAAGAAGGACACGCCTAAGCGTGTCCTTCTTTTTGGTGACCCGTCGGGGATTCGAACCCCGGACCCACTGCTTAAAAGGCAGTTGCTCTGCCGACTGAGCTAACGAGTCATATGGCTGGGATGGCTGGGCTCGAACCAGCGAATGCGGGAGTCAAAGTCCCGTGCCTTACCACTTGGCTACACCCCAATCTCGCTGGTAAAAAGCAAAGGGCCGGAGCGGACGCTCCGGCCCTTCCGCCTTGAGTCTTTATGGGGTGGGTGACGGGACTCGAACCCGCGACACTCGGAACCACAATCCGATGCTCTACCAACTGAACTACACCCACCATAGGGAAATTGCGGGAACTGGCACGCCTGAAGGGACTCGAACCCCTGACCCACTGCTTAGAAGGCAGTTGCTCTATCCACCTGAGCTACAGGCGCGTATGGAGCGGGTGATGGGAATCGAACCCACGCGACCAGCTTGGAAGGCTGGGATTCTACCATTGAACTACACCCGCATGGGCGCTGAACCTAAAGCATGTCAGCCAGGATATAATAGCATATCGAAGCGAGAATGTCAATGTTTTTTTCTTCAGAGAATATAATTTTTCCATGCCCGCCATATTGTTGGCGGGCATGGAAAGCAAGTTAATCTTTGGAGAGCAGGATGCGGTCGTTGTCCAGAACTTTTCCAGCTCCAGCTTTGAACCGATCCAGCAGATCTTCCACGGTAAGGCCCTTGCGCTCCTCACCCTTCAGATCCAATACGATGCGGCCGGAGTCCATCATAAAGGTACGGTTGCCCAGTTCCAGAGCGTTTTTCATGTTATGCGTGATCATCATACAGGTAAGGTGACTCTCCTTCACGATCTCCTGGGTGAGATTGAGCACCTTCTCGGCAGTACCCGGATCCAGTGCAGCGGTGTGCTCGTCCAGCAGCAGCAGTTTGGGGGGCACCATGGTGGACATGAGCAGGGTAAGGGCTTGCCGCTGGCCGCCGGAGAGCAGCCCTACCGGCTGACGCATCCGATCCTCCAGCCCCATACCCAGCTTAGCCAATTGGGCTCGGAAGAATTCCTTGTCTGCCTTGGATACCCGGCTGAAAAAGGCCTTCTGGTGTTTGGCGGTGCGCAGGTAGGCCAGAGCCAGGTTTTCCTCAATGGTCATGTGAGGAGCGGTGCCACGCATGGGATCCTGGAACAGCCGGCCGATCTGGCGGCTGCGGCGGTAGGCGGGCAGATAGGTGATGTCCTGCCCATCCAGAAGGATGGAGCCTTCGTCGGTGTAGAAATCACCGGCAACGGCGTTGAAGAGTGTGGATTTGCCCGCACCGTTGGAGCCTACGATGGTGACGAAATCTCCGGGCTCCAGAGTGACACTCAGGTCGTTCAGAGCCTGCTTCTCGTTCACAGTGCCTGGATTGAAGGTCTTGGAAATGTGTCTCAGTTCCAGCATCACTGCTCCTCCTTTCTGGCAGCCAGGGCCTGGCGCTTCTTGTTCTGAAATGCGGCCCAGCGGCGAATGGACGGGGCGGCGATTGCCAGGCCCACGATAATGGCGGAGACCAGCTTCATGTAGTCTGCGGGTACATTGGCCCGGAGGGCGGCGGCATAGATTGCACGGTAGATGATGCTGCCCACTACCACGCCTACCACCCGGCGCACCATAGAGCCCTTGCCAATGAGGGTTTCGCCGATGACCAGGGCAGCCAGAGCCAGCACCACCATGCCGGTGCCGCCGTTTACCTCAGTGAAAGTGTTGTACTGGGCCGCCATGGCGCCGGAGAGGCCGGTCATGGCGTTGGCGATGCACAGACCCACGGTGATGGTAAAGGTGGGGTTAATGGAGGAGGCACGCACCATGTCGGCGTTGTCGCCGGTGGCTCGGATGGACAGGCCCAGACGGGTGCCCAGGAAGAGCACCAGCAGCACGCAGATCAGAACCACCACGATGGCAGTGACCGCCAGCTTGGACCAGCTCCCTGCAAAGCCGGAGGCCTTGGCCAGGGTGTAGATGGAGTCCTTCTGGAACAGAGACAGGTTGCTGGTACCCATGACCATCAGGTTAATACTATACAGGCCGATGTTGGTGATAATACCAGCCAGAATGGAGGGCACCCCCAGCTTGGTTTGGAGGAAGGCGGTGATAAAGCCGGCTGCGGCGGTGGCCAGCATGGCGGCAGGGAGCGCCAGGATGGGGTGGCCAGCGATACAGCACACGGCGGACACCGCGCCGCCCAGAACAAAGGCACCATCGGTGGTCATATCGGCAATGTTCAGAATGGAAAAGCTCAGAAAGAGGGCCAGGGCAATGGGGGCGTACAAAAAGCCAGCCTCCAGAGCGGCCTGGATGACAGTGAGCATGGGAGAACGCTCCTTTCACGTGGCACAGCCCCCGCCGGAGCGGCGGGGGCTTTTAGCCAAATTGATCTTACTCCTGGGTAGTCTGTACTTCCACCAGGCTGGAACCCATGTCGTTGAACACGGTGTAGTCCACACCCAGGGTGGCGGCGGTATCGGTATTGACGGTGATAATGTCACCGGCCACGGTGACAAATTCGGGAACCTCGCCGGTCTGGAGCACTTCCAGAGCCAGGTCGGCGGTCTTGGTGCCCAGGTCGGTGTAGTTTACGCCGCAGGTGGCGAAGGCTCCGTTGCGCACGAAGGAATCGGCGCCGGCATAGTGGGGGATGCCCGCCTCAGCCAGGATGGGGGCGATGGCCAGCTCAGCGTTCATGACCACGTTGTCGGTGGGGGTAAATACTGCGTCCACCTGATCCAGCATGGAGTTGACGGCGGCCATGATCTCGTCGGTGGTGTTGCCGGTTTTGTCGATATAGGAGATGCCCTTGCCGTCCAGATAGGCCTTGGCTGCCTCAATGGCGGGGCCGCTGTTGACCTCGGAGGTGGAGTAGAGCAGACCCACAGTCTCAATATCGGGGTTCTGTGCCAGCATCATATCCAGCAGGAACTCGGTGTCCAGGGCGTCGCTGGTACCGGTGACGTAGGAGATGCCGGTGAGACCGGCGGCCTCAGGATAGCTGACGGTGCCGTAGATCACCGGAGTCTCGGTTGCCTGAGCGGTGGCGGCCATCTGCTGGGCGGCGGTGGTACCGATGGGGATGATGGCGTCATAATTGTCGGCGATGATCTGCGCGCCGATCTGAGACAGGGTAGAGGGGTCGTTGTTGCCGTTAAAGTCCTTATAGGTGATGGTAATGCCCAGCTCAGCGGCCTTGGCGTCCAGCTCGGCGGTGATGGCGTCCCGGATCTCATTCATGGACGCGTGATCCAGCTGGCGCACCACGGCGATCTTGTAGCCGTCGCTGGAGGCGGAGGGAGTGCCGGAATTGCCGGCGGGAGTCTCGGCGCTGCCCTGGGTGCCGCCAGAGCAGGCGGTGAGGGAGAGAGCCAGAGCGGCAGCAGAGGTGAGAGACAGGATCTTGTTCAGCTTTTTCATAGGAAGTTCCTCCATAAAATGAATTTGGATGGCAGATGGTGCAGAGGATAAAAAAACGCTTTTGTCCCAGACATGGGACAAAAGCGTTGTAATCACTTCTGCGATACCACCCAAATTGACGTCAGAGACGTCCACTCGCTTCACGCACCATCATGCGTGCCCGATGGATAACGGGTGGGATCCCGTCGGCATCTACTTGGTTGCCCGTTCAAGCCGCCCTCGGAAGTCCATTCGCCGGTCTCGTCACGCCCTGATCCCACCACCCAGGACTCTCTTTGCATCGGAGATAGTCGGCTACTTCTCTTCCTCACAGGTTTACTTTATGGAACTGTTGTAATGGATTATACTCACCTGTTCAGCCTTTGTCAACCCTTTTTTCGCAGGAAGGAGAACTTGGTTTCGGAGCACACCACAGCCAGGAAGATGAGGGCGAAGCCCAGGAACATAAGGGCGGTGGGCCGCTCGTCGGTGAGCAGGATGGAGAAGAGCACGCCGAAGGGGGCCTCCAGGGAGAGCAGCACAGCGGCGGTGGCGGGGGCGGTGTATTTTTGGCCGATATTCTGGAACAGCAGGGCGCCGCAGGAGGAGAAGATGACCAGGTAGGCCAGGCCGAAGATCAGGTCCTGATTAAAGACCGACGGAGACACCGTGGTCTGGGTGACCAGCACGCCGATCCAGGAGAAGATGGCAAAGGAGGCGAACTGAAGGGTGGTGAGAATGAAAATATCCCGTCCTTCGGAGTATTTGGCTACCGCCACAATGTGGCAGGCGAAGAAGAAGCCGCCGATGAGGGTGAGCACGTCGCCCAGGTTGAAGGCGGAGGCGTTGCTGCCGGTTACGGATACCAGGGCGATGCCGCCGATGCACAGGAAGGCGGCCAGAACATTAAACTTGTCAGGACGGCGCTTGGCGATGATCCAATACAGGAAGGGAACGATAACGCAGTAGACAGCGGTAAAGAAGGCGTTTTTGCCGGGTGTGGTGCGCTCCAGGCCGTAAGTCTGGAAGGTGTAGGCCACGAACAGGCAGAAGCCCATGACGGTACCGCCGATGAGGTATTGCTTGTCGCATACCTTCCACCGGGGCAGGAATACGATGGCCAGCACGATGGCCGAAGCGCTGAACCGGATGGCCAGCAGCCAGAAGGTGGGCAGTACGTCCACACTGTTCTTCATCACCACAAAGGAACTGCCCCAGATGATGGTGGCAAGGATGATGAGTGGGGTGGCAAACTTGGCCAGGCCGGATTTTTCTTTTTGTTGGCTCATGGTTGTACCTCTCCTTTTGCTATGGTAAGATAAAATGGTATCTGCGAAAGGGGGTCACGGCTGTGGAAAAGCTAGGTCGGGACTTTTTTGACCGGGACACCGTGGAGGTGGCCCAGGATCTGCTGGGGAAGGTGCTGGTGCGCCGGGTGGACGGGATGACTCTGTCCGGACGCATCACCGAGACCGAGGCCTATGTAGGGCGGATGGACAAGGCCTGCCACGCTTACGGCTACAAGCGCACAGCCCGGACAGAGACCCTGTTCGCCCCACCGGGCACCGCCTACATCTACCTGATCTACGGGATATATCACTGCCTCAACTTTGTCACCGAGCCGGAGGGAGAGCCCAGCGCGGTGCTTCTGCGGGGGCTGGAGCCAGTGGAAGGAATGGCCGAGATGGCCCGCCGCAGGTTTGGGAAGGAGCCGGAACAGCTCACCTCCTATCAGAAAAAGAATTTTATGAACGGACCCGGCAAGGTGTGCCTGGCCCTGGGCCTGACAAGGGCCCAAAACGGTCTGGACCTGACGGGGGAAGAACTGTTCCTCATTGACGACGGTTCGCCCCGGCCGTCTTTCCACACCGGAACGCGCATCGGCATCGACTATGCGGAAGAGGCGGTCCATTTTCCATGGAGGTTTTATCTGTGAAGCTATTTGATTTTGACGGCACCCTGGTAGATTCCAACGGGGTGTGGGTGGAGGTGGACAACACCTTCCTGGAGCGCCGGGGCTTGAAAGCCACCCGGGAGTACAGCGAGACGGTGGGGCACTCCATTTTCCCCATCGCCGCCCAGTTTACTAAGGAGTACTATCACCTGGATGAAAGTCCTGAGGCCATCATGGCTGAGTGGACCGGGCTGGGCCGGGAGGCCTACGCCCATCAGGTACCCCTGAAGCCGGGGGCGGTGGAATATCTGGACAAATGCCGTCAGGCAGGGGAGCGGATGGTGCTGCTCACCGCCTGCGTGCCGGAATTCTGTCAGGCCACCATGGAGCGGCTAAGCCTGACGGACTATTTTGAGCGGGTGATCTACGTCCAGGAGCTGGGAGTGGAGAAGCGGGATCCCCGGGCCTTCTCCCTGGCACTGGAGCTGCTGGGGGAGAAGGGGGAAGCCTGCACCCTCTATGAGGATTCACCCGGCGTGTGCCGTACCGCCAAGGAGGCGGGACTGACAGTGGTTGGGGTGTACGATCCATTTTACGCCCATCATGAGGACGAGATGCGGTCTTTCTGCCACCGGTATATCAAGTCGTTTACCGAGCTTCTGTAAGGGACGGGCTTTGCCCGTCCCTTTTTATTCACCCTTTTTCATATACTGGGCGGCGGACTTCAGCATCAGTTTTTTGGTGCCCACGTTGTCAAATGCGATCTCCACCAGTGCGTCGCCTCCCATGGGGGTGAGCTTGGTGATGAGACCCTTACCAAAGGCCTTGTGCACCACAGGATCTCCCGCCCGGAAGTCGGGGCCGGCCGGAGGCGCTGCTTTGCCTGCTGCGGGGCTTTTCCAGTCAGGGGCAGGGGAGGCGGCTGCTGCGCCGGTATATGCCGAGGTGCCCATGGAGAATCCCCGGTCGTAGGTGCGGCGGGGCCGCTGGGCCTTCTGGGGCCGCTCCTCATGCTGTCGCTCCGAATAGGGCAGGCGGCCGGACTTTTCCACATACTCCGGCGGGATCTCACCCAGGAAGCGGGAGGGACGGTTGGAGTTGGTGCGGCCAAACAGCATGCGCTGGGAGGCGCAGGTCATGTGCAGCTTCTCCTTGGCACGGGTCATGGCCACATAGCACAGCCGCCGCTCCTCCTCCATCTCCTCCGGCTCTCCGATGGCACGGATGCCGGGGAAGATGCCCTCTTCCACACCCACTACAAAGACCACCGGGAACTCCAGACCCTTGGCGGAGTGCATAGTCATCATTACCACGCAGTCTTCGCTGGGGTCGTGGCTGTCGATATCGGTGTACAGGGCAATTTCGTCCAGGAAGCCCGCCAGGGAGGGCTCGTCCAGGGCATTGTCCAGGTAGTTCTGGATGGAGGAGAGCAGCTCGCGGACGTTTTCCAACCGGGTGCGGTCCTCAATGGTGCGCTTCTGCTCCAGCATCACGGCGTAGCCGGTGCGGGCCACCACTTCCTCGTAGAAGTCAGGAAGCGGCAGCTCTTTGGACAGCTTTTGCAGGTCACCGATGAGCTCGGCAAACTGCCCCAGTTTGGGGGCGGCCTTTTGCAGCTCCGGCCAGTTCTGGGGCCGGCTCACCACGTCCCACAGGGCCAGACCCTCCTGCTGGGCGATGTTTTGAGCCCGGTCAATGGTGGAGGCTCCGATGCCCCGGGGAGGATTGTTGATGATGCGGCTCAGCCGCAGGTCGTCCCGGGGGTTGTTGACCACGCACAGGTAGGACAGCATGTCCTTGACCTCCGCCCGGTCGAAGAAGCGGATGCCGCCGATGATACGGTAGGGCACGCCGTTGCGCTTGAAGGCTTGCTCGATCTGGTTGGACTGGGCGTTCATCCGGTAGAGTACCGCGTGGTCCTTCCAGGCACGGCCGGCGGAGTAGTCGGCCAGGATCTGGGCGGCCACGTACTGGGCCTCCTCGTGCTCGTTCATGGCGGTGTAGCACTGAATCTTGTCCCCTTCGCTGTGGTCGGTCCACAGTTCCTTGCCCTTGCGGCCCTCGTTGTTGCGGATGACCGCGTTGGAGGCGTTCAGGATATTCTTGGTAGAGCGGTAGTTCTGCTCCAGCCGGATGACTCGGGCGCCCTTGTACTGGCTCTCGAAGGAGAGAATGTTTTCGATGGTGGCGCCCCGGAAGCGGTAGATGGACTGGTCGTCGTCGCCCACAACGCAGATGTTCTCATAGCCTCCCGCCAGGGTGGAGGCCAGCAGGTACTGCAGGTTGTTGGTGTCCTGATACTCGTCGATGAGCACATAGCGGAATTTCCGCTGGTAGTAGTCCCGCACGTCCTCAAACTGCTGGAGCAGACGTACCGTGTCCAGAATGATGTCGTCAAAGTCCAGGGCGTTGGCGTCCTTCAGCCGCCGCTCGTACTCTACATAGATCTTGGCGATCTTCACCAGCCGGAAGTCTCCAGATTTTTCACACTGGGCCAGGTAGTCTGCCCCGGACTGCACGGCGTCCTTGGCCCGGGAGATGTAACCCAGCACCGAGCGGGCAGAGAAGGTCTTGTCGTCCAGGTTGAAGTCCTTCACGATGTCCTTGATGACCCGTTCCGAATCGGCGGTGTCGTAGATGGTGAAGGAGCTGGAAAAGCCCAGCCGGTCGATGTCCCGCCGCAGGATGCGCACGCAGGCGGAGTGGAAGGTGGAGGCCCAGATATCGTTGGCGGAGGGGCCAAGCAGGTTTTCCAGCCGGGCCTTCAGCTCGCCGGCGGCCTTGTTGGTAAAGGTGATGGCGATAATGGACCAGGGCACCGCCGGGTCCATGGCGCACAGCCGCTCCTGCTGGGCCTTTTTGGCGGGATCGGGGTGGGACACGTAGTCCTCCAGAAAAGCCAGGTCGTCGGCACTGACCCAGTCGGGGGCCTGGTCGAAGTCGGAGCCACGGCCGTATTTGATCAGGTTGGCGATGCGGTGGATCAGCACGGTGGTCTTGCCGCTGCCCGCTCCGGCCAGCAGCAGCAGAGGTCCCTCGGTGGCCAGCACCGCTTGGCGCTGTTCGGCGTTCAGATTCTGGAAATCCAGCTCGATAGCCGCCCGGCGGGCCTTACAGAAGCGCAGTTCTTCCTCTCGGTTCAGCATAATGTTTCTCTGTTCTCCCTTGGCAATGGCGGAGCCGCCCACGAATGGACGGCTCCTGTTGTTTTGTAATTCTATTGTACAAAAAACCGGCGGGCAGGTCAACCCTGCCCGCCGTGCGGGAAGCCTTTTTCGGCGCTTTTTCTCCAGAAAAAGCATAGCCCTGTAAAAGTTCTTTTTGGTTCTTTTTCTTTCAAGAAAAAGAACCAAGAAAAAGAATCAGGCGGGGAGGTACTCGATGGAGGTGACCACGCCGTCCTCCAGAATGAAATTGAGGGCCACATCCCCGGCGGTGTAGCTCAGCATACCCTCGGTGTCGCTGGTGCTCTCGCCGTAAGCGGTGGTGACGTCGGCCTCGGTGCTGCCGATGTACACGCCCTCACCGGTGGACACGGTGTCATCGGTGAGACAGATGGAGTTGACATAGTCCTTGTCGCCGTCAGGGCGGGTGGTGATGACGAAGCCAGGATAGGTGTAGGTCTTGTCCAGGCCCTCAAAGGCGCAGGACTCGGCCTCAAAGTAGCTCTGCTCCTCGCCCAGCTCGGCCAGCACGTCGGCCATGTCGGCGTTCACAGCCACCTCTTTGCCGTCGGCAGTGGTGAAGGTGAAGGTGTCGGCGGTGTTCTCCCCGCCGGCCTGAGCGCTCTCCTGGGGAGCGGTGTTTTCGCTGCCAGAGGGGGTGTCATTGCCGCCGCAGGCGGTGAGGGACAGGGTCAGGCCCAGAGCCAGGGCCAGCGCAAGCAGTTTCTTGTTCATTGTGCGGTATCCTCCTTTTGTTCGGCGGCCCATGCCGCCTCCAGCTCGGTTTTCCTCTGGGCATAGGTGGCGCTCTTTTCCGCCCAGATGCTCTCATAGGGCTCCTGACCCCGGCGGTCCTCCACCTGGGGACAGTGCTCGGTGAGCCATGCCCCGAACCAGTGGGACAGCTTTTCCGCCCCGTACAGGTTCAGGTGCAGGCCGTGGTCGTAGGTATCGGTGTTGAAGTCCAACCCCGCCTCGTCAATGATCTCCAGACAGTTGACGTACTGGAGGTCGTGAGCGGCAGCGTAGTCCTCTATCTGCTCCTCCCACTCGTCGTACCAGTAGGGGTACAGGCTGGGGGCCTTCACCAGCACCAGCTCCACCCCATGGGATTCGCACAGCTCCACCATCTTGTCCAGATACTCGTAACAGATATCGGCAAACTGATAGTCAGCCAGGGGCTTGCCCTCGGGTACGTTCTCCGCCGGGCGGACCTCCACGTTCATCAGGTAGCCGCTGTCAGACACCGGATCCTGGTGGAACATGTACTCCACATCCTCGCCGGACAGCTCGTTCCAGCGGGCGTGGTAGCGCAGCAGGGGGAACAGGTAGGAGAGCATGCTCTCCTCCTCGGTCATGGAGGCTTTCACCGCCGCCAGCTTCTGGGTGGACAGCTTCATGCCGTCCAGATTCAGGCGGTTGTAGGCCTCGCTCTGGGGCTCGCCGTACTGCATAGACAATACGTTGAACACCATGACCTTGGGGGTCTCGTACTTCAGGGTCTCCTCCATCAGGTAGTAGGACTGCCAGATCAGCTGCTGGGCGGAGCCCCGAATGTAGCTGGTGATTCCGTATTCCTGCCACAGGGTGTCAGGGGAGAAGTTCTCATACACTTCGCAGTCCCCGATGAAGACCACGTCGTGGTCGGCGGTCTCGTTGTAATACTCGGCGATGAGAGCCCCTTCGGGGATCTCGCTCATGTACTTGGGCATGAACAAGGCGTTGAGCAGACACAGAGCTACCGCCAGAATGACGCACCAGAGGACGCCGGTAAAGATCAGTTTCTTTTTCATCTCCGGCCTCCTCAGAATTGATTGTAAATGAACTGGGTGGCGTCAAAGCCGATGCCGTAGATGCCGAAGATCACCATACACAGCACCAGCACCACGCACCCGCCCCAGGCCACATTGGGATTGCGGCGGACCAGCTGTTCCCGCATGGGCTCCTTCCGGCCCAGCAGGGAGCACACCAGCATGGCCAGGGTGCCGATGGCGGCCACCGCCCAGTCCGCCCCGGTGATGCCAAGCTCCAGGAAGGAGCCGTTCCACAGCACCGAGGGGTTGAAGGAGGTGAAGATAGTGCCCACCTGCTTGAAGGTGAGGGGCACATCCCGGTACACGTCCAGCACCCGGATGGCGCTCATCAGCACGAAGGTGCGGCCCACCTCAAAGAGGCGGTAGCCGAAGGTGCCCTTCAGGCCGGGGAATCTCCCGTGGAATTTGGCGTACAGAGGCTCGCACTCCTGGGAGACCAGGATAACCACGCCGTTGAGCAGGCCCCAGACGATAAAGTTCCAGCTGGCGCCGTGCCACACGCCGGTGACGAACCATAGCAGCATGGTGCACAGGTAGACCGACACCCGCTTGCCCGGCTCGCCCAGCTTGGCCCGAGCCTTCTGGTGGAGCTTCAGCACGCTCTTGCTCACCGACAGGGGATAGAACACGTAGTCACGGAACCAGGTGCCCATGGTGATGTGCCACCGGCGCCAGTATTCCGCGATGTTCTTGGAGAAGAAGGGACGCTCAAAGTTTTCCGCCACCTTGACGCCCAGCATCTGGGACACGCCGATGGTGATGTCGATGCCGCCGGTGAAGTCGGCATACAGCTGCACGGCGTAGAGGAACATCACCGCCAGCACGTACACGCCGGTGTACTCCTCGGGGGCGGACACCAGCTCCCGCAGGGGGATAGCCAGCCGGTCGGCTACGATGAGCTTTTTGGCAAAGCCCCATACCACCCGCATGCCGCCCATGGCGATCTGCTGGGAGTCCCAGCGGTGCTCCTCATACAGGGTCTGGCTCAGGTCCGAGAACCGGCTGATGGGGCCCTGGATGAGCTGGGGGAAGAAGGTGACGAACAGAGCGAATTTGCCCAGATTGCGCTCCGGGGGATATTTGCCCCAGTACACGTCGATGAGGTAGCCCATGGACTGGAAGGTGTAGAAGGAGATGCCCATGGGCAGGACCAGGTCGGCCATGGGCAGCTGGGCGGCGGAACCGGCGGCGGAGAGCACGCCGTTGACGTTGCTCAGCACGAAGTCGGTGTACTTCACCACTGCCAGGATGCCGAAGTTCAGCAGCAGGCAGGCCAGGGTCCACCGCCAGCGGAGCTTTTTCCCGGCGGCTTTGTAGGCCTTGCGCTGATCCTTGTCCAGCTCAGCCCGGTGCTCTTTCAGCCACGTATCCTGTTCCCGCTGGAGGTCGCCCACCTTCCGGGCGGCCAGGTAAGTGGTTACCGTGGTCACCCCGATGTAAATGAGGCAGTACCATCCGGCGAAGTAGTAGAAGAACAGACTGCCGATGAGCAGCAGCTTCCACTGGTGCCGTCTGGGGATCAGGTAGTACAGGACAAAGAGCACCGCAAAAAAGCAAAGAAATTGTGCGGATGCAAAACTCATTGGGCCGGATTACACCTCATCCAGGCGCTGGATCATCTCCCACAGGGCCTGGGCGGAGTTGAAGTTCTCGGGCACGATCTCCTCGGCGGGCACTGCCACGTCAAAGGCGTCGTTGATCTCCGCCACCAGGGAGACGATGTCGATGGAGTCCAGGATCTTGTCGTCGATGAGGGTGGTGCAGTGCTCAAAGTCCACGTCGGGGTGGAGTTCCTTCAGAATGTCCAGCAGTTCTTCCATGATACAAATCTCCTTTATCTCTTCTTATTATTTCGCGGCCAAAGCCTTTCGGTCAACCTTGCCGTTGGGGGTCAGGGGCATCCGCTCCAGCCGCTCCATACGGTTGGGCAGCATGTACCGGGGCAGCTTTTCCTTCAGGAAGGCAGAGAGATCGCCGCTCTCGGCGCCGCCGGTATAGTAGAGGTGGATCTTGTCCTTTTCCTTGTCGTAAGTGGCGCAGGCCTGTGCCACCTCCGGATGCATGGCGGCCACCACCTCGATCTCCTGGAGCTCAATGCGGTGTCCCATGTGCTTGATCTGGAAATCCTTCCGGGAGACAAAGACCAGCTCGCCACGCTCATTGTATTTGCCCAGGTCGCCGGTGCGGTAGATCAGCTCGGGATAGGCGTCGTTCAGAGGGTTCTGCACAAAGCACTCCGCCGTCTTTTCCGGCATCCGGTAGTAACCCATGGTGAGGCAGGTGCCCTTGATGCAGATCTCACCCAGCTCCCCGGGTGCGGCTTCCTTGTTGTCCTCGGTGAGGAGCAGGATACCGGTGTTGGGGAAGGGCCGGCCGATGGGGATGACCTCGTCGGCCTCGAAGTCACGATCCACATGGTAGAAGCAGCTCATGCCGGTGGCCTCGGTGGGGCCGTACAGGTTGGTGAATTTGGCGTTGGGCAGGGCCTTCCGCCACAGCTGGAACTGCCGGATGGGGAAGACCTCGCTGCCGAAGGCGATGGTGTGGAGGTATTCCGGCACCTGCTTCTCCAGCACCCGGAAGCCGGAGATCATGGTGAGGGCGGACACCACCCAGCACACGGTGTTGATCTTGTGCTCGTTCAGGTAATCCACCAGCTTGATGGGGAACATGAACAGGCTCTTGGGGATCAGGTAGGTGGTGGCGCCGAACTTCAGGGTGGGGTAGAGCTCCTTCAGGCAGGCGTCAAAATACAGGGGGGTCTGATTTCCAAACACCGTCTCCTCCGAGAAGCCCAGGGTGGCGGAGAGCTGCTCGATGTAGTCGATCACCGACCGGTGGCAGGCCACCACGCCCTTGGGCACGCCGGTGGAGCCGGAAGTGAACACGATGTACAGCGGGTCGGTGTCCAGCTGGGCCGCCCGGATGGCGGAGAGCACGCCGTCGTCCGGCTCCGTCTCCGCCGCCGCTTCATAATTGCACAGGATACCCTGATAGCCCATGGCCTCCACCTGGCTACGGGTCTTATCGTCGCAGAACACCGCCCGGGGCTTCAGGGTCTGGAAGATGAGCTCCACCCGGTAGGCGGGCATCTCCTCGTCAATGGGCACATAGAAGCATCCGGAATAGACCACGCCAAAGAAAGCGGCGATGGAGTGGGGATGCTTTTCCATAAAGACTACCACAGGCTCGTGGCTCAGGCCCTGGCCGGCCAGCCAGGTGCCGATGCCTCTGGCCGAGCGGGACAGCTGGCCGAAGGTGAGACTGTCGGTGCCGTTGCTGAATGCCACCTTGTCCGGCAGGCGGGGTGCGGTGGCCTCCAGATATTCCAAAACGTTACGCTGCACTTGGGGATCCCTCCGGATTTTCCGGCGTCATGGCCGGTGTCTCAACAGTGCCGGTCTCCGCCGGCGTGGTAGGTGTGGGTGCTGCGCTGGGGGTAGCCTCCGGCCCGGCAGAGGCCGAAGGGACGGGGGTGGCGCTGGTCGCCGGGCTCTCCGTCACCACAGGAGTTTCGGTGACCACAGGAGAGGGGGTAGGTGTGACCACCGGTGTGGGGGTCACAGTGGGGGTAGGCGCCGGAGTGGGAGTCACGGTAGGCGTAGGAACAGGAGTAGGAGTAGGCGCAGTCGTCGGCTTGGGCGTGGGTGTCACCGGCGGCGTGCCCTGGACCACCTCCACAGGGCAGGCGTCGTAATCATATACGTAGTAGTTCTTGCGGATGCTGCTGCACTGTTTGGTATAGGCCTTCACCTGCTCCTCTGTCAGCAGGAAGGAGTACAGGGGGTAGCTGTTGGGATGAGGGCAGGCGTCAAAGTGGTAGTAGCCGCTTCCCACGTCCACCAGCTGCCAGTAGTGGCGGGAGTTGCCGCCAACACGGGTCAGATCCACGTTGGGGATGCCCGCGCGGGTGAGCAGAGCCTTGGAGCAGGCGAAGTAGTTGTAGCAGTCGCCGCTGCCCCGGGTGAAGCCCACATAGGCACCTACCAGCCAGCTGGACTTGTCGGAGGTACCCACATACTTGATGTGGTTATGTACGTAGTTGTAGATAGCCAGGGCCTTTTCCCGCTGGCTCATGCCGGAGGTGGTGATTTCGGCCAGGATCTCGTCAGCCAGCTCGTTGACGCGCTCCAGCGTGATCTCCTCGCCGCCGGCCTCCACTACGTCCTCGGTCTCTCCACCGTCCTCGTCCTCCACGGTGACAGTCTCCACCACGGTGACCTTTACGGTGACCTCGGTCCGGTTGCCGGCGGAATCCTCCGCCCAGTACACCGCCTGGTACTCACCGGGCTCGGACAGGTTGACGCCGCTGGAATCCACCTGGAGCTGGACAGTTTCATCCACATCGTCGGTGACAGTAACTCCAGTGCGGTAGCTCAGGCTTTCGCCTACTGCCACGGTCAGATCTTTTGTGCCGATAATCTCCGGCGGCTGGGTATCCTCCACAGCTGCGGGCGAGTCAGAAGCCGGAGGGGTATTTCCCGGCGCTGAGCCGCGGGTCAGCAGGACAGCCAGCAGGATCACCACCACCACGGCGCACAGGGCGATGCCCAGCCACAGCACGGGCGGCTGACGACGTCGGTGGGACTGGCTGTCGGAACTCTTTCTCTTCTCTTCGACCATAAATTCGCATCCTTTTTTCTGTGATCTGTCCGGCGTATAGCGGTCGCCGGCGCAAAAAAGGCATAGCAAAACAGGCAGAGTCGCCTCTGCCTTGCTCAGTATAGCGCGCCCCTTCCGGGGCTGTCAACCCCCTAATCCCCCTGCATTCCCCACGATACGGCAGAATTCCGCTTTACAGAAAGGGGTGCAAAGGGCGGAAAACTGTGTTATAATCGGGAGACCGGCCTTCGAGGAGGGAGAGGAACATGATACCATATGTCTTTCGTTCGGGGCGGATGTGCTATCTGGCGGCAAGCCCGGCTTTAGCGGCAGCTGTCTCAGCCTTTTACCGCCGGAACAGGGAGGCCTTTGCACCCTTTGATCCGCTGAAAGAGGCATCCTTTTATACCGAGGCAGGGCAGAACCAGCTTTTGGAGGGGGATGTGGAGCAGGCGGAGGCAGACCTGCGCTACCGGTTTTTTGCCGTCCAGCCCCGTCACCCGGGCAAAATAGTCGCAATGGTCTGCCTGGATTGTGTGGTTCGAGGGGCCTTTCAGTCCAGCTTCATTTCTTATAAGGTAGACCATACCCTTTGGGGCCGGGGCTACGGCGCTGAGGCCATCGGCGCGGCAGCCGACTGGGGCTTCCGCACTCTGGGGCTCCATCGGATCGAGGCCAATATCATGCCCCGCAACCTGGCCTCCCGCCGGGCGGCGGAAAAGGCTGGCTTTCAGGAAGAGGGACTGTCTAAACAGTATTTAAAGATCAATGGCCGTTGGGAGGATCACCTCCACCTGGTACGGCTCAATGAGGAGGATATGAATGGAAGAACATAAGATGGGCGGTAAATTTACCAGCTCCCTGGGCTTTGTGCTGGCGGCGGTGGGTTCTGCCGTGGGCATGGGAAATATCTGGCTGTTTCCCTACCGCATTGGACAATATGGCGGCGGCGCTTTCCTGATTCCTTATTTTTTATTCGTGGCGCTGTTCAGTTATGTGGGTCTCACCGGGGAATTTGCCCTGGGCCGGCGCACCGGCACCGGAGCGATGGGATCTCTGGACTATGTGCTCCGCCAGAAGGGACTGCGGGGCGGTAAGCTGCTGGGTGTCATCCCTCTGCTGGGCGTACTGGGCATCGCCATTGGCTACTCGGTGGTAGTGGGCTGGGTGCTCCGGTACACCGCTGGGGCGGTGACCGGCTCCATCCTGAACAGTGACGCCCAGGGTTTCTTTGACGCTCTGGCGGTGGACTTCGGCTCCATCCCCTGGCACCTGGCGGCGGTAGTGCTGACGGTGCTCATCCTGGTGCTGGGTGTGTCCGGCGGCATCGAGAAGCTGAGCAAGATCATGATGCCCGCCTTCTTCATTCTGTTCCTCGTTATCGCCGTCCGGGTGGCCTTCCTGCCCGGGGCGGTGGAGGGCTACCTCTACCTGCTCCAGCCCGACTGGTCCCGGCTGCTGGATCCGGAGACTTGGGTGATGGCCATGGGACAGGCCTTCTTCTCCCTGTCCATCAACGGGGCCGGTATGCTGATCTACGGCAGCTATATGAAAAAGGACGAGAGCATTCTGCGCCACGCGGGAATGACTGCGGTGCTGGATACTCTGGCGGCCCTGCTGGCAGGCTTCGCCATCATCCCGGCTGTGTTTGCCTTCGGCATCGATCCCACCAGCGGACCTGCCCTCATGTTTGTCACTCTGCCCCAGGTTTTTGAGCAGATGCCCGGCGGCCAGCTGTTTGCGCTGCTTTTCTTCCTGTCGGTGTTCTTTGCCGGCATCACCTCCCTGATGAACATGCTGGAGGCTTGCGGCGAGGCACTCAGTTCCACCGTCAAGCTGTCCAGAGGCTTGTCTCTGGCACTGGTGGGCGCGGTCACCTTTGGGGCGGGGCTGTTTGTGGAGTCCCTTGCCGGTATGGGCGGCTGGATGGATCTCATCACCATCTATGTCTCTCCCTTCGGTGCCATGCTGGTGGCAGTGTTCCTCTACTTTGTGCTGGGGCCCGGGGCGGTCAAGGACGAGCTGGCCCTGGGTGGAAAGCGGCCCGGTCGTATGTTTGACTTTGTGGCCAGAGCCTATGTGCTGGTGGCGGTGGCAGTTTGGGTGCTGGGCATCCGCTACCACGGCATCGGATAACAGAAAAGCGGAGCGTGCTGTGCACGCTCCGCTTTTTATTTTTCGGAGAGCCAGTGCTGGAAGCCTTCCCACAGCTCCATGGCCCGGAACTTGACCACATAGCCCTCATCCTCCCCGGTCATGAGGGATACCTGATCTTCGCTCAGCCCGGCGCTGAGGGCGGTCTGTGCGGCGGGTTCACTGACCGAGCCCAGACAAAGGGGTGGGAAAACCACGCACCACCAGTTCTGCCCACCGCCCTCTCCGATGACGATGCGCAGGGCGGTGTACTGGCCGGCGGGGAGGGCGAAGTCGGTGTACTCCTTGGTGGGGAACCAGTAGTTTTCCACCAGAGAGGCGGTGACTGGGTAATCGTAGCCTTCCTCCGCCACCGTTTCGGCCCCGGCGCTGGCCAGCTCCCACAGGTGGTCCCGGAGGACCGCCTCGGTCTCCTCACGGGTGGCGCCGGGCTGGAAATATTCCTCCGCAGCGGCCAATACACTGTCCCGCACCTTCAGTTTCAGAGCCTGATCGGCCTCTGAGTCAGAGTTAGCCAGTACATGCAGCCGGATCACCTGATCGGCCAGGGCGCTCTGGCTTCTGTCCAGCCACACTCCCAGCAGGGCGGCCAGGGCCACCCCCAGCAGAAGGGCCAGTTCCCACCGGCGTAGTGTATGTTTTGTCATGGTTTGCTTCATGTACATGGAAAAATCACCGTCCAAAATGGATTTGCTTCCATTCTGGACGGTAATTTTGATTTTTATACCTTTTTTTCCATTAAAGTGCCCATGGATTCCACCAGGAAGGTTTCCCGGTACAGGGGTGCCAGCGCGGCCCGGGCGTCTTCTGCCGCCTGCTGCCGGTCGAACAGGCCAAACACGGTGGGGCCGGTGCCGCTCATGGAAGCACCCAGAGCTCCATGCTGGATCAGGACGTTTTTGATGGTACAGATCTCCTGATACCGCCGCTGGGGGAGCACGTCCTCAAAGACGTTGTACATCCGCCGGGCTACCCCGGGCAGGTCCCCTGCCGCCAGAGCGTCAATTAGTCCGGCGGTGTCCGGCCTGCGGCGGATGCGGCAGCCGTCCAGAGCCCGGAACAGCTCCGGGGTGGACACCGAGAAGGCAGGCTTGCACAGTACCACGTGACAGCGGGGCAGAGACGGCAGGGAAGTGAGGATCTCGCCCCGACCCTCTGCCAAGGCGGTGCCGCCTCCCACGCAGTAGGGTACGTCGGAGCCCACCAGGGCGCCGATTTCCTCCAGCCGGGTCTGAGACAGGCCGAGTCCCAGTACCTCATTCAGGCCACGCAGAACAGCGGCGGCGTCGGCACTGCCGCCAGCCATGCCGGCGCACACCGGGATGGTCTTGTCCAGCTTGATGGACAGCCCGCCAGGGTCGGTCCCCGTCTCCCGGCACAGAGCCAGGGCGGCTGCTGCGGCCAGGTTGTGTTCATCGGCGGGGAGGAACCCCAGATTGCTGCGCATTTCCAGGGGCCTGCCGGTTCCGGTCTCCAGGGCGATGCGGTCCCGGAGCGTGACAGTCTGCATGACCATCTTCATCTCGTGGTAGCCGTCGGGACGCTTGTCCAACACATCCAGGGAGAGATTCAGTTTGGCGTAGGCAAAGACCTCTGTTGCTGCCATGGCCGTGCCTCCTTTTATCGGATCTTCCGTGCCTCCAGGTAGAAGCGCTTGTCATGGGCGTGGCCCATGGAGAAGGTCTTGCGGGGGAGAACTCCGTCCCGGATGACGGTGGGGAAGAGCTGGCTCTTCCCCATGGCGGGGAGCAGGAAGGCCAGGTTGCCCGGCAGCCGTCCCAGCTGACGGGCCACATCCGCTCCGTGTATGTAGTCAATGCGCACGCCGTGGGACTTCACATATTCGTCCAGGAAAGGCTGCAGAGTGCCTACCTCCAGCTGAGCTGTAGGCTCAGGGATGGTCACCGCTCCCTCGCCGGCGGCGTGCACGTACCGCAGCACATGTCCCTCCCCTTCACCGGGGTGGGCGCCGGGGAAAGCGGCGCACAGGCTCATCACCAGTTCTACCGGGTCTACACCGAAGAGCACCCGGTGGATGGCCTCAAATTCCAGAGAGTCATCGTGGAGATTCACCAGCTCGCACAGGGCAAACCGGGCGGGCAGGCTGTCCCACTGCTCTTTGGGGGTGAGCTTTTTCTGCCGCTCATAGCACTCCTTGGCGGTGGCCAGGGAGTGGTTGCCGTCCCCTACGGCAAAGAGCATGACGGCCTCGTCCTCTACGCCGTACTTCTTTTGGAAAGCGGCGGGGTCCGCCAGGGCAGACAGGGCGGCGGCCACCAGGTCCATGCTCTCCTGGTCCAGCTTCCAGCCGGTAATGTGGCCGCCCCGCTCCATTAGGTCGAAGTCGTACACCAGCTCCATCTGGTCCTTCCGGGCCTCCAGAGGCTCGATGACAGTCTTTTCAGGGTCGTCGGTCAGCAGCATCACGTGGGGCAGCTCCAGGGGCGCATTTTTCCGCACCGCCACCCGGGGCGGGATGCGGGAGAGGACGGTGCCTTCAGTGGCCCGGATGGAGGCGTCAGAGCCCGGCTCATAGTCGTACTGCTCCAGATCCACCATGCCTACCAGGCCACGGCGGATCTTTCCGTCGTCCAGCCGACGCTCCACATAGATGAGAGCGCCGGGAAATACCTTGAACCGGTCCTCCCGCAGATAGCGGGTCATGGTGTTGTTGACCTCCATGATGTCGGTTTCCACATTGGGGCCGTCTAGGCAGCTCTCGGGCAGGATGAGACGCAGGGTGGAGGGGGCGGAGCCCACATATTCCTCCACCCGCTGCCAGTACTCCGGCTGGGAGGTATACTGGTCACAGGCCACCACCGACCACTTGCCGTATTCGCAGTTCTGAGGCAAAAGGATGTCGGCGGGGCGGAAGGGGAGATGGTCAAATCCGTGGGTCATCTTTCTCACTCACTTCCTGTATGTCAGTCCATGGCGCCGCGAATGGCGGCCAGCAGGTCGGGGAATTCCTCGTAGGCGGGCAGGTCGGGGTAGTCGGCCTTGATCTGGGCGGTGCTCTTGAACAGGAAGCCCGCCTTGCTGGCCTGGATCATGCCCAGGTCGTTGAAGCTGTCCCCGGCGGCGATGGTGTCGTAGCCGATGGACTGAAGAGCCTTCACGGTGGTCAGCTTGGACTGGGGGCAGCGCATGCGGAAACCGGTGATGGTACCGTCGGCGGCCACCTCCAGGGTGTTGCAGAACAGGGTGGGCCAGCCCAGCTTTTTCATCAGGGGCTGGGCGAACTGCTCAAAGGTATCGCTGAGGATGATCACCTGGCTGAAGGACCGCAGCTCGTCCAGAAATTCCTTGGCGCCGGGCAGCGGGTCGATGGTAGCGATGACGTCCTGGATCTCCTTCAGACCCAGGTGGTGCTCCTTCAGGATGTCCAGGCGGAAATTCATCAGCTTGTTGTAGTCAGGCTCGTCCCGGGTGGTGCGCTTGAGCTCGGGGATGCCGGTAGCTTCGGAGAAGGCGATCCAGATCTCAGGGATCAGGACACCTTCCATGTCCAGACAGGTGATGTACATATTTGATCCTCCTTTATCCTTCCTGATCCCGCTCCTGCTTTTTCTTCAGGTTGGTCAGGAAATTATCCAGCCGGGTCAGAGCCTCGGCAATGTCTTTCATAGAGGTGGCATAGCAGCAGCGGACGAAGCCCTCGCCGCCGGGGCCAAAGGCGGAGCCGGCGATCACAGCCACTTTCTCCTCCATCAGGAAGCGCTCGCAGAAGTCGTCGGAGCTGAGGCCGGTGCTGCGAATGTCGGGGAACACATAGAAGGCGCCCTTGGGCTCGAAGCAGGGCAGGCCGATGCGGCGCAGGCCCTCCACCAGGTAGCGGCGGCGTCCGTCATACTCATCCCGCATGTGCTCGATGTCCCGGTCGCCGTTGCGCATGGCCTCGATGGCGGCGTACTGGCTGGTGGTGGGGGCGGACATGATGCCGAACTGGTGGAGCTTGAGCATCTGCTGGATGATGGGGGCGGGGCCGCAGACGTAGCCCATGCGCCAGCCGGTCATGGCGTGGCTCTTGGAGAAGCCGTTGACCACGATGGTGCGCTCATACATGTCGGGCAGGTTGGCCATGGACACGTGGTGCTGGCCATAGGTCAGCTCAGCGTAGATCTCATCGGAGACCACCATGATGTCGGTGCCCCGCAGCACGTCGGCAATGGCCTCCAGATCGGCCCGCTCCATGATGCCACCGGTGGGGTTGGAGGGGAAGGGAAGCACCAGCACCTTGGTGCGGGGGGTGATGGCGGCCTTCAGCTGTTCAGGAGTGAGGCGGAACTCGTTTTCCGCCTTCAGCTCCACATACACCGGGGTGCCGCCGGCCATGGAAGCCAGGGGTCCGTAGCACACAAAGGAAGGCACGGGGACGATGACCTCGTCACCGGGGTTGAGCAGGCAGCGCAGAGACAGGTCGATAGCCTCGCTGCCGCCCACGGTGACGATGATCTGGTGGGCAAAGTCATAGTGCAGATCGAACCGGCGCTCCAGATAGGCGGCGATTTCCCGGCGCAGCTCGGCCATACCGGCGTTGCCGGTGTACTTGGTAAAGCCCTTCTCCAGGGAATAGATGCCTGCGTCCCGGATGTGCCAGGGGGTGACGAAGTCGGGCTCGCCGATGCCAAGGGAAATGGCGTCCTTCATCTCCTCCAGAATATCGAAAAAGCGCCGGATCCCGGAGGGCTTTACCTCCTGGATGCGCTTAGACAGTATCTCCTCGTAATTCATGAGAAAATCCACTCCTTCTCCTGGGTCTCCTGCTTTTCAAAGATCAGATGCTTCTCCTTATATTTATGCAGGATGAAATGGGTAGCGGTCCCTGTCACATCCTCCAGGGTGGACAGACGCTCGCCCACAAACTGGGCCACTTCCTTCAGGGAACGGCCCGAGATGATAACCGTCAGGTCGTAGGCGCCGCTCATCAGATAGACGCTCTCCACCTCGTCGTACTGGTAGATCCGCTCTGCCACCCGGTCAAAGCCCTCGCCCCGCTGGGGGGTGACTTTCACCTCGATGAGGGCGGTGACCGCCTCCCGGTCAGTGCGGTCCCAGTCCACGATGGCCTTATAGCCCAGGATGACCTTTTCCTCTTCATACCGCTTGATGGCGGCCTTCACGTCTTCCACCGACATATCGGCCATGGATGCAAGCTGTTCGGGGGTCAACGTGCAATCGTTTTCCAAAAGCTGGAGCAGCTTCATGGTTCATGTTCCTCCAATCAAAAAGTTTCCATAGAAAATAAATGGAAAAGATGATTATCACCTATTATATACGTCCCCGGGGCGAATTACAATAGTGCACTTCCAACTGCCGTTTCTTGCATAAAGTCACCGGAAATGGGGGGATAAAAATGTTGTATCTTTGTCTATTTTCCCGTAGAAACGTGCCTGATGAAGTGCTATGATGACGTATCATCAAAAGGGGCAGCGGCCCCGGGGAGGGATGGCTGTGGAGTATCTGGACATGGTGAATCAGATCGTGGCGGCAGAGCACAGCGCGAAGGCGCTGGCCGAGGAGGGCAGGCAGCGGCAGGAGCAGCTGCGCTCCGGTCTGGAACGGGAAGCGGCCGACCTGCGGGAGGAGTATATGCAGCGTGCCCGGCACCGGGTTGAGCTGGTGGAACAGACCGAGCAGGCCGGGGCCGAGGAGACCATCGCCCAGCTGGACGAGAAGCAGCGCCAGGCCATGAAACGGGTAGAGGCGGTCTATGAGAAGAACCGGGATAAGTGGGTGGATACCCTGTTCTCCATGATCGTGGGCGTGCAGCCATGATCCAGGCGGATATGCGCTACGGCGCGCTGTCAGCCAAGGTGCGGGCCCTGTATGGCAAACGCCTGCGGACGGAGGACTTTGCACGGCTGGCGGGACTGAAAAGTGAGGCGGAGATCCTGGACGCCCTGCGGCAGTATCCCGGCTGGAGCCGGGCGCTTTCCCAGTGTGCCTCCGGCGGCTGGAGCTATGTGGGCCGTATTGAGGTGGAGGCAGCCCTGCGGGAGGAACTGCGGCTGGAGTATCTCAGTCTGGCCCACTATGTGCCCCGGGAGGACAGGCCGCTGATGGGTTTCCGGATCCGTATTGCTGAGCGCACCGCCATTCTCAATGCCCTGCGGCGACTGAAGGTGGGAAAGTACGGTATGGGGATGCCGCCCGCCTCCCGCATCGTTGTACTGGGCAAGGTGGACTATAAGGCTCTGCGGGAGTGTGGCAGCTATGACCAGCTGCTTGCCGCAGCCAAAGGGAGCATCTATTATCCGGTGCTTCTCCACCTGCGGCCGGAGCCGGGGGGACCTCTTCCCGATTATACCACGGCGGAATGCCTGCTGCGTACCGCCTATTTTTCCCACATGTTCCGCATTGCCCGGCAGCAGTACAGCGGCGCCACCCAAAAGACGCTGCTCCGGGCCATGGGCGGCCAGGCGGACCTGCTGAACATTATCCACATCCTGCGGCTGAAGACCTACTTCCCGGACACACCTCAGGAAGAGTATCTGACCATCCTGCTTCCTTTCCATGACAAGCTCAAGCCGGAACTGGTCCGGCAACTGTGCGCCGCCCTTGATGCCGGGACGGTCTTTGAGCTGCTGAAGCAGACCCCCTACCGGGACTGCTTTGAGGGGATACAGGCTGTGGACGCGGAGGAATATTACCGCCGGGCCATGTATCTGTTCAATAAGCATCAGCTGATGTGCGCGCCTCCCTCCATCTATACCGCCATGGCCTATCTGGACCTGAAGGAGATGGAGATGATGGTGCTGGTCAATATCATTGAATCGGTGAAATACGGCGTACCCTATCATGCGGCTCTGGCGGAGCTGATCGGCGCCTGAGCGCGGAGAACATGAAAAAGGAGATGAGGCCATGTCGGTGGTTCCTATGAAGCTGCTTACCCTGGCCGGGCCGCTGGACCAGTTCGACCGGGTGGTCAGCACCTGCGTCGTGGACCAGCCCTTCCATCCGGAAAACGCCCTGCGGCTGATGGGCAAGGTGAAGGGCGTACTGCCCATGGAGGGCGGCAACCCCTATGCCCCGCTGCTACGCCGGGCGGAGGAGGTGGCCCGTCAGGCCGGTGTGGAGCTGAACTACGCCCCCTTCCCGGACAAGCTGCCCCGTAAGGAACTGGCGGCCTACTTTGACGGGCTGGAGGCCAAGGTACAGGAGCTCACCCGCCGGAAGGAGGAACTGGAGCATCAGGCGGCGGACGCATCCGCTGGTGCGGAGCAGCTGGAGCATCTCCAGGGTATCGGCACCGATCTGGACGAGCTGTGGGGCCTGGAGTATGCCCGGTTCCGGTACGGCTATCTGCCCCGTGAGACCTATGACAGCTTTCAGGAGACCCTGAATCAGGAAGAGGACATCCTCTTTGTGCCTACCACCGTGGGTTCCCGGCGGGTGTACGGCGTGTATTTCACCACCAAGGGGTCCAGGACTCGGGTGGACATGCTCTTTTCCTCCCTCCACTTCACCCGGGTAAATCTGGACGTGCAGCCCCACGGCACAGTGGAGCAGGCCATCGCCGATCTGACCGCCCAGGCGGAGAAGTGGAAAAAAGAGGCCGACCAGGTGGAGGAGGAGCTGAAAACGCTCCGTGAGCAGGAGGGGGAGCGGCTGCTGTCCGACTACGCCTATCTGCGCTATCACAGCGAGTGCCGGGAGCTGCGGCGGTTTGCCTGCCGCAGCCGGGACAGCTTTTACCTGGTGGGCTGGGTACCGGAGGACGCCCTGGAGGAGCTGCGGAGCAAGATGGAGCGTTTCGACCAGCTGTCCTGCGTGGTGGACGTGGCCGACGATGTGGAGGGCTTCAAGCCACCTACCAAGCTGAAAAACCCCTTCCTGGGCCGAGTGTTCCAGCCTTTTCTGGAGATGTACGGTCTGCCGGCCTACAACGAGACCGACCCCTCCCTCTTTATGGCCATCACCTACTGCCTGTTTTTCGGCATCATGTTCGGCGATCTGGGCCAGGGACTGTGTCTGGCTCTGCTGGGTCTGGTGCTGAGCAAGGTCAAGGGCATGTGGCTGGGCAGCATCATCACCTGCTGCGGCCTGTCGGGTGCCCTGTTCGGCTGCGTCTACGGCTCGGTGTTTGGATTTGAGGATATCCTGCCCGGCTTCAAGATCATGGAGCAGACCAACCTGGCCGGTATGGGGGTGGTGAGCAACGTACTGCTGTTGCTGGTGATGTCCATCGCCCTGGGTATCTTCATGCTGCTGCTGGTCATGGTGGTGAACATCGTCAACGGCGTCAGGCAGCGGAATTTTGAAAAGATTTTCTTCGGGCCCAACGGGGCCGCCGGCATGGTGTTCTACGCCGGAGTGCTCTTTGCCGCTCTGTCCACCGCCGCCTTCGGGGTGAACCTGCTGATCCCCGCCTATGTGCTGCCGGTGATCGTTCTGCCTCTGGTGCTCATGCTGTTCCGGGAACCTCTGTCCCGGCTGCTGGCCAGGGACCCGAATTGGCGCAGCTTCTCCTTGGGGGAGGTGCTGGGTACCGGCCTGTTTGAGATGTTTGAGACCCTGCTGAGCTACCTGACCAACACGCTGTCCTTCATGCGAATCGGGGCCTATGCCATTACCCATGTGGGCCTGATGCTGGTGGTCCATATGCTGGCGGAGCTGGCCGGCGGAGTGGGTGGCCCGGTAGGCATCCTGATCCTGGTGGCAGGCAATGCCTTTGTCATGGGCTTTGAGGGATTGCTGGTGGGCATTCAGGTGCTCCGTCTGGAGTTCTACGAGCTGTTCGGCCGCTTCTACGACGACGGAGGCATCCCCTTCGCCCCCCGGAAGATCGATTACACCAGCCATACCGACTGAATTCAAGGAGGTCAACCATCATGCTGAAATTCATTGTTCTGTGCTTCGCCGCCCTGGCGGTACTCTCCCCGCTGTTCCTCATCGGCATCCGCAATTACACCGGACAGCGTGCCAAGCGGGCTTTGGGCGTTAATGTAATGGCCTTCTTCGGCTGCCTGATCCTGTCTGCTGTAGTGGGCATCGGCGGCAGCGCCTCCGCTGCTGGGGCCGCTGAGACCGCCGCAGCAGCCGCCGCCTCCGGCGCCGGCCTGGCGGAGGGGCTGAAATACGTGGGCGCCGCCCTGGCCGTGGGTCTGAGCGGTATCGGCGGCGGCATCGCTGTGGCTTCTTCCGCCTCCGCGGCTCTGGGTGCCATCTCGGAGAACGACAAGGCCTTCGGCAAGGCCCTGATCTTCGTGGGTCTGGCAGAAGGCGTGGCCCTGTACGGCCTGATCGTGGCCCTGCTGCTGCTCTTTGTGTAAGATGAAGTACTTTGTGATTACTGACTCCACCGACACCCAGGTGGGCCTACGGCTGGCCGGGGTGGAGGGGGTGGTGGTGCGGGAGCCCTCCCAGGTGCGGGACGCCATCCAGGCCGCCGCTGCCGATAAGGAGATCGGGGTGCTCCTCATCACCGAGAAGCTGGCCGCAATGTGCCAGGACCTCATTGACCCCATGAAGCTGACCGCCCAGCGGCCCCTGGTGGTGGAGATCCCCGACCGCCACAGCGCAGGCCGGGCCCCTGATTCCATCACCCGCTACATCCGGGAGGCCATCGGCGTCAAGCTGTGACCTCTGAAAGGAGGACCCTTTCATGCCCGATATGACAGAGAAACTGGACCGCTTTACCGCCAAGATCCTGGCCGAGGCCTCGGCGGAGACCAAGCGGGCCATGGACGAGACGGAGCACCAGCGGGAGGCCACCCTCCGCAAGGCGGAGGATCAGGTGCTCCGGGAAGCCTACCGCTATATCCACGGCGAGGTGGCCCGGATCAAGGGCGCGGCGGGGCGGAGCGTGTCCCGCCGGATGCTGGAGAACCGGCGTGCCCTCTCACTCCGGCGGGAGGAGATGGCCCAGGAGACCTTTGCCCTGGTCCGTGCCCGCATTGCCGCCTTCACCCGGACGCCGGAGTACGGAAAGCGGCTGGAGGAGCTGCTGGGCGACGCATTGAAGCAGCTGCCCGGAGCGGAGGACGTGCAGGTCTGCCTGCGGGAGGAGGACAAGGGCTGGATCCCAGCCCTGACCCGGGCCGCACGAGGCCGGAAGCTGGACTTTCAGACAGGAGAGTTCCGCATGGGGGGCCTGGTGGCCCTTTCACCCAGCCTGGGCCTGCGGGTGGATTCCTCCTTTGACAGTGCCGCCCAGGAACTCTCCGGCCACTTTGCCGAGCTCTTCGGCCTGTCCCTGTCCGACGAATAAGCAGAAAGGATGGTAGATTCCAGATGAACCAGGCAAACTATACCATCCACGGCGTCAATGGCCCCGTGGTCACCGTCACCGGCGGCCGGGGCCTGGCCATGATGGACATGGTCAATGTGGGCGCGGAGGGGCTCATCGGCGAGGTGGTCCGGGTGGACGGCGATATGACCACCGTCCAGGTCTACGAGGACACCGCTGGGCTTATGCCCGGCCAGCCGGTCACCTCCCAGGGAGCTCCCATGTCCATCGAGCTGGGGCCCGGCCTGCTCCACAATATTTTTGACGGCATCGCCCGCCCCTTGGAGGTCATCCAGGAGAAGAGCGGTCCCTTTATCAGCCGTGGCCTGAATATCCCCTCCTTGGACCGGGAGAAGAAGTGGCAGGTGACCCTCTCCGTAAAAGTGGGGGATGAAGTGGGTCCTGGCAGAGAGTATGCCTCCTGCCCGGAGACTGCCGTCATCACCCATCGCTGCCTCATCCCCGCAGGGCTGACCGGCCAGGTGACCTGGACGGCCCAGCCGGGGGAATACACTGTGGAGGAGCCCCTTGTGGAGGTCACCGACCACAGGGGCGGCGTCCATAAGCTGGCGCTGGCCCAGCGCTGGCCCATCCGCACCCCCCGGCCTATGGGGGAGCGTTTGCCTATCTCCCGGCCCCTTATCACCGGCCAGCGGGTCATCGACACCTTATTCCCCATCGGTAAGGGGGGCGCCGCGGCCATCCCCGGCCCCTTTGGGGCGGGCAAGACCATGACCCAGCACCAGCTGGCCAAGTGGTCGGACGCCGACATCATCGTCTACCTGGGCTGCGGCGAGCGGGGCAACGAGATGACCCAGGCCCTGGAGGAGTTCTCCGAGCTGCTGGACCCCAGGAACCATTGTCCTCTGATGGAGCGCACCATTTTGATCGCCAACACTTCCAACATGCCGGTGGCCGCCCGTGAGGCGTCGGTGTACACCGGCATGACCATGGCGGAGTATTATCGGGACATGGGCTACCATGTGGCGCTGATGGCCGACTCCACCTCCCGGTGGGCGGAGGCCCTGCGTGAGATCTCCGGACGCCTGGAGGAGATGCCCGCCGAGGAGGGCTTCCCGGCCTATCTGGCCTCCCGCCTGGCGGAGTTCTATGAGCGGGCGGGCTACGTGAAGACCCTGGGCGGTCAGGAGGGAAGCGTCACTGTCATCGGCGCCGTCTCTCCCCAGGGCGGCGACTTCTCTGAGCCGGTGACCCAGAACACCAAGCGGTACGTCCGCACCTTCTGGGGCCTGGACCGTGCCCTGGCCTATGCCCGGCACTTCCCCTCTATTAACTGGCTCACCTCTTACTCCGAGTATGCCGACGACCTGAAGGGCTGGTATGACGAGCACGTGGGCCAGGACTTCATTCCCTGCCGCCAGCGGATCTCCAACCTGCTCCAGGAGGAGTCCAAGCTGATGGAGATCGTCAAGCTTATCGGTGCGGATATCCTGCCGGAGGACCAGAAGCTTATCATTGAGACCGCCCGGCTGGTCCGCGTGGGCTTCCTGCAGCAGAACGCCTACCACGCCATCGACACCTATGTGCCCATGGACAAGCAGCTGAAGATGATGGAGCTGATCCTTCGCTTGTACGACGGGGCCCGGGCTCTGGTGGCCCGGTCCATCCCGCTGTCCCAGTTGAAGGCCACCGGCATCTTTGACCAGCTGACCAAGATGAAGTACGAGGTGCCCAATGACGACCAGAGCAAATTTGACGATTACCAGCGGCAGATCGACCAGGCACTGGACAAGGTGAGCCAGGCCAACAGCTGATCTCCACAAGGAGCTGATACCTATGAGACTGGAATATATCGGCCTGTCGGAGCTGTCCGGCTCCCTCATCGTCCTGGAGGGCGTGAAGGGTGTGGCCTACGACGAGATGGCGGAGATCACCCTGGACAGCGGGAAGCGGCGGTACGGCCGGGTCATCCTCATCGACGGCGACCGGGCGGTGCTCCAGGTTTTCGAGGGTACCCGGGGAATTTCCCTGGAAAACGCCCGCACCCATTTTACCGGCAAGAGCATGGACATGGCCCTGTCCCGGGAGATGCTGGGCCGGGTGTTCGACGGGGCCGGCCGCCCCATCGACGGCCTGGGCGAGATCTTCCCCGAGGCCCGGCGGGACATCAACGGCTCCGCCATCAATCCGGTATCCCGGCAGTATCCCCGTGACTGCATCTATACCGGTATCTCTGCCATTGACGGCTGCGCTACCCTGATCCGGGGCCAGAAATTGCCCATTTTCTCCGGCTCCGGCATGAAGCACAACGAGCTGGCCGCCCAGATCGTCCGCCAGGCCAAGGTGGCCGGTCAGGAGGAGGACTTTGCCATCGTCTTTGCCGCCATGGGCGTGAAGAACGATACGGCGGAGTTTTTCCGCCGGAACTTTGAGGAGGCGGGTGCCCTCCAGAGGGTGGTCATGTTCCTCAACCTGGCCTCCGATCCCATCATCGAGCGCATCCTCACCCCCCGCTGCGCTCTCACCGCCGCGGAGTACCTGGCCTTCGACCACGGCTACCATGTGCTGGTCATCATGACCGACATGACCTCCTATTGCGAAGCAGTGCGGGAGTTCTCCTCCTCCAAGGGAGAGATCCCCTCCCGGAAGGGTTTTCCCGCCTATCTGTACTCCGATTTGGCCTCCCTGTACGAGCGGGCGGGCATGATCCGGGGGCGGAAGGGCTCGGTGACCCAGGTGCCGGTGCTCACCATGCCCAACGACGATATCACCCACCCCATCCCCGACCTGACGGGGTACATCACCGAGGGGCAGATCGTGCTGGACCGCACCCTGGAACAGAAGGGGATCTATCCCCCGGTAGCCATCCTGCCCTCCTTGTCCCGCCTGATGAAGGACGGCATCGGCGAGGGCTTTACCCGGGCCGATCACCCCGACCTGTCCAATCAGCTGTTCGCATCCTACTCCAAGGTGCAGGACGCCCGCAGCCTGGCCAGCGTCATCGGTGAGGACGAGCTCAGCGACACCGATAAGCGGTACCTCCAGTTCGGTGAGGCCTTTGAGCGCTATTTCATCCGCCAGGATCAGGGGGAGGAGCGTACCCTGGATCAGACCCTGGAGCTGGGCTGGAAGCTGCTCACCATCCTGCCCCGGGGCGAGCTGGACCGGGTGGATCCCAAGACTCTGGATGCCCACTATGTGGAAGGGGCCTGGGAGAGCTTGGGGGCCGGCGAAAACGCCCGGACGGCGTAAGGGGGGCAAGCCATGGCCAACATGCTGCCAACCAAGGGAAACCTGATGGCCGCCAAGCGGTCCCGGAGCCTGGCCCAGACAGGCTACGAGCTGATGGACCGTAAGCGGAACATCCTCATCCGGGAACTGATGGCCCTGATGGACACGGCCAAGGACCTGCAGAGCCAGATCGACACCGTGTTCACCCAGGCCTACGTCTCCCTCCAGGCGGCCAACATCCGCCTGGGTATCTGCGACCGCATCGCCGAGGCGGTGGATGTGGACAATTCTCTGGAGATCCGATACCGTTCGGTGATGGGGGTGGAGCTGCCCCACATCCCCGGAGAGTCCCCCGCGCCACGGCCGGAATACGGCTTTGCGGACACGTCTTCTCTGCTGGACGACTGCTATCTGAAGTTCCATAAGGTGAAGGAGCTGACCCGGCGGCTGGCGGAGGTTGAGACGTCCATTTACCGCCTGGCCCAGGCCATCAAGAAGGCCCAGAAGCGGGCCAACGCCTTACAGAATATCGTGCTGCCCGACTTGGACGAAACCATTCGCTTTATTACCGACGCCCTGGAGGAAAAGGAACGGGAGGAGTTCGTCCGCATGAAGGTTATCAAACGGCAGAACAGCAAAAGGAAATAGCAAAAATCGGGCCGCCTGACTAGGCGGCCCGATTTTTTATGGAAAAAGCAGTCAAATATTCAAAATGGACCAGCAACATCAGGGCGTAACACGCCGGGGCGCAGCAGTTGCTTTTCCGGCTCCCCTTTTTCATGCAACTGGTGGAGCAGCAGCCTGGCGCAGCACTCTCCAGCCAAGTAGTTCAGAAGATTGCAGGTGAGGATCCTGCGATCCTGGTTTCCGTACGGAAAGGAACCTACCTGCGCCAGAGAGAGGATAGAGGGTGCGTCGTCGTCGGATGGGGGGAGAAGGCTGCTCAACGGCTGTGCCCAGGCACCCCAACTGCACACAAACCGCGTCCCTTCTGCCACGCGGGAGACTACGGTGGAGAAAAAGTTCCGGGCGGAGGTGCTCAGTTCCTGCAGAAAGTGGAAGGAAAAATTTTCGTCCAGCCGTGCATCACCGGGCAGAAAGTCGTCAAAAACCTCCAGACTGGCGCCGGGACAAGCGGCTACCGCAGCTCGCACGCCGGCTTCCCGCTGAATCTCCTGGGGAGTATTGATTTCCTGGCACGGGCGGAGATACGCCAGATGCTTGCCGCCCAGAGAGAGAAAATATTCCACGGCATCCTTGGTGCCGGAGTAGTAGTCCAGATTTACGCTGGAAAGGCTGGGATTTTCCTGACAGCTGTCATAGGCTACGAAGGGAATATTATGCGCAAGGATATACTCCAGAGCCGAAGAGAGAGGTTCCTGCCCATCAGCACCTACGTACAGGATTCCGTCAGCCCGGTGGAGGATGCAGCGGTTGAGATAGTCCGGGTAGCCGCTGGGGGAGAGGGCATCTGTGCACAGCAGCAGGCGGTAGCCCTCTTTGTCCAGGATGCTGCGGGCGCCCTCCAGAACCTGGCCGTAGCGGGGGAGCATGACGTTTTTGTTGACCGAAACGGCGATACAGTTGGTGCGGCAGGCCTGAAGGACTCGGGCCACGTGGGTGGGCATGTAATCCAGCAGACGAGCAGCCTTCAGTACCCGTTCGCGGGTCTCCGGTGAAATGGTCTGGCCTTTTTTGTTATTCAGTACGTAGGATACCGTAGCCTGCGAGACGCCGGCCAGCTGGGCCACATCTTTGCTCGTTGCGCGCTTTTCCATGCCGATCCCTCCCGATATCTGAGATGCGGATAATAAAACGGCTGCTTAATATGTTACTTGATTATATATGCTTCTGCCAGAAAGAAGCAAGAGCAAATTATAAAGAAAAAGTGATCGTATATGAGCAGAGAAGCAGAGAACGGAGAGAGGGATGCTTGGACCTTCCGGTTGTCTGCGAGGCGTGAGCACGGGGCAGAAGAAGAAAAAAGCGCCTCAGATTATAAGTGCGTTAAGTTCGTTAAAAATGTACAAATTCCAAAAAGGAGACGGCAAAAAAGTATGATAAAAAATCATACTTTTTTTCATTTGTACACTGCGAGTATAGTAAAAGTAAACCAGAGGTTTTACTGTGCTGCCGCCGAGATTTGTGACTCTGGTACAAGAAAGGAAAGAAGGTTGGAAAATGTCAAAGACATGGAAAAGGGCTGCCTGCTTTTTACTGACAGCCGCACTTTTGGCACCATCGGCTCTTGCTAAAGTAGACGTGGATGAAAGCCAGATTTCCGATGAGGTAAAAGGATATGCTTATTGGGATACCAGCTTGAGCGACGAAGAGCGCGCTGCAGATCTCATCTCCCACATGACGGTGGAGGAGAAGCTGGGCCAGCTGGTCAGCCATGGTTCTCCTGCCATTCCCCGCCTGGGCGTAGCAGAATATTGGTATCCCGGTGAAAACCTGAACGGTATCGCCAACATCACCCTTTGGTACGGCGCGGCGGGCGATGCAAAGGGCGGCGCGTCTGCGTTCCCCTCCACGCTTGCTCAGGGTGCTACCTGGAACAGCGATCTGATCGGTGAAATGGCCGACGCCATCGGTGACGAGGCCCGTGCCTTCTATAACACCTCCAAGAAGGGCCTGTCCTACTGGGGACCCAGTGTAAACCTGGCTCGGGATCCCCGCTGGGGCCGTACCGGTGACAGCTTCGGCGAGGACGGTGTGATCTCCGCTGAGCTGGCCGGGGAGTTTATCAAGGGCTTCCAGGGCGAGTATGACGACGAAGAGGGCCTGAAGGCCATTGCCACAGCCAAGCACTTCGCTGCCAACAACGCTGAGGAGACCCGCAGCGGCGGTTCCTCCAACATGAGCGAGTCTGAGCTGCGGGAGTACTACCTGCGCCACTTCAGCCACATGGTTATGGACAGCGGCGTGCAGGCCATCATGCCCGCTTATAACGCCATCAACGGCATTCCCTGCCACGGCAGCTATGACCTGCTGACCAATACCCTGCGGATGACCTGGGGCTTTGACGGCTGGGTGGTTTCCGATAACGGCGGCGTCGGAAATCTGAACAGCCAGTACGGCGCCAACGGCGGCAACAGCCAGAAGGGCGACAGCGAAGCCTTCCCCGTTCTGGACGGCGGTTCTGAAGATTTCAACGGCGAGGAGAACCTGAACGTCACCAACGCCGCTGAGGCCGCGGCTGCGGCTCTGAACGCCGGCGTGAACCTGGACCTGGGTGGCCGGACTATGACGTCCGCCAACCTGCAGGCGGCACTGGACGAGGGCGTCCTCACCATGGACACCATTGATCAGGCTCTGCTGGACATCTTCACCAGCCGCTTTGCCACTGGTGAGTTCGACAACTCTGATGCCTATATCGACGGCTATGACTCCGTGTCCGCCTTCATCCGTCAGAATCAGGACCTGGCGGAGGATGTGGCCGACGAGGCCATCGTGCTGCTGGAGAACAATGACGATTTCCTGCCCGCCAACATCGGCGACTATGACAAGATCGTAGTGGTGGGCCAGTACATCGAAGAGCTGCTGTACTCTGACTACAAGTCCGACAACGTGTGGCGGGACGAGAACGGCATCAGCGTGTCCTTCGTCAAGGGCATTCAGGACGCCGTAGCGGAGTACAATGCCGCCAACGGTACCTCCATCCAGGTGGAGAGCATCGTGCTGAATGAGACCGATGGACAGGTGGCGGCCCCCACCGCTGAGCAGATGGAGATGATGGCTGGGGATAAGGTCCTGACCGTCTATATCCCCGCTACCCGGATCACCATGCTGACCGGCGGCGCCGATGCCGGTGAGGGCAATGACCGCGAGTCCCTGGACCTGCCCCGTGGCCAGGCCGAAGTGGGCGAGCAGCTGGTCAATAACTGCTCCAACCTGGTGGTGGCCATGCACACCCAGTCCATCGTGAACGTGGATTGGGCCACCAAGGGCGAGAAGAAGGCCGACGCCGTGCTGTGGGCCTCCTACCTGGGCGAGAAGCAGGGCGCTGCCCTGGCCAACGTGCTGTTCGGCAAGGTGAGCCCCTCCGGCCGCCTGAACACCACCTGGTACGCCGACGAGAGCCAGCTGGGCGAGCTGCAGCATGATTACAGCCTCTATCCCACCGCAAGCGATCCCCAGGATATCGACCTGGCGGATGGCGGCAGCTATGGCCGCACCTACATGTTCTTCGTGGGCGATGTGGATTATCCCTTCGGCTACGGTCTGAGCTACGGCGAGTTTGCCTACTCTGATTACAGCATCAGCAACAATGGCGATGGTACCCTTACCGCCACTGTGACCGTAGAGAACACCAGCAATGTGGACGCCAGCGAAGTGGTTCAGCTCTACGCCGTAGGCCCCAAGGCCGCTGAGCTGAACCGCGCCGACAAGCAGCTGGCCGGCTTCGACAAGGTGTCCCTGAAGGCCGGCGAGAGCCAGCAGGTCACCATCACTGTGAATGTAAAGGATCTGGCCTTCTGGGATGAGAGCGCTGACTGCTTCGACCTGGATGCCGGCAGCTGGAACTTCTATCTGGGCTCCGACTGCGAGACCAAGATCGCCGGCTGTGAGCAGGCAGTTGCTCTTACCGCCGATGACATGCCCAAGGGTCTCCAGGCTGTGACCCTGACTGTGGATAACTACATCCTGGAGGACAGCGACCAGGAGACTGAGATGCCCTCCACTGAAGTGACCACCAGCGTTTCCCTGAAGAACGACACCCTCTACAAGGACAAGGATGCGGCTGCTGCTGCCGGTATCACCCTGAGCTACGCCTCCGATAACGAGGATGTTGCCACTGTGGATCAGAACGGCAAGATCACCGCTGTGGGTGACGGTGTGTGTACCATCACCGTCACCGCTACCAAGGGCGGCGATACCGTAACCGATTCCCACGCCATCGTGGTCAAGTCCATCAAGGGCGTCACCGGCATCACCCTGGATCAGACTGAGGCCACTATCCGGGAGCGGGAGACCGTTACCCTGAAGGCCACCATTACCCCCGCCGATGCGGACTATCAGCAGGTCATCTGGACCTCCAGCGATCCTGACGTGGCCACCGTAGAGAACGGCGTGGTCAAGGGTGTCGGCGTAGGCACCGCTACCATTACCGCCAAGACCTTCGAGGGCGGGAAAACCGCCACCTGTGAGATCACGGTGGAGGAAAATACCGATGTGGACGTGACCAAGATCACCCTGACTCCCACCAATGTGACGAATGAGGACGGCGTTGCCGTCATGGCGGGCGGCGAGATCACCCTGAAGGCTACCGTGGAGCCTGAATCCGCTACCCATCCTACTGTTATCTGGAGCACCGACGATCAGAACCTGAGCATTGCGCCTGACGGCAACACTTGTGTTGTCACGGTCAAGGCTGGGGCAACGGCCACCTCTGCGGTCAAGGTCACTGCCACCGCAAACGATGCCAGCAGTGTGACTGCGGATGCGTACATCGTACCCCAGGTGTCCGCCGAGATGAAGGCTGGCGAGACCCTGGATCTGGTTGCCCGTCTGGATGCCGACGGCACCAAGAACGACAACCTGAAGTGGGACAGCACCAACACCTCTGTAGCTACCGTCAGCGAGGGCAAGGTGACTGCCATCTCCGCTGGCACCGTGACCATCAAGGCCGCTGACGTAAGCGGTGTGCTCCAGGCCTCCTGCCAGATCACTGTGACCAGCAGCGGCGGCAGCACCGGTGGCGGCGGTGGCGGCAGCACCTCTGCCAGCCAGTACACCATCACCGTCAAGCAGAGCGAAGGCGGCAAGATCGCTCCTGAGACTGTCAAGGTGGAGAAGGGCAAGGATCAGACCTTCACCATCACTGCCGACGCCGGCTATACCATTCAGGATGTGCTGGTGGACGGCAAGAGCGTAGGCGCTGTGAGCAGCTACACCTTTGAAAATGTGACCGCTGGCCACACCATTCAGGCTGTGTTTGCGGAGCAGCCCTTCCAGTTCTCTGATGTGGATCCCAACGGCTGGGCCGCTCCTTACATCTACGGCCTGTATGAGCAGGGTATTGTGGACGGTATCGGCGGCAACCTGTTTGCCCCCACTCGCAGCATTACCCGCGCCGAGTTTGTAAAGCTGCTGGCTGGTGCTGCTGGTGTGAAGGACGAGGACCTGAGCAAGGATGCCAGCACCTTCACCGATGTGGAGCACGGCAGCTGGTATGAGCCCTATGTGATTTGGGCTGTGGAGAACAAGGTGGCCACTGGCACCTCTGCCACCACCTTCGCTCCCACCGCGCTGATCACCCGTCAGGAGATGGCCACCATGCTGTACCGCTATGCGGAGAACAGCGGCATCGAGCTGCCTGAGACGGTTGCTGCCTCCGCCTTTGCGGATGCGGACAGCATTTCCGACTGGGCTGCCGACGCGGTGAGCGCCATGCAGAAGGCCGGCGTCATTGACGGTATCGGCGGCAACCTGTTTGCCCCCACCGACAATGCCACCCGCGAGCAGGCCTGCAAGGTGCTGATGACCTTCCTGGAAGTAACCGAGAAGTAAGATCATAAAAAACGGACCGCCCATCAGGGCGGTCCGTTTTTTATTCACATCTCCGCGGGAGACAGGCTTTCAATCACAGTCATTACCTGTTCTGCGGTGAGACCGGCGGAAGCATGGAGGGAGAAGCTATATGTTCCGTCGTTCCATACTGCCAGGAACACCTGGCCGTCTTCCCCCTTGCAGGTGACGGTATATGCCCCGACGTTGAGGGTATCTTCCCAGCCGTAAGCGGTAAAGTCTCCGCTTACATCCTCGTTCCCTGGAGCCATGCGGTAGATAAGGGTGCCTTCATCCCCCTGCCAGCTTACCTCTGCCAGCTGTCCCTGCAAACACCTGATGCCATCCAGCTGATATCCCTCCGGTACCTGAGCGGGGAGAAGCAGCGGGTAGGACAGACTGTCTGCCAGGTCCGCAATGCTGTCAAACTGCTGTGCGCCCCAGGTGACCTGCACCGGCGGTGTCTCCACCGGGGGACGGGACTCCAGCCACAGCGGAAACACTGCCGCGGCGCAGATCACCAGTGCCGCGCAGGCGACGGCCAGGCGGGGCTGCCAACGGTATGTGCTGCTGCCTTTTCTGTCCAGGGCGTTCCGGAGGCCGGCCAGCACCCGTTGCTCCATCTCCGGCGTCACCGATACGGCGTCCAGAATCTGCCGGTATGCCTGTCTAGTCTCCAAAGTCATTCTCCTCCAATTCATCCCGCAGCAGCCCTCTGGCTCGGGTCAGCAGAGAGCGTACGGTGGATTCTTTTTTGCCCAGCAGCTTTGCGATTTCCACGGTGCTGTATTGCTCGTAGTAGTAGAGATGGACCACCATCCGGTATTTGAGGGGCAGGGCTTTGACGCAGTCCCAGACAGCCGACAGCTCCGGTTCTTGTTCCTGTTCCGGTAGTAGGTCGCTGAGCTCCTCCTGGGGGTGCCGTTTCCAGTAGCTCAGCCGGTTTTTGCTCAGATTGGCCGCCACACGCAGCAGCCAGGCTTTTTCGTGCTCCTGGCTGGAGAAGGGGGGCGCCTTCTGGATGTATTGCAGCAGCGTGTCCTGGAGCACATCCTCGGCCTCGTCCCGCCGGTGGAGGTAGGAGAAGGCCAGCCGCAGGATTGCGTCTCCGTGGCGGCGGAGCACCAGAGCTGCGTCCTCCAGAGGGCGATCCGATGTCTCGTCCGGAGAACTGCCTGCCAGCCACAGCCGCAGCCTGGCCAGCAGTCCCCGCCGGGGCGGGAAGAGTACACCTTCCATCTCTATTCCTCCTTTCACATGGAATACAAATCAGAGGGGAAAATCGCTGCACGAAAAAATTTTTTCTTTTTTGCAGCGTTTCATCTCTGGCGTTTGTGTATAGGGCAGAGAGCGGACCGCAGGCCCGCCGCAAAACAGAAAGGATGTATTACTATGAAACTGAAGAAGACTTGCCTGGCACTGTCCGCCGCTGCCGCCATTACGCTGTCCGCCGTAGGGTTTGCCGGCGCCGCCGGCCAGTCCGATCTGCTGAAGCTGACCATCGACGGCAAGGAGAGCGATACTCAGCTGGCCGTGATGGTGCCCGCCCGGGACCTGGCGGAGGAGCTGGGCTATACCGTTACCTGGAATGGGGAAGACCAGTCTGTCACCCTGGACAGCGGCACCATGCACGCCAACTTCACCATCGGCGTCAACTCCTATATTGCCGCCACCAGCATCGAGGGTATGGTGGGCATGACCGCTCCCTTCTCTCTGTCCTCTGCTCCGGTGGTATCTGACGGAGTGACCTATGTGCCCCTGGAGCTCTTCACGGTGCTGATGGGCAACCATGAGGATGCCCTCACTGTGAACGGCAATACGGTGGATCTGTGTACAGACTTCTGATCATATTCAATAGTTTGGCGTATTAAAAGAGTCCCCCGCCCGCAGAACAGTATAGCATACTGTTCTGCGGGCGGGGGACTTTTTCCTATGCATATTTTATCAGGTAGAACCGCTTCAACTGACCAGCATCATTTGCTTCCCGGTTTTTTGGGACAGGAAAGAGCGAAATTCTTCCGGTGTGCCGAATTGAAAGCGAGATTTGTCTAAAATAAAGCCCTTTTTGCGGCTAAGCATGAGTACAAAATAGTGGTCTGTTTCAAACATAAACTCCAAAATATGATATGTGCTGCGCAGCTTTGTGGAGCCGGAACGGGAAAAATAACCGTTTTCGTCAAAAGAATAATAGATCCGTTCCGGGGTTTGATTGACCATGTGCTTGACGGATCTGTTCCTGTACTTTTTATAAAACAGACCTAAAAGCAGCAGCGGTATTCCGGCTGCGAAGGAACTTACCGCAGGGATAACAGAAATATCTGCCTGAGATTTGGCCCATAGCCAGAGAAATCCATAGCCAATGCAGACGCAGCCTGTGATCATGAACGTCAGCCGTGCGAACTGGATCCGCTTTGCACGAAGCGTTTGATTCAAGATATTTTGAAACGCCTGTATGGTTTGCTTATCGTAAACGGTCTCCATTTCAAAGTTCACGAGATTACCTCCTTGGAATTCAGCTGTGTAGGGGGATATGGAACCAGGACATGGGCGTGAGCCGCGTAAGGGTAGGAAAGCCTGCCGGGTAGTGAGCGGTGGCGTGGTCTGCCAGAGCATAGCAGCCTAGCTTATCATCCTGCGGAAAGGGCAAGTGGGAGAGAAGTATGGAGCTTGGATGCAGAAGAGACAAAAAGGCCCGTGTGGATGGAGAAATCAATTGGTAAGGGTTGACACACACGGCGTCAACGCCGCAGGGGCAAAATTCCAGCATGGTATGAGCGATCTCCGGGGAGAACTCGCCGTCTCCGGCCATTAAAATGCATTGCCCGTCCAGCAGAATGAGCAGTGCGTGGTGCGGAACATCGGAAAAGGCTTTTCCTTCGTGGGGAACCTGAAACGCATATGCGTACCCTTCCGGAAGAAGAAGCTTTCTGATACCGGGGGCAATGACCTCAAACGGAAGCGCGCCGACATCTGGTCCATAGACAGCAGCAGACGGTGCTGCCAGAGCCAAGGATTCCGGATCAAAATGGTCGGGGTGGGTGTGGGTAAACAAAAATGCCATGGGACAGTTGAAGGGAGCGGTATGCGTGTTCAGCGCTGTCCGGATCGTTTGCGGCACAGCGGAAAATCCAACTTGTTCACCGCGGTGGAGCCCGTCCACCAGGATCCCAAAATCTGCGGAGCGGAGATAAAAACCGCTGTTGACAGTGTAAAATACGTTCATATCGGCGATCGCTTCTTCCGAGAAAGGCCCAGAGCCCCGGAACTGAAGGATAGGTTCAGTCCCGGGGTCCTGGAGCTGTGTCTTGTGCATGGGAAATGAGGGGAATGGAGTGTTTTTACTGTTTAGTGGGGCAGAAGGGAGCGAAATCCTTCTTGGAACCGTCGGGCTCATACAGACGGTTCTTGCCGTAGAAGTAGCCCAGGATGCCAAGCTCGATGCCGCTCAGCAGGTAGTTGAACACCGTGGGAGGCATCCAGCCGAAGATAAAGGTCTCGTTGGGGAGGTACAGACCAACGATGTGGGACTGGACAAACACCACAGCGTAAAGGACCAGGACCACTTTGTGAAGGGTGTTTTCGCGGGAGGCGAAGAAAGCGGAGAGGGGACCGGTGATTTCCTTCTCAGCCCGGGCATCCGGCTGGGTAGCAAGGCTGACTACCACGTAGAGGATGGTGTTGACGACCAGGCCCCACAGGATGGGATCCATGGTGGGCCAGGGATTTACGCCGAACAGAGTGATCAGAACAGCGGCCATGCCGCACACGGTACCGGCCAGAGCGCCTTCCTTGGTGCCGCGCTTCCAGTAGAGTCCGCCGATCAGCGAGGGCATCATCTGGGCAAAGCCGGGGGCGCAGAAGCTATATGCATAGGTGACCAGGAACGCGGGACGGAAGTAGGTCACGATGAGCACGGCCACCATGATGATGGTCAAGCAAATAGCATTGTTGCGCTTGGTATTCTGCTCTTCCTGATCTTCTTTCCGGATGATGTCGTGAGTAACGATGGAGGAAGCCACCACCAGCTGGGAGTCGGCAGTGGACAGGCCGAACGCAAACACGCCGATGACCAGCAGAATAGCCAGAATAGCGGGAGCGAATTCCAGAGCCATCATGGGGATAACGTTGTCACTGGCAGCGCCCTCCAGAGCGGGATAGGCATAGCGGCCGGCGTAGATGCCCTGGATCAGGAACATCAGGTAGCACACGCACTCCAGAATGGGGAAGGCGATGCCCATAACCTTAAAGACGTCCTCATTCTTGGCCATGTAGGAGCGGATAAAAATGTGGGGCCAGGCAATGATGGAAATGCCGGCAGAGAGGGACAGACCGAGGGCGGAGATCCAGTTGCCGTATTTCCCGGTGACCTTGAAGACGTCGCCATTGCCGTCGGCAATGATCTTCTCCACGGCCTCGCTCAGACCGCCGGAGGTAATATTCGTAATGAAGACAATAGTCGTCACCACCACGATGCCGACGCCGACAATTGCTGCGAACAAGTCGGTGCCTACAACGGCCTTGTTGCCGCCGCCCAGCACGTGAACATACATGTAAACTACGAGAATCGCCACACAGATCCAGAAACCGATCTTTCCTTCTGTTGTGGTGACGATGCCGTTAGCCACACCGCTGACCTGCACGGAGATATAAGGGATAATACACACAGCGCAGATTACGGAGATAATCAGTTTCAGAGCACGGGAGTGGTACCGGTGGATAAAGTAGTCACCCGGAGTGGTATAACCGTACTGCTTACCCAGCAGCCAGAGCCGATACATCACATTGGGGGCAAAAAAGCCGACGAAGCAGGCACCCATGGCGCCGATCCAGTAGCCAATGCCGTCCCGGTAAAGAGCGGCGCCGTATCCATAGAAGGAGAGGGCGCTCCAGATGGAAAGCATGACCGTAGCCAGCAGCGTGATCGTACCTACGTTGCGGCCGGCCACAAGGTATTCTGAGGAAGAACTTCCGGTGCTTTTGGATGCCTTAACGGAGATCACGGCTACAAAGACACCGTAAACCACGAGCGCGATGATAACGCCTATCGCTATAACATTCATATGATCGTGCTCACACCTTTCTTTTCTTTCTTCTCTTTCTGTGTGCAAATGGGTGACGCAATAAAACGGATGCTTCCACTGGCGGTGGTATAAAAGCGATCCCTCCTTTCTGTGCAGTGGAACTTCTGCCTAGCTATTGAGCAAAATTCGGGCCAAGTATAAGGAAATGTGGAAAAAGTTAAATTGGTGCATAGAGATTCGGCCAATTTAAAGGAATGCGTCAAAATATGTCGAAAATACGGGAAAAGACAGGCGTGAAGCATAAGCTGCAAGAGATGTGCTATTTCGGCACACGAATGGCGCATTATGTCACATGTGTAACATACGGAAGCGGCGAGCGCACAAAATTGACGGCGCAATACTCTTCTGCTATTATAAAATAGCTTTTTCGCCGCCAAAGTCTGCGGGTGTAATGGAGGCAATTCAGATAGAATGGATGTGGATAGTGAAAATTTGGCACTCTTCTTGCAACATTATTAGTGTGCGTGTACTTAATAAAACTGGCTATGGGAGGAGTGAAAGCCCATGGATATCCGAAATCAGGTAAGTGAGGCGAAAGAACTGCTCCGAAATGGAGACGCGGTTCCTGACGATATGGTTCGGGACGTAATCCGTGAATCGTGGCTGCGATGCAGAGCCCGGGGCGTGCCAATGCAGGATGCTGACAAGCGTGTCCTGCCTCCAGGAGAACTACAGAAGCGGCGGGATGCCAGAAAGAGCCTGTGCGAAGTGGCGTTTCCTTTTTTGGACGGCCTGTATGATTTTATTCGAGGTTCGGAATTTTTGGTGCTGATCAGTGATGAGGAAGGGTATATCCTCTATGAACGAGGAGATCCGCAGATCCTGTCCACTGCGCAGAAGACCGGTTTAATAGAGGGAGCCTGCCGAAGTGAAGACCGCTTAGGCACAAATGGTGTGGGGACGGTGCTGGTCACACAGCAGCCTCTCCAGGTGTTTGCGGAAGAACATTATTATGAGGTGCATGTGAACTGGTCCTGTTCTGGTGCGCCTATTTTTTTGCCAGATGGAAGGTTGGGCGGAAGCGTCTGCCTGTCCGGCATGGCGGAGAAGGTCAACTACCATACGCTTGGAATGGTGGTTGCGGCTGCGGATGCCATCTCCAGGCAGCTCAAGTTGAAATCGGCGTATGATGAACTGGCGCTGGTGTGGCAGAATATGAATATTATTATTGAAACGGTACCTGCTGCTATTTGCTTGCTGGACGAGCAGCTGCAGGTGACCACGTTCAATGCCCAGGCTACAAAGCTTCTGGATGTGCTGCCTCAGGATCTGAAGGGGGCATCCTTCCCGCAGCTGATCGGTGCTGACGCAGACACTCTGGCGCGGATCCAGAATGGTGTGGCCAACTTCCCGGTCGTGTTGGAACATAAGCGACAAAAGCATACCATTTCACTGTCCGTACAGGCAACCGGAACGAAAGAGTATGTAGTGCAGATGGAGCAGCTGGCCAGCCTGCACAAGCGAGTCAATAATATCGTGGGAAACGATGCACACTTCTCGTTTTCCGATATTATAGGAAGATCGGATTCCATGCGGGATGCGGTGCAAATGGCTAAGATTGCGGCGCAGAATGACGCTACGGTTTTTCTCTCCGGAGAGAGCGGCACAGGTAAGGAGCTCTTCGCGCAGGCGATACACAACTCCAGTGCCCGCAGAGGCGGACCGTTTATTGCCGTAAACTGTGGGGCATTGCCCAAAAGCCTGATCGAAGCGGAGCTGTTCGGCTATGAGAGCGGCAGTTTTACCGGAGCAAAAAGAGAAGGATGCGCTGGCAAATTTGAATTGGCCAACGGCGGCACAATCTTCCTGGATGAGATCGGGGATATGCCTTTTGATGTACAGGTGACCCTTCTGCGTGTGCTGCAAAACCGGGAGGTGCGCCGTATCGGAGCAAGCAAGACCATCAAAATTGATGTTCGGGTGATCACCGCCACCAATCAGAATCTGGAGCGCCTGGTGGCCGATAAAATGTTCCGGGAGGATCTGTTCTATCGGATCAACGTATTCCATATCAGAATTCCACCGCTGAGAGAGCGGAAGGGCGATGTACAGGTACTTTCAGAGTTTTTCCTACAGAAATATTCCGGAAGTATGCCAGGCTGCAAGGCGAAGGGCTTCTCGCCAGAAACTATGACGTTGTTATCCCAGTATAATTGGCCCGGAAATGTGAGACAACTGGAAAATACTGTTGAGAGAGCGGTGTATCTGACCACCACGGACCAGATCCTTCCTGAGAGCCTTTCTCCGGAATTACAGGTGCACGCGGTGGAAGCTGCGGAACCGGAGGAGGAAAAGCCGCCCCGTGCGGCCTCCCTTTCCATGCGAAAGGGAGAAAAGGAAAAAATAGAGCAGGCATTGCAGCAGACCCATGGAAATGTGAAGGCGGCTGCTCAGCTGTTGGAGATCAGCCGCAGGACGCTGTATCGAAAACTCGAGTCCTATGGGATCGACTGCGATAAGTTAAGAAAATGATCGATGCAAAAAGCGCGAACCTGGTATCAGGTTCGCGCTTTTTTGTGTGCCAAACCGGTGGCACATGCTTCGTGCTGAAGTGTGCCAAAATGGCGCAGTAGTGGGCCGATCTCTGGCACAGGCCTGAAATTTTTCTGAAATAGCAGGCTTTTAGAATTTGGCATTAAACTTGCTCATGATAAACGTGACAGCAAAAGCGTGACACAGTGAAGAGTAGCACAAAAGATTTAGAAAGGATGGGAGAAAACATGCTTGAACTGATATGGAAGCCGGAACTGCACCTGTTCCCGTGCTGCTGCGCCTTTAAGGACGCATTTGAATTGGGAAGCGATGACCTGGTCTTGAGCAACGAATACATTTATGAGCCGTATTTCGGGAAGATGGACCTGAAGTGCCATGTGATCTATCAGGAAAAGTACGGCACCGGCGAGCCCACCGACGTGATGGTGGACGCCATCCTGGCTGACGCAGCCAAAACGGGCTGCAAGCGGATCATTGCCATCGGCGGCGGCACGGTCATCGACATTGCCAAGGTGCTGGCGGTCTCCGACGGGGAGGGCGTGGACGAGCTGTACGACAAGGCTCCCAACCTGGAAAAGAAGCGGAAACTGGTCATCATTCCTACCACCTGCGGCACCGGCAGTGAGGTCACCAACATCTCCATCATGGCCCGCACCCGTCTGGGTACCAAGCTGGGCCTGGTGAGCCCCGCCATGTATGCCGATCAGGCGGTGCTGATCCCAGAGCTGCTGGAAAAGCTGCCCTTCGGCGTGTTCGCTACCAGCTCTATCGACGCGCTGGTCCACGCGGTGGAGTCCTCTCTGTCCCCCAAGGCCACGCCCTACACCAAGCTGTTCGGCTACAAGGCTATCGAGATGATTATCCGGGGCTATCAGAAGATCGTGGCAGAGGGAAAGGAGTCCCGCATCTCGCTGCTGGAGGATTTTCTGATCGCCTCTAACTACGCCGGCCTGGCCTTCGGCACGGCGGGCTGCGCGGCGGTCCACGCCACCAGCTATCCTCTAGGCGGCAAATACCATGTGGCCCACGGCGAGAGCAACTACGCCATGTTTACCGGAGTTCTGAAGAACTACATGGAGATCAAGCAGGACGGCGAGATTGCGGTGATGAACGGCTACCTCGCAAACCTGCTGGGCTGTGGGACCGAGGAGGTCTACGACAAGCTGGAGGAACTGCTCAATCAGATTCTGCCCAAGAAGCCCCTGCATGAATACGGCATGACGAAAGAGGACATCGACGAGTTTGCCCACAGCGTCATCACCAGCCAGGGCCGCCTGATGGCCAACAACTTTGTACCCCTGGACGAGGAGCGGGTGCGCAAGATCTACACGGAACTTTACTGAGGAGGGACCCGATATGGCACTCATGACAGGTGAACAGTACATCGAGAGTATCCGTAAGATCCCCATGGAGATCTACATGTTTGGCAAGAAGGTGGAGAATCCGGTGGACGATCCCATCCTCCGCCCCTCCCTGAACAGCGTGCGGATGACCTATGATCTGGCTCAGATGCCCGAGTATCAGGACCTGATGACCACCATCTCTCCCGAGACCGGCGAGCGGATCAACCGCTTCACCCACATCCACCGCTCCACCGAGGACCTGCGCAACAAGGTGAAGATGCAGCGCCTGCTGGGCCAGAAGACCGCGGCCTGCTTCCAGCGCTGTGTGGGCATGGACGCCTTCAACGCCGAGTACTCCACCACCTTTGAGATCGACAAAAAGTACGGCACTCACTACCACGAGAACTTCAAGAAGTTCATGCTGTACTGCCAGACCAGCGACCTGACGGTGGACGGCGCCATGACCGACCCCAAGGGCGACCGCTCCAAGGCTCCCCACGAGCAGGCCGATCCCGACCTGTTCCTCCGCGTGGTGGAGCGCCGGGAGGACGGCGTTGTGGTGTGCGGTGCCAAGGCCCACCAGACCGGCATCATCAACAGCCACGAGGTCATCGTGATGCCCACCATCTCCATGGGCCCCGATGACAAGGACTACGCCATCTCCTTCGCGGTGCCTCTGGATACCAAGGGCCTGTACATGATCGTGGGCCGCCAGAGCTGCGACACCCGCAAGCTGGAGGGCAGCGAGATGGATGTGGGCAACAGCGAGTTCGGCGGCGTGGAGGCCCTCACCGTCTTCGACCACGTGTTCGTGCCCAACGACCGGATCTTCCTCAACGGCGAGACCGAGTTTGCCGGCATGCTGGTGGAGCGCTTCGCCGGCTATCACCGCCAGAGCTACGGCGGCTGCAAGGTTGGCGTGGGCGACGTACTCATCGGCGCTGCCGCCGTGGCCGCCGACTACAACGGCGCCGCCAAGGCCAGCCACGTGAAGGATAAGCTCATTGAGATGACCCACCTGAACGAGACCCTGTACTGCTGCGGCATCGCCTGCTCCGCCGAGGGCTATCCCACCGAGAGCGGCAACTATATGATCGACCTGCTGCTGGCCAACGTCTGCAAGCAGAACGTCACCCGCTTCCCCTACGAAATCGTCCGTCTGGCCGAGGACATTTCCGGCGGCCTGATGGTCACCGCCCCCTCCGAGGCCGACTTCCGCGACAGCAAGCTGGGTCCCGTCATTGACAAGTACCTCAAGGGTGTCAACGCCGTCTCCACTGAGAACCGGCTGCGCATCCTGCGCCTCATTGAGAACCTGTCTCTGGGCACCGCCGCCGTCGGCTACCGCACCGAGTCCATGCACGGCGCCGGTTCTCCCCAGGCTCAGCGCATCATGATCTCCCGTCAGGGCAACCTGGCACAGAAGAAGGCTCTGGCCAAGGCCATCGCCCACATCAAGGAGTAACCGGCATGGAGAGCTGGAACACATATTACATATCCCACATCACGACTGCGGAAGAGGCAGTCAAGCGGATCAAGTCCGGTGACCGGGTGGTGATACAGCATGCCTGCGGCGAGCCTACGTTCTTAGTGAACGCCATGGTAGCCAATGCTGAGGCATACCGGGATGTGGAGATCGTCCATATGGTGGCCATGGGCCAGGCGGCCTACGCCCAACCCGGTATGGAGCGATACTTCCGCCACAACGCCCTGTTTGTGGGCGGGTCTACCCGAGCTGCTGTGGCGGAGGGACGGGGCGACTTTACCCCCTGCTTCTTTTCTGAAGTGCCCGGCCTGTTCCAGTCTGCCCTTCCGGTGGATGTAGCCCTCATTACCGTTACACCGCCGGATGAAAACGGAAAATGCTCTCTGGGTGTATCAGTGGACTACACCATGGCCGCCGTCAAGTGTGCCAAGACTGTCATCGCGCAGGTCAACGCCGACATGCCCTACACCTACGGCGACGCAGCCGTGGATGTGACGGAGATCGACTGCTTTGTACCTCACGACGCCCCCATTATCCCGCTGGCGCCACCCAAGATCGGCCCGGTGGAAGAGGCTATCGGACGCAACGTGGCCTCTCTGATTCAGGACGGGGATACGCTCCAGCTGGGCATCGGTGCAATTCCTGACGCGGTATTGAAGTTCCTGAAAGACAAAAAGGACCTTGGAATCCACTCTGAAATGTTCTCTGACGGCGTGGTGGAGCTGGCCCAGGCCGGGGTTATCACCAACCAAAAGAAGACCCTTCACCCGGGGAAATATGTGGTTACTTTCCTGATGGGGACCCAACGGCTCTACGACTTCGTGGACCATAATCCTGATGTGTTTCTGGCGCCGGTGGACTATGTAAACGATCCCTTTGTTATTGCACAGAATGACAACCTGGTCTCCATCAACTCCTGTGTGCAGGTGGATTTGATGGGTCAGGTGGCTTCGGAGAGCATTGGCCCCCGTCAGATCTCCGGCACCGGAGGCCAGGTGGACTTCATCCGCGGCGCAGCCCGGAGCAAGGGTGGTCGGTCCATTATCGCCATGCCCTCCACCGTCAAAGGCAAGGCATCTAAGATCGTCCCGCTTCTGGATGCCGGCGCCGCTGTCACAACCTGCCGCTGCGACGTGGACTATGTGGTTACGGAGTACGGTGCGGCCCACCTGAAGGGACATACCCTCCGCCAGAGAGCGAAGGCCTTGATCGAGATTGCCCATCCCGACTTCCGGGACGAGTTGAAAGAGGAATACGTTCGTAGATTTCATAGCAGTTTGTAATTGAGGAGGTATACACGTATGAGCACAAAGAAGGAACAGAAGGAGCTGGCCAAGCAGTTTTACACCGTCATGTACCGTACCCGCCGTTTCGAGGAGGAAGTTTTTGAGTTTTACAAGCGGGGCCTGATGCCCGGCCTGGCCCACCTGTATCTGGGTGAGGAAGCCATTGCCACCGGCGCCTGCGCCACGCTTCGGGACGACGATTACATTGGTTCCACCCACCGGGGACACGGCCACTTGGTGGCCCGGGGTGCCGACCTGAACCGCATGATGGCGGAGATCCTGGGTAAGGAGACCGGTTACTCCAAGGGCAAGGGCGGCTCCATGCACATCATGGCCATGGATAAGGGCATCCTGGGTGCCAACGGCATCGTGGGCGGCGAGATCCCCATCGCCACCGGCGCGGCCTATTCCGCTAAGTACCGCGGCACCGATCAGGTGACCCTTGCCTTCTTCGGCGATTCCGCCTCCAACGAGGGCACCTTCCACGAGTCCCTGAACATGGCCGCCGCCTGGGATCTGCCCTGTGTGTACATCATTGAGAATAACCTGTTCGGCATTTCGGTGGATATCCGCCGGGTCACCAAGGAGCATGAGCTGTCCAAGCGTGCCGTGGGCTACGGCATTCCCGGCTATACCATCGACGGCAACGACGTCTTCGCCGTTTATGACACTGTGAAGCAGGCTGTGGAGCGTGCCCGCCGGGGTGAGGGTCCCACGCTGATCGAGTGCCTGACCTACCGCTGGCAGGGCCACCACGTGGGCGATCCGGGTGAGTACCGGGATCCTCAGGAGCTGGCTGACTGGAAGGCCAGAGAACCCATCGGCCAGCTGGAGAAGCGGGGGCTGCTGACCCAGGCCGAGATCGACGCCATCAAGGCCGGCGTGGAGGAGGAGATCCAGGCCGCGTGCAAGTTCGCGGAGGAGAGCCCCTATCCCGACGCCGCTGAAGCGTACTCCGATCTGTTCGTGGACTGAATCCTTTACCGAGATGAATGGAGGTTAACAGAACTATGAGAGAACTGATGGTTAGAGACGCGATCCGGGAAGCGCTTGACGAGGAAATGGCCCGGGACAATACCGTATTCCAGATGGGCGAGGACATCGGCGTCATCGGCGGCAACTTTAAGTGTACTGTGGGCCTGCGGGACAAGTACGGCGATCTGCGGGTAAAGGATACCCCCATCTCCGAGCAGGACTTTGTGGGCATGGGCGTAGGCGCGGCCCTTACCGGCCTGCGGCCCGTGGTGGAGCTGATGTTCGCCGACTTCCTGATGGTCTGCGGCGACCAGCTGTTCAACCAGATGGCCAAGATTACCTACATGTCCGGCGGTCAGTGCAGCGTCCCCATGGTGGTGCGCATGCCTCTGGGCGGCGGCCGTTCCTCCGCAGCCCAGCACTCCCAGTCCATCCACGCCTGGGCCGCGCATATCCCCGGCGTCAAAGTGGTGCTCCCCTCCACCGCCGGTGAGTGCAAGGGCCTGCTCAAGACCGCCATCCGGGACAACAACCCCGTTATGTTCTTTGAGCACAAGATGCTCTACACTACCAAATTTGACGATGTGCCCGACGAGGGCGAGGATGTCTGCATCCCCTTCGGCAAGGCCCGCATCGTACAGGAGGGCAGCGATATCACCGTGGTCACCAACTCCATGATGACCATCAAGGCCACCAAGGCAGTGAAGAAGCTGGCCGAGGAGGGCATCCACGCCGAACTGATCGACCTGCGCACCATCGTGCCGCTGGATACCGAGACCATCATCAAGTCCGTGAAGAAGACCGGCAAGCTGCTCATCGTGGACGAGGGCCACATCGACTTCGGTATCAGCGGTGAGATCGCCACCCGCATCATGCCCGACGTGTTCTACGACCTGGAGGCTCCCGTGCAGCGTCTGGGCACCGGCAACGTCCCCCTGCCCTTCAGCCCGGCTCTGGAATTCCCGCTGATCCCCGACGAGAAGAGCATCGCCGCCAAGATCCGGGAAATGGTGTAAGGAGGAACTACCATGGCAGAAGTCATTATCATGCCCAAACTGGGCTTTAACATGGATGAAGGACAGCTGGTCAAGTGGCACAAGGCTGTCGGCGACCCGGTGACCAAGGGTGAGGTGCTCTTTGAGATCAACACCGACAAGACCACCATGCCCGTGGAGGCCACTGCCGACGGTACTGTGCTGAAGATCATGCTGGAGGAAGGCGCTTTTGCGGACGTGTTCACCCCCATTGCGGTAGTGGGTGCCCCTGGAGAGGATCCCGACGCCGCGCTGGCTGCCGCCGGTGGGGAAGCCCCCGCCGCCGCACCTGCTGCTGCGGACGCCGCCCCCGCCCAGGTACCCCAGGTGGATCTCATTCCCGAGGTGCCCCCCATGGATCTGAAGGAACTCAAGCTCACCCCCAAGGCCAAAAAGCTGGTCAAGGAGGAGGGGATCGCCCCCTCCGTCCTGGCCCAGATCAAGGGCACTGGCTTCCAGGGTGGCATTACCTACAAGGACATCAAGGCGTCCCCGCTGGCCCGTAAGGTAGCTGAGCAGAAGGGCGTGGATCTGGCGGCTGTCCCGGGCAGCGGTCCCAACGGCAAGATCATGAAAGCCGACGTGGAGAAGGCTGCCGCACAGCCTGTGGCTGCATCGGACGAGCTGCAGATCGCCTCCGTGACCCCCTACAAGGGTGTGCGTAAGATCATCGGCGACAAGCTGGCCCAGAGCATGGCCACGGCGCCCCACATCTACTTTACAGATGCGGTGGATACCACAGAACTGACCGCCTTCCGCAGCAAGCTCAATGAGACGGCGGAGGTGAAGATCTCCGTCTCCGACCTGCTGACGCTGGCGGCCTGTAAGGCGCTGAAGAAGTATCCGGCCCTGAACGCCACTCTGAAGGACGGACAGATCATCACCTATCGCTCCATCAACGTGGGCACCGCCGTAGCCGGGAACAACGGCCTGGTGGTACCGGTGATTAAAAACGTCCAGCACAAGACCCTGACCGAGATCGCGGGCGAGAGCAAGGACCTTATCGCCCGTGCCAAGGAAGGGAGACTGGACCCCAAGGAATACAGCGACGGTACCTTCTCCATTTCCAATCTGGGCATGTTCGGCATCGGCAACTTCACCGCCATCATCAACGCGCCGGAGTCCGCGATCCTGGCGGTCAGCTCGGTGCGCAAGACCCCTGTGGTGGTTACCGATGAAAACGGTGAGGACACCATCGCCATCCGTCCTATGATGAACATTCAGCTTTCCGTGGATCACCGCCTGATCGACGGCCTCATGGCGGCCCAGTTCGTTGCGTACATCAAGCGGCTGCTGGAAAACCCGGTCGAAATCTTACTGTAAGGAGACCTACCATGGCAGAAGTCATTATCATGCCCAAGCTGGGCTTTAACATGGATGAAGGACAGCTGGTCAAATGGCACAAGGCGGTAGGCGAACGGGTCAAAAAGGGTGAAGTGCTCTTTGAGATCAATACAGATAAGACCACCATGCCGGTAGAAGCCACTGCCGACGGCACCGTTCTCAAGATCATGCTGGAGGAAGGGGCGTATGCGGAGGTGTTTACGCCTATCGCTGTGGTGGGCCAGGATGGGGAAGATCCTGATGCGGCTCTCGCCGCCCAGGCTGGGGAGGCGACGGCTCCCCAGCCCGCGGCCGCCCTGCCGGCAGCCTCCCAGCCCGCGGCGCAGCAGCCCGCTCCGATAACATACGAGTACGAGGTGACTGTGATCGGCGCAGGTCCCGGCGGATATGAGACGGCAATCAAGGCCGCCCAGATGGGCAAGAAGACCTGCATTATTGAAAGCACCTATTTTGGCGGAACCTGCCTCAACGTGGGCTGCATCCCCACAAAGGCGCTGATCAAGACCGCTGAATTGCTGACAGAGATGCGCAAGGCCGGAGAATTCGGAATCAAAGGCGTATCTCCGGACGCTCTCAGCGTGGACATGAAGGTGCTGCAGGCCAGAAAGGGCCGGGTGGTCAAGACGCTGGTAAACGGCGTCAAGGCCCTGCTGCGGGGCAATAAGGTGTCCGTCGTGGAGGGCCGGGCCAGCTTTGTGGATGCCCATACGGTATCGGTGGCAGACAAGAAGATCACGTCAGAGACCTTCATCATCGCCACGGGCTCCTCTGTCTTCATGCCGCCTTTCATTGCCCAGGAGGGGAGCAATCACATTATCACCAGCACCGAGGCCTTGGATCTTGATCATGTGCCCGGCTCTATCGCAGTCATCGGCGGCGGTGTTATCGGCATTGAGTTTGCCTATCTGCTCAGCCACCTGGGCAGCAAGGTCACAGTGCTGGAACTGACGGACCATATCCTGCCTATGGTGGATCCTGAGATTTCGGAGATGGCCCAAAAGCGTATGGAGGCGGAAGGCGTTACCTTCTATCTGGGTGCAAAGGTACAGAAGATCAGAGACGATGCGGTATACTATGAGAAGGACGGTGTTCAGGCTTCGGTCCAGGCCGACATGGTACTGATGGCGGTGGGCCGGGTACCCAACACCGAGGGGCTCAATGCCGAAGGCATCGGCCTGGAGTTTGACCGAAAGGCCATTAAGACCGACCTGCATATGCGGACCAATCTTCCCAATATCTATGCCATCGGCGACGTCAACGGCAAAGTTATGCTGGCTCATACAGCGTCCCATGAGGGCATGGTAGCGGTGGCCAATATCTGCGGCCATGACGAGGAGATGAACTACGACCGAATCCCCTCCTGCATTTATCTGGATCCGGAGATTGCCTGTATCGGTCTGACAGAAGAGCAGGCCAAGGAACGCCGCGGCGGGAACGTCAAAGTGGGCCGCTTCCGCATGAATGGAAATGGAAAATCCCTGGTAGAGGGCGACACAGACGGTGCGTTCAAAGTAATCGTCGACGCTGAATTGGGCGAAATTTTGGGCGTGCATCTCTACGGCAAGCATGTGACGGATATGATCGGAGAAGTTTCTGTGGCGATGACCGCTGAGGCCACTGCTGAGGAGATGATCCATGCGATCCATCCCCATCCGACAGTGAATGAGGCGCTTGGCGAGGCGTTCATGGCTGCGTGGAACGGAAAAGCCATCAATGGGCTGTAAGGAGGAACTATGACACACAAAGTTGCAGTTGTTACCGGAGGCGGAAAGGGCATCGGTCGTGCCACAGCGCTGCGGCTGGCCAGAGACGGAATGTATATCGCGGTGGTGGACCTGGACCCTGTGACAGCGGCGGCCACGGCGGAGGATATCAGCCAACAGACCGGATGTGACAGCATCTCTGTCCAGGCGGATGTTTCCAGACGCGAAAGCGTTCATGAGGCTGTGGAGGCGATCCTGGAGCATTTTGGCCGAATCGACGTGTTGGTGAACAATGCCGGGATCCTGTCTCTGAAAAAGCCCTTTGTGGAGTATACCAAAGAAGAGTGGGACCGGGTATTTGGTGTGAACCTGATGGGAGACGTGTTTTTTACTCAGGAGGTCCTGCCCACCATGATGGAACAGAAGTCGGGCAGCATTATCAACCTCTCCTCGGTGGCCGCTCACACCGGTGGCGTATCGGCTTCGCCCATCTATTCTGCCAGCAAAGCGGCGGTTATGTGCCTGACCAAGTCCCTGGCCGGTGAAATGGCCCCCCACGGGATCCGTGTCAATGGGGTAGCGCCCGGCTATATCGCCACGGATATGACCATCGGCAAGAATGCCACCGGCAACAGTGCCGACGGCGTGCCCATGAAGCGCTTGGGGGAGCCGGAGGAAGTGGCCAGCGTCATCAGCTTCCTTGCCGGAGACGACAGCAGCTATCTGACCGGCGTTACCGTGGACATCAACGGCGGAACGCTGATGCGCTGACGGTATACGGCCATGCTGAAAGCGATCGCGTTCAATGGCAGTCCCCGCCGACAGGGGAATACCTGGTATGCCCTGAACACCGTTTTGGAGGTTCTGGAGAAAAACGGGATACAGACGGAACTGGTCCAGATCGGGGACATGACTATCCAGGGGTGCAGAGCCTGCGGAGGCTGCGCAGCGGCCCGCAACGGGAAATGTGTGCTGGACAAAGACGGGGTCAACGACTGCATCCGGCGTATGCAGGAGGCAGACGGTATCCTGTTGGGATCACCCCGTTTCCCTTAGTTAAAGATATTGTTAACAATTGAAAGATTCTTTTCCGCTGAATTAAAATCCACATGTTCAGTAAAACAAATAACTCTTGTACCCGTTTTGCCGGCAATCAGACAATAATCCTCCATCGTAGACATTCCATCAATTGAGAATTTTGAATGGACATGCATATCAACAAATTCATTCATAATCGAGCCTCCATTTGTGAAGTTCATGCAGATCAGTGAACGCAAATACTAGATCACACTCCGACATGCTCTTATTTATGCGATGAACCCTTTTTTCCATTCTTGCTTTTATTGTTTACATAACGTCTCTTACTTGGCTTCAATCTACTCGAAGATCCAGCATTGTTCGACGAACCTGTATCCAATTCCGAAGCTCCTTTTTTCTTGGGTGCACTCATATTGCGGTTATTTAATCTACTTACCAATTGACCACATGCGGCTTTTATATTGCCACCTCGGGATTCTCTGATTTTCACAGTAAGTCCCACCTTATTTAACTTATCACGAAATGCAACGAGTTCCTGTTTGTTTGGTCTTCGAACTGCTTTACAATCCGTTTCATTGTATTGTAAAAGATTAATCAATACATTTTTGTCACGAAACCATCTTCCCAACTGTTTTACATCATTCGCACGATCATTTACACCCGGTATAAGCAAATATGCTATAGTAACGCTACGATTATGTCTTTCTGAATATGAGAGTACTGATTGAACTACTTCATTTATATCATACCCTTTCATATGCGGCATGATATAGTCCCTTACATGCTGATTCGTGGCATGCAGGGATAACGTAAGTTGGATTTTTAAATGTTCTTCTCTCAACTTCTTCATCTGAGGGAGCGGTCCCGTTGTTGATATTGTTATACCATCTGTTGGAAAATCAAGTCCTTTGCGGTCTCTTAATATATGAATGGACTTTATCACGTTATCATAATTGAACAGAGGTTCTCCCATGCCCATGAATACAATCCTATTTACTCTACCATTTATCAGTATTACTTGTTGAACTATTTCAGATGGTGTTAGATTTCTGACAAATCCATTTTCACCAGAGGCGCAAAAGATGCACCCAACAGGGCAACCTATCATGGTGCTCACGCATACAGTAGTACCAGTTTTTCTTTTAATGCTTACCGTTTCAATGCAATAGCCATCTGACAATTCAAAAACATATTTCTGAGTATCCGGACCACGAAAGATTTCCTTGATAGTTATCGTTTTATACTTGTTACTACTTTGGGAACCGGAGTATAATTCGCGATAAAACTTATCCGCCTCAACTTCTCCCAATACACCAACCATTTCAGAATATGTGTATCCATATGGATCCTTATATATATCCGTGGCTTGAACAGAAGCATTCTTAACCATATTCAACATATGACCTCCAATAAAAAATCACGCTAAGATTCGTTGCAAAAGGCAATCACATTTCCTTTGCAACGCCCTCCTGAAAAACTTCCATGGAATCCAACATTTTCAGAGTTCGTTCATCACTACTAAAAACTGCAAACAATGCTAAAAAAACAGTCCAATTCAATTTTTTCTTACCATTTTCAATTGCATTATAAGTTTGCCTTGAAATGCCTATCTTTTCAGAGATATCAGCTTGGGAAGCTCCTATCCTTGCACGCAGCACAGGCAACTCTGTTACCATTGTATTGATCAGTTCCATTCTCTTACTATTGTTAAACTCCACTTCTAATCCCCTTTCTAAAGAATAATTTGCTCCTTTTACTTAAGTTTGTTTAATTATCGTTCAGCAAAAGACCGCAAATTTTATCTTGAATGACAACAAATTTATTATAGCACATGTCGTCTATGTTGTCGATATGTCACCCTCGGCGACTTTAAATAATGTTTTGCTTTTCCCCGTTTTTTTCTGATTTGGGCTTTTGGGGCTTTAACAGAATTCGCAAATTTAAACAAAATGTAGAAAGTCTCGTGTTTATAACTGATTTTGCTGTTATCAGCGGGTGTTGTCACATTTCTCTCTGCTGTTGTCACCATTGCTTGAGGTGTTGTCATTTTCTCCGTTGCTGTTGTCAAAATCATCTGCGCTGTTGTCATGATGTCGGCAACAATCGGGCGTAAAGAATGAGTTGCCGGAGAGTTCCTAATCTCTGAAAGCCCTTGATTTCAAGCCATTCTGCCGCTCTGACAACAGCATTTCTTTGTATCAATTCTTGGGTTTACCTTTCGATATATTCATCTATGACATTCAGGCCATGCTCGGCGGCATATTGCCGGAGCATCATGCGTTGTGTCTGAATACTCCCGCTTTCTCCTTGCAGTTCATCGTCCCGGCTC
>NZ_JBQHUF010000013.1:0-105651 GCF_052065355.1 Flavonifractor sp. HCP28S3_F3
TGAAGAAGCCAGTTACCCGCAACTAGACGGAAAGACCCCATGGAGCTTTACTGTAGCTTAATACTGGAATTCGGTAAATCATGTACAGGATAGGTGGGAGGCTTGGAAGCCAGGGCGTCAGCCTTGGTGGAGCCACCCTTGGGATACCACCCTTGATTTGCTGGATTTCTAACCTGCGGCCGTGAATCCGGTCGGGGGACACTGTTAGGTGGGCAGTTTGACTGGGGCGGTCGCCTCCTAAAAGGTAACGGAGGCGCTCAAAGGTTCGTTCAGCACGGACGGAAACCGTGCATTGAGTGTAAACGCATAAACGAGCCTAACTGCGAGACCGACGGGTCGAGCAGTAACGAAAGTTGGAGTTAGTGATCCGGCGGTATGCAAGTGGAAGTGCCGTCGCTCAACGGATAAAAGCTACCCTGGGGATAACAGGCTGATCTCCCCCAAGCGTCCACAGCGACGGGGAGGTTTGGCACCTCGATGTCGGCTCGTCACATCCTGGGGTTGAATTCGGTCCCAAGGGTTCGGCTGTTCGCCGATTAAAGTGGCACGCGAGCTGGGTTCAGAACGTCGTGAGACAGTTCGGTCCCTATCTGTTGCGGGCGTAAGAGATTTGAAGGGAGCTGTCCTTAGTACGAGAGGACCGGGATGGACGTACCTCTGGTGCACCAGTTGTCCTGCCAAGGGCATAGCTGGGTAGCTATGTACGGACGAGATAAACGCTGAAGGCATCTAAGCGTGAAACTCCCCCTAAGATTAGATCTCTCATCCTTCGGGAGTAAGGCACGTCGTAGACTATGACGTTGATAGGTCGGAGGTGGAAGCACGGTAACGTGTGCAGCTGACCGATACTAATAAGCCGAGGGCTTGACCTTAACATGATGAATGCAGGCGCTTGCCTGGTACTGAAGATCTGCATTGTTCGGTTTTGAGGGTGCTGACAAAGCACTGATTCAGATGCGCCTTTAGCTCAGCTGGTAGAGCAACTGACTCTTAATCAGTGGGTCCCCGGTTCGAATCCGTGAAGGCGCACCAAACGGCCCGTTGGTCAAGCGGCTAAGACGGCGGCCTCTCACGCCGCAAACGTGGGTTCGATTCCCGCACGGGTCACCAAAATTCCCTCTTGACAAGAGGACGTCAAGTGAATATAATAACTTATCGTTGAGAAGAACGGTAAGGAGAAGAAAGTTGTTGAAGTTTCTTTTGCTTACTTTTCTTTTCAAAGAAAAGTAAGTTGGTGTTGATTGCGGTGAGGGTCCACCCGTTCCCATCCCGAACACGGAAGTTAAGCTCACCTGCGCCGAAAATACTTGTCTGGAGACGGACCGGGAAGATAGGTAACGCCAACACAAACCGAAAGGGTCTGGCCTGACCAGGCCGGACCCTTTTGATATTCCTCCTTAGCTCAGTCGGTAGAGCATGCGGCTGTTAACCGCAGGGTCGTTGGTTCGAGTCCAACAGGGGGAGCCAAAGAAGATGTGGCTTGCCGCCACAAATGTGACGGCAAGCCCGCTTTTTCAAATTGTGGAACGGTGTATGGGCCTTTAGCTCAGTTGGTTAGAGCAGCCGGCTCATAACCGGCCGGTCCACGGTTCGAGCCCGTGAAGGCCCACCATTTAGGGGTATAGCTCAGCTGGTAGAGCATCGGTCTCCAAAACCGAGTGCCGAGGGTTCGAATCCTTCTGCCCCTGCCAGAAGATTGCAGTAGAAGCTGTTCAGATAGATGCATATATGGCGCGGTAGTTCAGTTGGTTAGAACGCCGGCCTGTCACGCCGGAGGTCGAGGGTTCAAGTCCCTTCCGCGTCGCCATTATGCTGCTGTAGCTCAGTCGGTAGAGCGCATCCTTGGTAAGGATGAGGTCGGCAGTTCGAATCTGCCTAGCAGCTCCATGAAAACCACTTAAATCTTCGGGTTTAAGTGGTTTTTCTTTTGCTTTTCTGACTTTTTCATGATGTTTGAGCTTTTGCTTTTTTATTTGACCACACAACCAGCCACAGACAGAGAAACATGGGCCTCCGAAGGTGCTTTGCCTCCGGAGGCCCGCTGCTTTTTCAGCCTGTCGTTTCAGCCTGCCGCAGCCGCTCTTTTTCCGCGGCGATCTCCGCCTTCATCTGCTCAATGAGTTCAGCTAACAGTTGCTCGCATTCTTTTTTGGTCTTTGCATAGACATTGCGGGCGTGCTTTTTGCCGTCCGGCCAGATGGGGGAGTAGCGTCCTTCCCAGAGGTGATCGTTGATCTGGCTCAGGCAGCCGGTGCCGGGTTTGCGCCGCTTCCCTTTGTGTGGCTGAAAGGTACTGGGAGCAGGTTTTCGGGGAGCAACTTCCGTTTCTGCCTTGGGAGGCTGTTTCCCAATCCCCAGGTCAATCTTTGCAGCCGCGGTCCGCTGCATCTCGTCTGTCACATGGGTGTAAATGTTCAGGGTGGTGCTGCTGGAGACATGACCGATGATGGTGGAGAGTGTTTTCACATCCATGCCGTGCTCCAGGGAGGCGGTGGCGAAGGTGTGGCGTAGGTCATGAAATCGAATGTGCTTACAGTCTGCTCGCTCCAAGACGGCGGACAGCTTTTTTCGTACTGCTGCTGGATCTTGTGGGGAGTTCTCTTTTACTGGTGAAGGAAACATCCATTGAGAAGGAACGGCTTTCTTATAGCTCTCGAGGACGGCCAGAACCGGGGCGGGGAGGACGACACTCCGGTTGGAGGCTTTCGTCTTAGGCTGCGATACCACCAGTTCTCCCTTGACCCGATGCACCTGCCGCTCTATCTTCAGAGCTCCTGTTTTGAAGTTCAGGTCCTCCCATTTCAGCGCGCAGATCTCACCACGGCGAAGGCCAGTGGACAGTTCCAGCAGAAGCAGTTCGTAGCAGCCATCCTCCCTGGCCTGAATCAGCAGTCGCTGGATGTCCTCCGGCGTCAGCACTTGCATTTCTCTGGGCTTTGCAGATGGCAGTTTGCACCCATCGGAGGGATTGTGGCCAATCAGGTTTTCCTCTACTGCTTTGTTCAACGCTGCGTGGAGGGTGGTATGGATGCCCCGAACGGTCTGGTCGGACAGACCGTCGCCATAGAGTTCTGTCCGCAGCAGTCTGCCGCCTGTTTTGAGGTTTGCATAGAACTTCTGGATATCCCCTGTGGTCAGTTTGTCCAGCTGGATGTCTCCGAGAGCAGGGATGATATGCTGATAGATCCGGCGCTCGTAGGACATTTGGGTGTTGGGCCGGAGATTCACTTTCTTATATCCCTGGTACCAGACATTCAACCAGTCACCAAGCAGAATCCCTGGCTTTGGCTGATCGGGCACAGGCCCCTGGAGACTTTCCCGCAGCTGATCCAGCTTTGCCGCACACTCCGCTTTGGTTTTTGCCAAAACGTTCTTGGTGATTGGGAAGCCCTTTTCATCGCGGCCGACCACATATCGGCCCTCCCAGCGCCCGTCCTTTCTCAGGTGGACGCTGCCGTCTCCGCGTTTTCCGCGCTTTGCCATGGGGCCATCTCCTCTCCTAGATAGTCGGTCAGGAAGCCGCCCACGATCTCCGCGGCTTTCCGATGCATATCGCTTGTAGTGTGGGTGTAGGTGTCCACGGTGAAGCTGGCCTTTGTATGGCCCAGGATACCGGACAGCGTTTTGGCATCCACGCCATTGGCCAGTGCGTGGGTGGCGAAGGTGTGGCGCAGATCGTGGAAACGGATATCAGGCAAATTGCTTTCTTCCAGGATCTTTTTCAGCTGGCGGTATGCGGCGGCAGGATTCATGGGCGCTTCTGGATGGAGTGGATTGTGAAAGATCCAGGAGGAGTAGGACGTTTTTTTACGCAGCCGCAGCAGCTCCGCTGTGCTGGAGGGCAGGACGATGGTTCGGGCGCCAGCGCAGGTCTTGGGATCACCCACTACCAACCGTCCGCCCTTTTCTCTATGGAGCGTACGTCTGATATGTAAGGTGCCCTTTCGCTCATCGAAGTCGGACCACATGAGGCCGCAGATCTCACCCAGACGCAGACCGGTGGTCAGTTCCGTGTAGAAGAAGTCGCGCCAGATCGGGTCCTGCTCCACGGCTGACAGGAAGACATCCATCTGCTCGTCGTTCAGGATGCGCATGGTTTTGTGCGCCACCTTGGGCGGCTCCACATGGTCAGCGGGATTGTACGGCAGCAGCCGCTGATCTACGGCGGATTTCAACGCATGGTGGAGGGTGGTGTGGACGCCGTGAACCGTGGTAGTGGATAGTCCACGGCTCTGACCGGGACGGGGACGTAACCTGCCACGTTGCTTTAAGGTATCATAGAGTTTTCGCAAATCGGCTGCTGTGATTTGCGTGAGTCTCTTTTGCCCAAGGTAAGGTTTGACATGGTGCTCCAGATCATTGCGGTAGTGATCCAGGGTGCTGGGACGGAGGACAGAGGCCATCTGCTCCAGCCAGTGATCCAACCACTCCGAGAGAGTCATCTTACTCTCTTCGGTCAAGTCCACACCCTGGTAGGCGTTGATATTCTGACGAAGTTTAGCGGTCAACTCTTTTTGCGTGCTGGCGTAGATGTAGCGGAAGATGGGATCACCGTTTTCCTTGTGGCCGATGACGATACGGCCTTCCCAGCGGCCATCTTCCCGCTTGCGCACCATGCCGTCACCGGATGGCCTGCGCTTACTCATAGGATCAATCCTCCTTTCCCATTTGGCGGCAGGCCCGGTCTGTCTCCTCCTCATCGAAGGAGTACAGGCCGTTCGCCTCTAGTTCTTTGCTCAATCCCCAGGCCAGTTTGAATCCGGCGGTGAAGCTGGCCAGAGAGGTTTCTTCTTTCAAAAGATTCTGACTGTCCACCAAGTGCATCAGCCTTCGTCGTTGCATCTTATTAAGATAGTCCCGCACCTCCTGACGGGTGTTCTCAATGTCATCTTCCAATTCCCTGAAGTCCGGTTCACGGTAGAACCGTTGGTGTAGTGCTCTCATGTAGTCGTTCATGTGTACCGCCTCCTTTGCAGCAACACACAATACCGAAGAACAGAGAGAATAGCCAGGCCTTTTGGCCATAGTTATCAAACTGTTATCAATTTCTCTGCGCCGTTTTTGCGCGGCTCTTATCATTGTTAACACTGTGCTATTTTCAAAAAACTTTTATCTTTGTTTTGCGACGCAGATTTTGATATGCATGCATCTGTCATACGCATACTCCAGACGTGATGTATGTCTCCTCATCTTTAATTTTGGATGACCAGACATATGCACCAATTTAGGAATGTGTTATAGCCTCTTCTGAAATTTCAGGATATCTTTGAAGCTGATCTGCCCGTGTGTCTGCATCACATCTTGGACACACCTGTCGCGCAGTTTTTTTAGTGTCTCCAAGTTGATATCCGTATCGTGGGCAATGATGTGCATCATCATAGACTCCTCTACCGACAGTTTGAAAAGCAGACGTCCGATTCGATCACCCAGTGCAGTCAGGCTTCCTTCCAGCATATAGGACAGTGTGCTGGGAAGGTAGTAGCCGTCGCACTCCGCGTTTCGGTATCCGGCATAGAACAGGATCGCTTTTTCGATGTACTCGTTTTGTGTGGAGCAGTTGTCGTCTTTGTACTGGTCACCGACCATCTTCCAGGCCTCGTCTGTCAGCCATACAGTGTGGCGGTTCTTACTGGTTTCTTTCATATCAAATTCCTCCTCAATTTTGGGAAAAGCGTCAAGAAAATGCCTTGGTACTCTAAGGACACAGGCTGTTTTGGGCGTCAAAAGGCGGTGAAGGGCATTGCCGGGAGCCGGAAAAGCGTTGTTTCAAATCCCCGGAACCGCCCGCACTGCGGGAGGTTGTGGGCGGACAGGCGGCACAAAGACGCCAGTCCTTTCTACCTGCTTTTTTTTCGTCCTCCGCAGAGCTATCGAAATCGGCCCAAATCTGCCTCGAAAGCCCTTGGTGGGGCAGGGACTTCCCCTGCCCCGAAGAAGGGCACACAGCGCCTTACAGCGGGGCACATGGGGTGCTCTCTGTGCTCTGTGCCAAGAGCGCCTGCGCCTGCTGCCACTTCTGCTGTTCCTCCAGTCGAAGCATCTGCTGCTGGTAGCAATGATCCATTGCCGCCTGGATCGGCAGGATGGTGTACTGATTGTTGCCATTCCACTTCATGCCATGCTTGTCAATATAGGCTGTGTTTTCAACCGCGATGAACTGCTTGTCCGCTAACTTCGCGATGTGTTTCATCACAGTGGCCACGGTAAGATGTACCGCTGCGGCAATCGTGCGGTAGCTGGGATGGCACTGATGCGTGCGGCGGTCCTCGCAGTAGAGCAGGTAGGCGTAGACCGTGATGGCACCGTGACCAATGTTCAGGAAGAAGAGTTCATTGGGTAGAGAGAAAAAATTCTTGCCGGTGTTTTTGAATATGGGAACCATGTGTTGATCCAGCAGACCTCGATGATTGAGTTCGGCAATCCACTCCGCAGCCATATCTTTGCTCATGTGCAGGTGGGATGCGAGTTCATCAACACTGGGCAGGACATCATTTTTACAGTGGATGTGCAGATAGCAGAGATAGGCGAGGATAGCAAATCCCTGTGGTTTGAGATCCCATTTCCAAACATCATTGGGGAGTGAGAAACGACATCGTTCCGGATTACGCTGATTGGAAAACATATTCATTTGCATTCTCCTCCTTCTGTGTGTTCTGTGACCCATTGAATGAATTGTTCCTTGGGCACCACCATGCGGTTGCCCACCCGCAGCACCGGGAAGCCCGGCTCGTGCATGAGCTCGTACCCGCTGGACGGTGACACGCCCAGCACCTTTGCCACTGTTTTTGCATTGAGAAACAGTGGAAGTTCATCGTAGCTTTTGAAATCTGATTCTTGCATGTGTACCTCCTATGTCTTTCTTCTGTTTACTGTCTTGTTAATTTTTGATCAGAGAACTGCAGGCGCGATATGACTTCCAATTGTATAGGGGTGGAAGAAGGCTGTTTCATAACCTGTTTTCAAAATTTTTAGAGTATAGTTAGCTGGGGGAAAAGAAAAACCGGGCGCACGAGAACAACACGGTGACCAGCAGGAGATTGCATGGTTTCGTGTTCTTCTCATGCGCCCGGCAATTTGGTGACTCAAAGACAATATCTTAGGACCCGTAGCTCGGTGCAGCATGTTTGCGAGTATGAACTTATATTTTGATATTAACAGAACATATGTTCTGTGTCAATATCTGTTTTAAATTTTAGCATAGATTTACGAGTGATTGTTGTGCTATGACGTTTTCCTCCTCGCCCTGGTCTTTTGTAAGTGAGCAGTTGAAATTTTCAACTGTTTTTTGAGATTTCCTAAGTTCAGTTGAAAAGTCAAACAATACTTGATATGATACTACATACATAATTGACCTAAGAAAAGATGGAACAGATTGAAAATTTGAAGGAAAATGAAGGTTAAAGGTATAATGCAGTATGGCAGATGCAATAGGAGGTGAAAGCAATTTGTATACTCCGATGACAATTGAAGAATTATTGGAAGCTAAGGAAGGAGAACGGGTTCAGTTTAAGGAGGCGAAGAATCGGTTTTCTTATGAGGAGGCGACACAATGTTGTTGCGCATTGGCAAACTGTGGCGGTGGGAAGTTAGTATTTGGAATCAGTGATGAACGACCCCGACAGGTGGTGGGTAGTAAAGCTTTTGACCAGCCTGAACGAACCAGGAAAGGCCTGATTGATAAGTTGAAAATCATGGTTGATTTCCAACTTTATGAATATCAAGGCAAGCGCATTTTGGTATTTGATGTAGCAAGTCGGCCCCTGGGATTACCAGTGCTAGCTGATGGTATAGCATGGTGGTATGAAGGAGATAGCCTGATTCCCATGCCAGAGGAGATTAGGCGTAGGATTTATGCAGAGGCAGGTTTTGACTTCTCGGGGAGTATCTGTCCCTTTGCTAAATTGTGCGACTTGGATGAGTCTGCAATCGAATCGTTTCGCGATAAATGGGTGGAAAAGAGCGGGAATCGACGAATTAAAACTCTGTCTATAGAACAATTGCTCCGTGATTGCGAAGCGATTACAGAAGAAGGGATTACCTATGCGGCGTTAGCGTTGTTTGGGAAGAGAGAATCGCTTGGAAAGTATTTGCCCCAGGCAGAAATTATATTTGAGTATCGCTCATCAGAAGCGTCGGGGCCAGCGAGTCAGCGGGAAGAGTTCCGGATAGGCTTCTTTGCCTGTTATAATCGCTTGTGGGAGTTGATTAACCTTCGAAATGATAGGCAGCACTATCAGGAGGGATTTTTTGTCTACGATATTCCTACATTTAATGAGAGAGTAGTTCGTGAAGCAATCCTGAATGCTGTTAGTCATAGGAATTATCAAATGGGCGGAAGCGTGTTTATTCGCCAGTATCGGGATCGACTTGTCGTAGAAAGTCCTGGAGGATTTCCCAATGGGATCTCACTGGATAATATTCTTGATAGACAATTGCCCCGTAATCGTCGAATTGCGGAGATTTTGGCTCTTTGCGGTCTGGTCGAACGGTCTGGTCAAGGAATGAATCTTATCTATGAGCTGAGCATCAAAGAAGCGAAACAACTTCCAGATTTTACTGGCACAGATGAGGATTTTGTCAGTATTACTCTGAATGGTTTGGTACTTGATACAAAGATGCTTTCGTTGATTAATCAGATTGGAAACGACCGAATGGAAACCCTTTCGACTGGAGATTTTTTGGCAATCAATGCACTGTATCATGAACAAGGTATTACAGAAAACCTAAAACCTTGCCTTAAAAAACTAGGAGAACTTGGAATTGTAGAACATATTGGCCGCAATAGATATGTTTTAGCCAGAAATCTATATGCGGTGGCAGGCAAGTCCGGAGTACACACAAGAGTAGTGGGACTGGATAGAGATACTAATAAAGAGTTGCTCTTAAAACATATTCGTGCAAACGGAGACAGCGGTACCCCTTTTAAAGAACTGCAACAGGTGTTGCCTGGACATAACCGTAGTCAAATTCAGGTTTTAATGCGCGAACTTCGTGCTGACGGTAGAGTTTACTGCAGAGGAAAAACAAGTGCGGCTAAGTGGTTTTTGACAGAGGAGGAGAAACGGGGAGGACAATAGACTTGCGACCAACTTGCAACTAACTTGCAATCAAGTTGCAATATGATTAAAAGTTAGGTGTAAGAAAAACTTATGGTGTGAGATTGAGAAAGAGTTACTACGCTAACATGGTAAGAAAGCTACAGATGGGTAAATTACTTTTGCATTCGTTTATCTTTGATAACAGTGTATTAAAATTACCATGGGCTGAGATCCGTAAAAACAAAACTCAGAGGCTGGATCGCGCTCTGGAGTGACCTGGCAAAATCTTCTCTTCTCAAATTTCTTTGACCACACAACAAGCCATAGACAGAGAAAATCAGGCCTCCGGAGCGTACGCTCCAGAGGCCTGTTGCTTTTTAACCTCTTTTTTCACCCCACTGCAGATATGATCTGTCTCTTCTTTGTGGAAGGAGTAGAGGAGACAATTTGGATCGCGGGGAAGACAATTTTTGATTTTGTGGAGAGGCATCCAGCGCTGGATGTGGTCCTAGTCCTCCATAAACCAGGGATTTATGCTATGGCCAAGCGTATTTTAGGGTGGAGTGAGACGTACAAATACGAACCGGATGCCAAATGGTTTTGGTGTCCGGTTTTTTACGGCCTTTATCCCATCTTAATCACATAGGCGCATTATTTATAATTTCATAGTACTGGTCATGATAGGATAAAAATAAATCGTATATTTGTGATGAAGAACAGGAGGGAAATGTGCATATGGGCGAAGAAAAAAGCGGCCTGGAATATGCATTATCTTTTTCCAAAGATTCGGTTTCTCCCGGTAGATTAAAGATATTTTTTGGTTATGCCGCAGGTGTTGGTAAAACCTACGCCATGTTGGAGGCGGCCCATCAGGCACAAAAGGAGGGAATTGATGTTGTGGTGGGCTATGTAGAGCCTCATGCCAGACCGGATACACTGGCGCTTCTGGATGGACTGGAGGTCCTGCTCTGCAAAGAGATCGACTACCGTGGGATCAAATTAAAGGAGCTTGACCTGGATACAGCGCTGCAAAGAAAGCCGCAGCTGATTCTGGTGGACGAGTTGGCCCACAATAATGCACAGGGCTGCCGCCACACAAAGCGGTATCAAGATGTGGAGGAACTGCTTCAAGCCGGGATCAATGTGTATACCACAGTAAATGTGCAGCATTTGGAGTCGCTGAACGATTTGGTGTCGTCCATTACGGGAATCGCAGTGAATGAGCGAATACCGGATCATATTTTTGAGCGGGCCAATCAAGTCGAACTGGTCGATATTGAGCCGGATGAATTGGTAAAGCGGCTTCAGGCTGGAAAAGTATATCGGGAGCGCCAAGCAAAGCAGGCGCTTCAAAATTTCTTTACGGCAGAGAATCTGGCTGCCCTGCGCGAGATTGCAATGCGGCGTACCGCAGACCAGCTGAATCACACGGCTCTTCAGACGGGGAAGGAGAAAAGCGCCAGGGCGGGAGAACACATTTTGATTTGTCTGTCCTCCGCTCCGTCCAATGCCAAGGTGATCCGAACGGCAGCGCGTATGGCGGAAGCCTTCCACAGCGGCTTTACGGCGCTGTTTGTGCAGACACCGGAAACAAAGGAGCTTTCGGGAGAAAATCTGAAACGTCTTCGCAGCAATCTTCGTTTGGCCGAACAGCTGGGAGCGCAGATCGCGACCGTCTATGGAGCGGATCCTGCGGAGCAAATCGCGGAATACGCGCGAGTCAGCGGTGTAACCAAAATTGTGATGGGACGTATGAACCATAAGCAGAATTTGCTTACCGGGAAAAAGAGCTTGGCGGATCGGCTGATCGAATTAACAGAGCTGGATATTTATATTATCCCGGATCATCAGCCCTTGTATAAAAAGCGTATGGGCAGAATTCGGATGTCCAGCCCCCGTTTTAGCTGGAAGGATACTGCCATTATGCTGCTGTCCCTGGCCTTATCCACTGTGATAGCTCTGGGATTTTTCTGGGCAGGATTCAGCGAGTCCAACATCATTACGGTGTATATCCTGGGGGTGCTGCTTACGGCCGTCTGGACGGGCGGACATATTTATGGGGCTCTTGCCTCTCTGCTGAGTGTTGCCGCGTTCAATTACTTTTTTACCGTTCCCAGATTCAGTTTTCAAGCCTATGATCCCAGCTACCCGGTTACATTCCTGATTATGCTCTGTTCCAGTATGATTGCCAGTTCCTTGGCCAGCCGGGTAAAAGCGCAGGCCCGCTTGGCCGCGGAAAAAAGCTATTATACGCAGCTGCTGCTGGAGAGCAGTCAAAAATTTCAAAAAGGGCGTACCCAGTGGGAGTGTCTGCATCTGGCGGCGGAGCAGCTCAACCGAATGTATGACCGGCCCATTCTCTACGCGCTGAATGAAGGGGAAGGGACCTTGCATTTCCGGATTGAACCGAAAGATGAAAACACTGTTTTGGCTGGACTGGATTCCGAAGATATTGGTGTAGCCAAGTGGGTACAGAAAAACAACAAGCACGCAGGAGCCACCACAAATACGCTGCCTGACGCAAAGTGGCTGTTTTTGTCGGTGAGAGGAACGCAAGGTGTGATGGGCATTGTGGGAATTCCCGTTGTCGGGTATTCCATCCCGGATGCATTTGAAAAAAATCTGATGATTGCGATTCTAAACGAATGTGGCCTGAGCCAGGAACGAATCCAGCTGCAGGAAGAACGCAACCGAGCAGAGCTTCAAGCCCAATCCCCAATTGCAGAGTAAAAAGTACCTCCTGAAAACAGATCGACGTTAACGTTACGTTAATGTCGATCTGTTTTCCTTAATCCCTATTTATGACTCCTGGGAGTATCCTAGGAAAGCAAAACGGAGCGGTGCTTGTTTTGCTGAGTGTGAATTCGGAAAGGAGTTTTCGACAATGATGGATCTATTGATGGCCGGGACTTTACTGCTCTCATTTGGACTGGTATGGCTTCTGGTCAAGTGGTGCCAGAAGCAAATAGACACCCAAGAGTAATCATTGAGGAGGGATACCTATGATCGCATTAGGAATCATCGTTGTGCTGCTGGGTGGATATCTGGTCTATGCCCTGGCCCACTCCGAGCGATTTTAAGGACACACAGTGTTAGGAGGAATTACCTATGGTACAGCTGGTACTGACAATTCTCATCTATTTGATCATTGTCATTCCGGCGGGGCGGTATCTCTATCATATCGCCGCAGGAAAGCACACCTTTGCCGACCCGGTGTTTGACCGGGTGGACGGGGTGATTTACAGAATCGGCGGGGTAAACCCCGACAAGGGGATGAACTGGAAGCAGTATGTGCTGGCCCTCATCGGGACCAACGCGGTGATGATTGGCGTTGGCTATCTCATTCTGCGTATCCAGAGCATTTCCGTTTTCAACCCCAATGGCATCGAGGGCATGGAACCCACCCTGTCCTTTAACACCATCATCAGTTTTATGACCAACACCAACCTGCAGCACTACTCCGGCGAGAGCGGCTTGAGCTATCTCTCCCAGATGTTGGTCATCATTTTTATGATGTTTGTCTCGGCGGCCACCGGCTATGCCGCCTGCGTGGCCTTTATTCGAGGGCTGGCCGGGCGGACGAAGGGCAACGTGGGCAACTTCTTTGTGGACCTGGTGCGCATCACCACCCGCATTCTGCTCCCCTTCTCCATCGTGGGCGGCCTGCTGCTGGTGTGGCAGGGGGTGCCCCAGAACTTTGATGAGAATGTGGTAGTCCAGACGCTGGAGGGCACCTATCAGGTCATTGCCATGGGGCCCATTGCCGCTCTGGAAATTATCAAGCATCTGGGTACCAACGGCGGCGGTTTCCTGGGTGCAAACTCCAGCACCCCGTTGGAGAATCCTACCAGTCTGTCCAACCTCATAGAGCTCTACTCCATGATGCTGCTGCCCGGCGCCTGCGTCATTACCTTCGGCAAGATGGTAGGCGACAGCCGAAAGGAGCACCTGGCTAAGCTGGCTCCGGACAATGCCTTGCCTGAGCATCGTGAGGGCATCACCGCCAAGATTTATGGCCGCGAGGGGCGCAGCATTTTCCTGGCTATGGGCATCCTGTTCCTGGTTGGCCTGAGCCTGTGCTACTGGGCGGAAAGCCAGGGCAACCCGCTGCTGGCTCAGATTGGTCTGGACCAGTCCATGGGCAGCATGGAGGGCAAGGAAGTCCGCTTCGGCGTCGCCCAGTCGGCCTTGTTTACCACCGTTACCACCTCCTTTACCACCGGTACTGTCAACAACATGCACGATACCCTGACCCCCTTGGGAGGCATGGTGCCCCTGCTGCACATGATGCTCAATGTGGTCTTTGGCGGCAAGGGCGTGGGCCTGATGAACATGATCCTGTACGCTATCCTGGCGGTGTTTATCTGCGGCCTGATGGTGGGACGTACCCCCGAGTACCTGGGCAAGAAGATCGAGGGCCGGGAGATGAAGCTCACCGCCCTGTGTATTATCATCCACCCCTTCTTGATTCTGGTGTTTTCCGCTTTGGCAGTGGCAACTCAGGCGGGCCAGGCCGGCATCACCAATCCCGGCTTCCATGGGCTGAGCCAGGTGCTCTATGAGTACGCCTCTTCCGCCGCCAACAACGGCTCCGGGTTTGAGGGACTGGCGGACAATACTTACTTCTGGAATATGACCACTGGTTTGGCTATGTTCTTCGGCCGCTATCTGTCCATTGTGATCCAGCTGGCCATTGTAGGCTCCCTGATGAAGAAGAACTATGTCAACGAGTCGGCCGGTACTCTTCAGACCAACACCGTTTCCTTTGCGGTCATTCTCGTCTTTGTCGTTTACATTTTTGCCGCGCTGACCTTCTTCCCGGCGCTGGCTCTGGGCCCCATCGCGGAGCATCTGACCATCTGGGGCTAAGGAGGATTTGTCCACTATGAGTAAGAAGCAAAACAAAAAGCTGCTGACCCCCGAGATCCTCAAGCAGGCGCTCATTGGGTCGGTAAAAAAGCTGGATCCCCGGTATATGATGAAAAATCCGGTGATGTTTGTGGTTGAGATCGGCTTTTTCATTACGCTGCTGCTGACCGTTATTCCCACCCTGTTCGGGGAGACCGATGCCAGCTTGCGTACGTATAATCTGATCGTATCCGTCATTCTGCTGGTGACCGTACTCTTTGCAAACTTTGCAGAGTCGGTGGCAGAGGGGCGCGGCAAGGCCCAGGCGGCCAGTTTGAAGAAGACCCAAAAGGATACCGAAGCCCATCGGCTGGATGAAAACGGCAATGAGACCATTGTTTCCTCCAGCCAGCTGAAAAAGGGCGATGTGGTGATGGTGGTGGCCGGAGAGGTCATTCCCGGCGACGGCGAGGTCATTGAGGGCATTGCTTCCGTAGATGAATCTGCCATTACCGGTGAGTCTGCCCCTGTGGTCCGGGAGAGCGGCGGTGACTTCTGCTCGGTGACCGGCGGCACCACCGTGGTGTCGGACTGGCTGAAGATCCGGATCACCTCGGAACCGGGCAACAGCTTTCTGGACCGGATGATTGCCCTGGTCGAGGGTGCCTCCCGGAAGAAGACCCCCAATGAGATCGCCCTGAACACCCTGCTGGTCTCTCTGACCATCATTTTTCTAATTGTAATTGTGACCCTGTACCCCATTGGAATTTACAGCGGCGTGCAGCTGCCTGTTTCCACGCTGATTGCTTTGATGGTCTGCCTGATTCCCACCACCATCGGCGGCCTGCTCTCCGCCATCGGCATCGCCGGCATGGACCGGGTGACCCGCTTCAATGTCATCGCCATGTCGGGCAAGGCGGTGGAAGCCTGCGGCGACGTGGATACCATGATTTTGGATAAGACAGGCACTATCACCTTTGGCAACCGCCTGGCTGCGGATTTTTTCCCCGTGGAGGGGGCCGACCGCAGCGAGCTTATTCGCTGTGCGGCCCTGACAAGCCTGCACGATGAGACCCCCGAAGGCAAGTCCACTCTGGAGCTGGCCCGCCGCCTGGGTGACACCAGTGAGGAGCAGCCCGGCTCCACCTTTCTGGAGTTCACCGCCCAGACGCGCATGAGCGGTGTCGATCTGCCGGACGGCACCTGTGTCCGGAAGGGGGCCTCCGACGCCATTGAGCAGTATGTCAAAGAGCAGGGAGGAACGATCCCGGCTGACCTGCACGCCCATGTGGAAGAGGTGTCCTCCCTGGGCGGTACGCCTCTAGTGGTGTGTGAGAACGATCAAGTGCTGGGTGTCATCTACCTGAAGGACACCGTAAAGCCGGGCATGGCCGAGCGGTTTGCCCGTCTGCGTGCCATCGGCATTAAGACCATCATGTGCACCGGTGATAACCCCCTGACGGCAGCTACCATTGCCAAGGAGGCCGGTGTGGACGGCTTTATCGCAGAGTGTAAGCCTGAGGACAAGATTAGTGTCATTAAAAAAGAGCAGGCCGAGGGCAAGATCGTAGCTATGACCGGCGACGGCACCAACGATGCACCCGCTCTGGCCCAGGCAAATGTGGGCCTGGCCATGAACTCCGGCACCAGCGCCGCCAAGGAAGCCGCCAACATGGTGGATCTGGACTCCGACCCCACAAAGATTCTGGAAGTCGTTGAGATCGGTAAGCAGCTGCTCATTACCCGCGGCTCTTTGACCACCTTCTCCATTGCCAACGACATTGCCAAGTACTTTGCCATCATCCCCGCCATGTTCATGGCATCCATTCCCCAGTTGGGTGTGCTGAACATTATGCATCTGACCACAGAGTACAGCGCAATCCTGTCGGCTCTGATTTTCAACGCAATCATTATTCCCTGCCTCATTCCGCTGGCAATGAAGGGCGTCAAATACCGCCCCATGTCTTCCAGCAAAATGCTGGCCCGGAATATGATGATCTATGGTTTGGGCGGCGTGATTACTCCCTTTGTGGGAATCAAGCTGATCGACATGATCATTTCCCCGCTTCTCATTGGCCTTGTGTAAGGAGGTTTCTGTCATGAACAATACAAACAAGCAAACTGCGGTGCACTGGATTCGCCAATCCGTGGTCGTGACGTTGATTTTTCTGCTGCTGTGCGGCTTTGTTTTCCCAGTGGTGCTCAGCGGCCTGTCTGCGGTGATCTTTCCCAGCCAGGCCAAGGGCAGCCTGGTGACTGCCGATGGGGAAGCGGTAGGCGCTGCCAACGTGGGCCAGGACTTTACGGAGCCTTATTTTATGAAGTGCCGTCCTTCCGCCTGCCATTACAATACCTATTATGAGGACGAGGAAGGCAACCAGTTCTACAATGACGGCAGCGAGTTTGCCGGGCTTGCTTCCGGCAACAACAACTATGCCCCCTCCAACCCCGCCCTGACAGAGCGGGTAGAGGCTGACATTGAGGAGTTTCTGGCTGCCAATCCCGGCGTGAGCCGGGAGGATATTCCCGCCGACCTGATGACCGCCTCCGGCTCCGGCCTGGACCCCCATGTCTCACCCGAGAGCGCTCAGGTGCAGATCCCTGCCCTGGCCGAGGCATCCGGTCTGAGCGAGGAGGAGCTCAGTCAGATTGTGGCGGACAATACCACTGGTAAGCTGCTGGGTGTTTTCGGGGAAGAAACCGTCAATGTGCTGGGTGTGAACCTGGACATTGCAAAGGCCATGGGTCTGATAAGCCAGACAACAGAATAAGGATCGTTCTCCCGATTTTCTGGAGACAAGCAAACCGACCATCGGCCTGCGTGTTTCAGGCAGGCCGATGGTCGTTTATTGATTCTTAATTTCATACATGCAATCTTTTTCCCAGTTTTAGTTCCTGCACGTTATGATAGTGCCGCGAGGAGGGAAGAGATATGGCTACGTTTATCAAGCGCGTTTCTCGTTTTGAAAAGCAAATGGATGCTTCAATGGAACGGTTTATGTTCCGTCACAGAGTTTGGGGCTTTTGCATGATGTTTATCGGAATGCCCATCCTTACGTTGGCTGCGGTGTGCACCTGTACGATCGTCATTGTCTTGCCAATGGCGCTTGTATGCGGATGGATTTAATGGAACCGGACGATTCAAAACGCGTTCAGTCAGACAGATATTCGGGGCAAAAGCGGCTTCTTAATACCGCCTTAATACATGCCTTAATACGTTAATACCTCCTTTAGACCATATGTAGATAATGAACGTATAAAGAGGAGATAAAGATGTATTAAGAGGTGGAGGCTTATGTGGCAGCTTTTACATAAGAACAATAAGTCCCCGTTCCGGATTATTATAGTTGGGTTTCTGCTGGTTATTTTAATGGGAAGTTTCCTGCTCATGCTCCCCGTATCAACAAAAGCGGGGGAGAGTACCCCCTTTTTAGATGCGCTGTTCACTTCAACGTCTGCCGTTTGTGTTACGGGATTGGTGATCCACGATACCGCCACGTATTGGTCTAATTTCGGGCAGTCTGTCATTATTCTGCTGATCCAGATTGGCGGGTTGGGAGTCATTACGGTGGCGGGTGCGTTCGCAATTCTCTCAGGCAGAAAGATAGGACTGATGCAGCGCAGTACCATGCAGGAAGCGATTGCGGCCCCCAATGTGGGAGGAATTGTACGGCTGACCGGGTTTATTTTAAAAACGGCTCTGGCGGTGGAACTATTCGGCGCAGTGCTGCTCTTTCCGGTGTTTTTTCGTGAGTTTGGGCTTTTAAAGGGCGCGTGGTATTCCCTCTTTCATTCCATTTCCGCCTTTTGCAATGCAGGCTTTGATTTAATGGGGGTAAAAGCCCCGTTTTCTTCCCTGACCGATTATGCGGACAATCCAGTCATCTCCATTGTGATCGCGCTGCTCATCGCCATTGGCGGCATTGGCTTTTTGACCTGGGCAGATATCAGGACAAACGGCCTGCATTTTCACAAGTATCGCATGCAGAGCAAAGTCATCCTTACGGTGACGGGCGCTTTGATTCTGGTTCCCACCATCTATTTTTTCCTGTTTGAATTCACTCAGGCACCCATGGGAGAACGGGTCCTGTTATCCTTCTTTCAAGCTGTTACACCAAGGACCGCTGGGTTTAATACAGCAGATTTAACCTTGCTGAGCGAGACCGGACAGTTCGTGATCATCATTCTCATGCTGATCGGCGGTTCTCCGGGTTCCACTGCAGGCGGTATGAAAACAACTACATTAGCGGTCCTGCTGGCCAACACGCTTGCGGTGTTCCGGCGCAGAGAACATCCAGGCTTTTTTAACCGCCGGATATCAAACGAAGTCGTATCTCAGGCATCGACAATTTTGATCATGTACTTAGTCCTGTTTTTAACGGCCGGACTGGTCATCAGCAGGGTGGAGGACCTGCCCGTTCTCACCTGCCTGTTTGAGACGGCATCGGCCATCGGCACCGTGGGACTTTCCCTGGGCATCACCCCACAGCTCAGCTGCATTTCCCATCTGCTTCTGATCGCACTCATGTTTTTTGGACGCGTGGGAGGTCTGACCTTGATTTTTGCGGCCCTGTCTCATGTGCAGGGCAACAGCGCCAGACTTCCACAGGAACGAATTACCGTAGGGTAACGGTGTAATGGAGGAGTTATGAAAACAATTTTATTGATTGGCTTAGGCCGCTTTGGACGCCATATTGCTATGAAACTGAATGAATTAAATCACCAGGTCATGGTGGTAGACAAGGATGAAGAGAGAGTCAACGCAATTCTTCCCTTCGTCACAAACGCCCAGATTGGAGACAGCACCAGTGAGGAGTTTCTTACTGCCATAGGGGTCAGAAACTTTGACCTGTGTATTGTGGCAATTGGAGATAACTTTCAAAGTTCCCTGGAAACAGCCTGCCTTTTAAAGGAGTTAGGCGCCAAAAAAGTGATCGCCCGGGCAGAGCGGGATGTGCAGGCAAAATTCCTGCTGCGCAATGGGGCCGATGAAGTGGTATATCCGGAAAAGCAGATGGCCATTTGGACCGCGATTCGTTATAGCTCGGATCATATTTATGATTATATTGCGCTGGGAGATGATCACGCCATCTTTGAAATTGAAGTTCCAAGCAACTGGGTAGGGAAGACCATTGGACAGTTGGATGTCAGAAGACGATACAATATCAACATTCTGGCGGTAAAGCAGAACGGAAAGTTTGCTATGACGGTGATTAAACCCGATACATTCTTGCCTGAGCATAGTACAATTTTGGTTTTGGGAACACAGCGTGATATTCAAAAATGTTTTCACATATAACAGCTGCCCGTATTGGGAGAGGAAGTGGCATCCATGAAAGCATTTGTAGAAGGAATCGTTTTGTTTGGAGGATTTTTGGCATTTGCGGCATTTGGCTACTATGCCATTTCCAAGCTGGGGGACTTTCTGGATCAGAACCAGGCAGACAGAGAGGAAGAGTATATTCAGCCGGAGGAACAAGGGGAACTGAACATTGCGGCTGCAAGCCTTTGTGCCATGCAGGTGGGGTCTAAAGTGTTAAAAGACATGAAAAAGGAACACCCCAATTTGCACTGCACGCTTTCCATGGGGGAGGAACCGGAGCTGCTGTATGCTCTGGGCACAGGGAATGTGGATATTGTAATTCTGTATTCTAAGGCAGAACGGAACAAAGCGGTCCGGCAAAGGGCGGTCATGCTTCAAGCGCAGCCTTTTATCAATGAGGATGGCGTAGAAATAACGCCCATTCATCCGGCCATGCAAAGCCAATTTGTTGCCTGGAACAATCGGGACCGCCGGCCTTTTATTCTGGAATTCGTGCAGAAGCTTTGCGGACAGGGAGCGTAGCATTATGCTATAATAATTCCGCTGGAAGGGGGGAGCTGCAATGGCTGCCGAGAGACAAATGGAAGATCAGGCAAAACAACAAGGAAAGCTGACTGTTTTTGCAAGTTATTTTTCCGGTGCCGGAAAAAGCTACGCGATGCTGAAGGCGGCGGAAAAGGCCAAGGCAGCTGGAGTCGATGTGGTAATTGGCTTGAGCCCCTCGGAGCAGTGGCCTGATACCGAGGCATTGGCAGCTCGCTTTGAGCGGGTGCCCTGCTGCCCGGCGCAGCCAAATGGGCAGTCAGACGATGATAGGAACCTGGACGCCTGTTTGAAAAGGCGGCCGCAGCTCATTTTGATTGATGAGCTCTCCCACAGAAATGCGGACAATTCCCGCCACAGGAAACGCTATCAGGACATAGAGGAGCTGCTGAAAGCGGGCGTGGATGTTTATACCACGCTGGATATCCAACATATCGAAAGCATTCAGGATTCTGTGTTCTCCATCTTGAACGCTCCGATCTTGGAACGCATTCCCGATCATGTATTTGACCAGGCGGCACAGGTGGAGTTTATTGATGTTGAGCCGGAACGGCTGCAGCAGCGGCTGCTGCAGCAAAAGAAGGGAGCCTTGCTCTCCAGCTGCTCCTTATCCCAATTAAGCGCCCTTCGGGAAGTGGGGCTGCGCCGCTGCGCGGATCGGGCGGCGTTATACACCCAGGCCAATCACAGCCAAACAGGGTACCGCACCCATGAACACATTCTGGTGTGCCTTTCCTCCGCTCCCTCCAATGAGAAGATTATCCGTACAGCTGCTCGAATGGCGGGTGCTTTTCGATGCGGCTTTACTGCGTTATTTGTGGAAACGAAGGAGTTCCAGTGGATCACTCCGGCGGATAAAGAGCGGCTTCAGGCCAATATTCATCTGGCCCAGCAGTTGGGAGCATCGGTTGAGACTGTTTATGGCGATGATGTGGCGTATCAGATTGCCGAGTTTTCACGCTTGTCTGGAGTGACAAAGATTGTGCTTGGCCGCAGCGGCGTGCCGCGCCCATGGCTGGGAAAGGCATCCTTAACGGAACGATTGATAGAGCTTACCCCTGAATTGGATATTCATATCATTCCGGATAATGGATTAAACAAACATTTTTCCGCCAGGCATTGGGAAATCATGCACATGCAGGCGGTATCCGTGATGGATCTCTTGAAAAGTGCGTCCATTCTTATCCTCAGTACGGTAATCGGATTTTTGTTTTACAACTGGGGATTTACTGAGGCCAACATTATTACCCTTTACATTTTAGGCGTGATGTTGGTTTCTGTGTCCACGAAGAGTTCGGTCTGCAGTTTTATTGCCTCTATTGTCAGTGTGCTGACATTCAATTTCTTTTTTACGGAGCCGAGGTTTTCTCTGCACGCCTATGATAGCGGATATCCCGTTACATTTCTGGTCATGTTCCTTGCGTCGCTGATTACCGGTTCGCTGGCCTCGAGACTGAAGTCTCATGCCAAGCGTTCTGCCCAAGTGGCATGGCGAACAAAGCTTCTGTTTGAAACGGACCAGAGCCTGCAAAAGGCACGAAATCAGGAAGAAATTATTTCTGTTACGGCAAGGCAGCTGCTGAAAATATTTCAGCGGGATATCGTTGCATACCGCGTCAAGCAAGAACAATTGATGGGCCCGGAAGTATTCCTTTTGGAGGAAGACAAGTCCACGGACAGCTACACGACGCAGAAGGAGCAGAACGTAGCAAAGTGGGTTCTTACCAATAATAAGCGGGCGGGAGCGGGAACGGAAACACTTTCGGACGCGTGCTGCACCTATCTGTCGGTCCGCACAGGTAAGCAGGTATACGGGGTGGTAGGGATTGCTGCGTCGGATAAGCCGCTGGATTCCTTTGAAACAAGCATTCTCTTTTCTGTGCTGGGAGAATGTGCACTTGCCCTTGAAAATCAGAAGAACCTGGAGGAAAAAGAAGCGGCAGCCGTATTGGCAAAAAATGAGCAGCTTCGCGCCAATTTGCTGCGTTCCATTTCTCATGATCTGCGTACGCCGCTTACTTCCATTTCAGGGAATGCCAGCAATCTGCTTTCCAACGGAACGTTGTTTGATGAGAAGACGAAGGAGCAGATGTATACCGACATTTACGATGATGCCATGTGGCTCATTAATCTGGTGGAAAATCTGTTGTCGGTCAGCCGCCTGGAAGACGGGCGGATGAACCTGCGTATATCCACAGAACTGATGGATGAGATTGTTGCGGAAGCACTTCGGCATATCAACCGGAAGAGCGTAGAATACCATATCAACGTGCAGAACAGCGAAGAGTATCTCTTGGTACAGGTCGATGCGAAGCTGATGATTCAGGTCATGATCAATATTGTGGATAATGCGATCAAGTATACGCCCCCAGGGTCTGAAATCGACATTGGGTGGCGGAAACAAGGGAACTTTATTTATGTTTCCGTGGCCGATAACGGTCCGGGGATTTCTGACCAGGCCAAACCACATATTTTTGATATGTTTTACAGTGCATCCAATCCGATTGCCGACAGCCGCCGCAGCATGGGGCTTGGATTGGCGCTGTGCAAGTCAATTATCAACGCACATGGCGGGGAAATTACCGTAACGGATCATTTGCCTCATGGTTCCATCTTTACATTTTCTGTACCAGCCGGGGAGGTTGAGCTGCATGAATAAACCGTTGATTTTGGTGGTTGAGGACGATACACCGGTTCGCAACCTGATTACGACTACGTTAAAAGCCCATGATTACCGATTCCTGACAGCGGCAAACGGAGAATCCGCTGTTTTGGAAGCATCTTCTCATAATCCGGATATCATTTTGTTGGATCTTGGGCTACCTGATATGGACGGGGTGGAGGTCATTCATAAAGTCCGCTCCTGGTCGAATTTGCCCATCATTGTCATCAGTGCCCGGAGTGAAGATACCGATAAGATTGATGCGTTGGATGCCGGTGCAGATGATTACCTGACAAAGCCCTTTTCGGTGGAAGAATTACTGGCACGGCTTCGCGTGACACAGAGACGATTAACAGCGATTCAAGTAGGTTCAGCAAATACAGAAGCGGTCTTTACAAACGGGAAGCTGAAAGTGGACTATGCGGCTGGATGTGCATTTTTAGATGGGCAGGAGCTCCACTTGACTCCCAGCGAGTATAAGCTGCTGTGCTTGCTGTGCAAAAATGTGGGAAAAGTACTAACCCACACCTTTATTACACAGCAGATTTGGGGCCGGAGCTGGGAAAATGATGTTGCCTCGCTTCGCGTGTTTATGGCAACGCTGCGTAAGAAGCTGGAAAAAGAACCGGGCTCCCCGCAGTATATTCAGACGCACATTGGTGTTGGATATCGTATGATGAAAGTGGAGTAAGGAAGACCTTTCACAAATTACAACGCGTCTCTGGCCCTGGTGGTCCCATTCACTAAGCATCTAAAATGTCTGTCCCTTATCTTTGATAACACTGCGCTAAAATATTATAGTCAAGATGAAGAAGAACACCTGTATTTTGACCGCTTGAACATGGGACATGCTTCCTCTATTTTGACCACACAACCAGCCACAGATACAGTTGGAACAACCGAAAATTCTGCGTTTCAAAAGTGCTGGAAAGCAACCTGTTCGGAGCGGAAATGACTATAAACCACGCAAAAAGATTAGAAAAACTAAAAATTTTGCGTTGGTAAGGATGAGGTCTCCGGTTCAAATCCGGATAGCAGCTCCAAAAAAACCGCTTTTTTCGTTTGAAAAGGGCGGTTTTTGTTTTGCTTTTGTGACTTTCTAACGGTGTAACATTGTGTGGTCAAAGAGTTGACCACACAACAAGCCACAGACAGAAAAAATCAGGCCTCCGGAGTGTGTGCTCCAGAGGCCTGATACTTTTTAGCTGGCTTTCTCTGTTGCGATTTCCGACTTCATCTGCCTGATGAGTTCCGCCAGCTTTTTCTCGCATTCTGCCTCAGTTTTGGCATAGATGTTCCGAGCCATGCGCCTGCCGTTGACGACGGGGGAGTATCGGCCCTCCCAAAGGTGGTCGTTAATTTGGCTGATGCAGCCCGTGCCGGGTTTGCGTCGTTGTCCTTTGTAGGGCTGAAAGGTGCTGGGGGCAGGTTTCCGGGGAGTATTTTCTGCTTCTGCCGTTGGAGTTTTCTTACCAATGCCTAGATCAATCTTTGCTGCCGCAGTCCTCTGCATTTCGTCTGTAACATGGGCGTAGATATTCAGCGTGGTGCTGCTGGACACATGGCCGATGATAGTGGAGAGCGTCTTTACATCCATCCCGTGCTCCAGGGAGGCAGTGGCGAAGGTATGCCGCAGATCATGGAAGCGAATATGCTTGCACTCGGCGCGCTTTAAGATTGTGGATAAACGTTTCCGCACCGCTGCCGGGTCTTGTGGTGAGTCCACTTTCACTGGTGAGGGAAATATCCATTGGGTGGTGGCGGATTTTTTGTAGGCTTTAAGGACGGCCAGAACTGGGGGAGGGAGTATGACGCTGCGGTTGGAGGCTTTTGTCTTTGGCTGCGACACCACCAGCTCCCCCTGTACTCGATGTACCTGCCGCTCTACCCGAAGGGCCCCTGTTTTAAAGTTCAGGTCATCCCATTTTAGCGCACAGATTTCGCCACGGCGCAGTCCAGTGGATAGTTCCAGCAGAAGCATTTCGTAGCAGCCGTCCTCCCTGGCCTGGATCAATAGCCGCTGGATTTCTTCCGGTGTCAGCACCTTCATTTCTCTGGGCTTGGAAGACGGAAGTTTACATCCGTCTGAGGGGTTTCGAAAGATTAGCTTTTCTTCTACCGCGTAATTCAGTGCTGCATGGAGAGTGGTATGGATGCCCCGAACGGTCTGGTCGGACAGACCTTCGCCGTAGAGTTCTGCCCGCAGCAGTCTGCCACCTTTTTTGAGGTTTGTGTAGAACTTCTGGATATCTCCTGTGGTCAACTTGTCCAACTGGATACCTCCGAGAGCAGGGATGATGTGCTGATAGATCCGGCGCTCATAGGACATCTGGGTGTTGGGGCGTAGGTTTGCTTTCTTATATCCCTGGTACCAGAGGTTCAGCCAGTCCCTTAGTAGAACCCCCGGCTTTGGTTGATTATTAACAGGTTCTTGAAGACTTTCCCGCAACTGCTCCAGCTTTGCCGTACATTCTGCCCTGGTTTTTGCCAGCACATTTCTGGTGACCGGAAAACCCTTCTCGTCGCGGCCAATCACATACCGGCCTTCCCAGCGCCCATCCTTCCTCAGATGGATGCTGCCGTTGCCGCGCTTTCTGTGCTTTGCCATGGGGCCATCTCCTCTCCCAGGTAGTCGGTGAGAAAGTTGCCTACGATCTCAGCCGCTTTCCGGTGCATATCGCTTGTGGCGTGGGTGTAGGTATCGACGGTAAAGCTGGCTTTTGTATGGCCTAGAATACCGGATAGCGTTTTGGCGTCCACGCCATTGGCCAAAGCGTGGGTAGCGAAAGTGTGGCGCAGATCGTGGAATCGAATGTCGGGTAGCTTGTTTTCCTGTAATATCTTTTTCAGATGATGGTAAGCTGTGGAGGGATTCATGGGCGCCTCCGGCTGCAGTGGATTGTAAAAGATCCAGGGGGAGTAAGATGCCTTTTTGCGCACCCGCAACAACTCCGCTGTGCTGTCTGGCAGGACAATGGTGCGGGCGCCGGCGCAGGTCTTGGGATCACCTACTACCAACCGCCCGCCCTTTTCTTTGTGGAGGGTGCGGTGGATACTGAGCGTTCCCTTTCGCTCATCAAGGTCAGACCACATGAGGCCGCAGATCTCTCCCAGACGCAGGCCAGTGGTCAGTTCTGTGTAGAAGAAGTCGTACCAGATAGGGTCCTGCTTCACCGCTGACAGAAAGATATCCATCTGCTCGTCGTTCAGAGTGGTCATGGTTTTGTGCGCTACCTTAGGCGGAGCCACATGGTCAGCGGGATTATAAGGTAGCAGCCGTTGATCTACTGCGGATTTTAGAGCATGATGGAGCGTGGTATGGATGCCGTGAATGGTTGTTGTGGACAGTCCACGGCTCTGGCCGGGGCGGGGGTGTATTCTGCCTCGTTGCTTTAAGGCGTCGTAGAGCTTTCGCAAATCGTCTGCTGTAATTTGCGTGAGCCTCTTTTGCCCCAGGTAGGGTTTGACATGATGCTCCAGGTCACTGCGGTAGTGCTCCAGTGTGCCGGGACGGAGCACGGAGGACATCTGCTCCAGCCAGCGATCCAACCATTCCGACAGCGTCATCTTACACTCTTCTGTCAGGTCCACGCCCTGATAGACGTTGATATTTTGCCGGAGCTTGGCGGTCAGCTCCTTTTGGGTGTCAGCATAGATGTAGCGGAAGATGGAGTCGCCGTTCTCCTTATGGCCGATGACGATGCGGCCCTCCCAGCGGCCATCTTCCCTTTTACGCACCATGCCGTCCCCGGATGGTCGTCTCTTTGCCATTTTTCTTCACCTCCTATGTCTTATCTTTGTACGCTACTTTACAGGGAGGAACCGGTGTGGCTCAGCCACCCGCTGGTACAGTACCGCACCGCAGTGGCGGCAGATCAGATACTGCAACCGGTTGCCCAGCAGGCCATGCTTTTTGAAGGTCACCAGTGCTTCGCCGTGCTGCCAGCCCAGGCCGATATCCTCGCTTCCGCAATACTGGCACCGCTGAACGGGAAACTGTGTGTTCCCCATGTTTACCCCTCCTCTTCCAGTTCCCGCCGGATACGCTCCATCTCCAGATCCCGGAGCAGCCCCATAGCCAGCCGGAACCCGGCCTCGAAGCTGGCCTGGGCCAACTCCACTTTCAACTGCTCTTGCGCATCTATCAGACGCATCAGCGGCTGCCGCTGCGCCTGGTTCAGCCAGTCCCGAACCTCCTGGCGGGTGTTTTCAATCTCTTCCTCCAATTCACTGAAACCTGTGGCCCGGAAGTAGCGCCGGTACAGTTTGCTCATGTAGTAGCCCATGTGTGCCGCCTCCTTTGCAGCAACACACAATACCCTAATCTCAGAGGAATAGCCAGTGGTTTTGACCACAGTTATCAAATTGTTATCATTTGCAGGGGAGCTTTCTTTGTTATACACTGTATTAAAATCACCCCGCGTTTTCGATTTGCAACTATAAAATTCTTATGCTACAATGCAGATGTAGCCTTACTTTACGACACTTTAGGGAGGGGCAGGTTTACATGGCAGATGGTAAAATCTATGCGATAGACGAACTGAGAGCATTGATATCCCCTATTGCCGCCCAATATGGTGTAGACCGCATCTTTCTTTTTGGCTCCTATGCCAGAGGACAGGCCACAGAAAACAGCGATGTCGACCTGCGCATAGACAAAGGAAATGTGAAGGGGCTGTTTACTTTGGGGGCACTATACAGCGACCTGGAAGAACGGCTTGGGAAAAAGCTGGACCTGTTGACCACGGGTAGTCTGGACCAGCAATTCCTCAGTCATATTGCTCAGGAGGAGGTGCTGTTATATGACCATACCCAATCGTGACATCCAGATCCTACAGAAAATTCAGGGATATTGTGATGACATCATGTTTACCCATACGGAGTATGACCGCAACTACAACACCTTTTGCAGCAATCCAACCTATCGGAACGCGATTGCGCTCTGCCTTTTGCAGATTGGGGAGTTGGTGAAGAAACTTTCTGATGAATTTGTCCAGTCGCATACCACAATACCGTGGAAAGCAATTCGCGGTATGCGAAATGTAGTTGCTCATGAGTATGGCCATATTGACATTGATACAATATGGGAGACCTCGGAGGCCGGGATTATAGAATTACGTGACTTTTGTGCGGCACAGATTCGTCTGCAGCAAGGGCATAATTCATTTTCCGGCCCGACCATGTCGTGACAGCAGAATAGGGTTATGGAGCCCAGCAGCAGCACCATGCTGCAGCTTGTTCATTCTGTAATTACTTTGCTCCCCGCCATATGGCGGGGATTTTTTTACCTCTACCTCATGGTCATACCACCCATCATCTGCTCCACATGGTCATTCGGTTTATGCCCCAGGGCAATCCGCTTTTCCTGGAGCGCCTGAAGCCGCTTGTGGTCAATGTGCAGCCCGGTGCTTGTGGAATCCTCTGGCACATTGTCCCGGAAGATGTTGCCCATGTGGTGGAGGAGCTGTGTGGCAGAAAGCAGAAGGCCGGGCGGCCCAGGCTGGCCCTGCTCCATGCGCTCTTTGAAAAACTGCGCATAGGTGTGGCCCTGCATTGCCGCAGCCCGGAACCAGCCATAGGCGATGTTCTGATCCTGCCCCACACCCTCTCCCATCAGGTGCAGCTTGCCCAGCAGATACTGCGCCCAGGGGTTCTGTGCCTCTGCAGCCTGCCGGAAATACTCCGCCGCCCTATCCGCATTTTTAAGTACGTGCTCACCCCTCAGATGCTCCTTGCCCAGGGCGTAGGCGGCGTAGTCGTTCCCGTTTTGCGCCGCCGCGTTAAGCCACCGGATGCTGTCGCTGGGATCATGCACATTTGGGTCGTCTGAGAGAAGCAGTTTTCCAAGCGCATATTGCGCCTGGGGCAGTTCACGCTTCGCCGCCTGCTTCAGCCAGTGCCTGGCTTTCTCTGCATCCGGGATCAGCAAACCGCCATCCCGGTACATCTGCCCCAGGAAGGTCTGGGCATAGGGATCACCCATCTTTGCCAGCAGTTCCAGCCTCTCGGCGGCCTTGTCCCGTTCTTCCAGTGGAAACGCCTCGTTTTCAACAATTCTCCACATCTCCCGGCATGTCCAGGTGAGTGATCGTTCATCCACCCAGTCACCGTTATCCTCCATATCTCTGTCCTCGAAAGAGATATGGTTCAGCCGGACGTGCTCGGCCTCCCGAATCACCGCATTCTTGATGGCGCGGAACTCTTTCTGTTCAGAGAGCGGCGGGCGCTGCCGCTCCTTCTCAGAGTAGTAGTCATTCACTTTGCACTGCAGTTCCCACCACTTCTGGTAGCACCTATCCACAACAGGCAGGTGTTCCATCTGGTTTACGATCTCATCGACCTGTCGCTTTATCCGCTTTGGAAGATAGCCATAGGACTTCTTGCCCTTTACCTCTCCAAGCTGCTGGGCAAGATTCAAGATCATCCGCTCTGCTTCAGGATGCTCACAGACTGATTCGCTCATCTGCCGGGACAGTTCCAGCATGGCCTTCCGGGTCTCCCGCACCAGTTCGTCCCGGCTTTCAGACTTCTGCTCATAGAGGTGGAGCATCTCCTGTTTGAAGATCTGATTGGTGAGGGCTGACTTGATCTGCCGGATGCCGTCCCTGGATAGGTAGGCCTGTCCAGGGTTCGCCGACCACGCCATCATGTGCACATGGGGATGCTCCCCTTCATTGTGAAAGGCAGCGTACCACCGGAAGTCCTGGGGCTTGATATTCATGGCGGCGGCGATATCGTTGCGGTGTGTACGCAAAAGCGCACACCACGCCTGGGCGTTATCATAGCCTAGACGTGCGGCGTCCTTCCGGTGGAGGGAGATGATGTGTGTCCACACATTTCCAGTGTAGTGCTCCAGTTCCAACATGGCTTTGTCCAGTTCCACACCGTCCTCGTCACCGAACAGCCCGTGGTCACCCAGACGTTCCGCTCTGGGACGGGTGGCGATGTACCTGGCGTAGCCCTCCGAGGATTGAACCTGGGACCAGTTCTCCTCCAGTGCCAGAGTGATGAGGGACGAGGCGTTGGCTTTCGTGGGATGCTGTGCGTAGTCCTCATACTCCAGCAGATCTTTTGTGTCAGGAAAATCTTTTACCAGTTTTGTGATGAGCTGCTCCTGCTTGCGTGTGGGCGGACGGTCATCCGGAATGATCTCCACCCGTTCCCGCGTTGCGATGTACTTCATGTAGCCGCCTGCGCTCTGTCCGCCGCCGCACTTGATATACGGGCTCTTGACGATCAGTCTTGCCATGGGTCATCCTCCAGCTCCCGCAGCTTCTGTACCAGTGACACCTTGCCGTTGGCCTTTTTCACGTTGGCCACGCTCTCCGCCCGCTGACGGCGCAGCTCCTCCTCACTTACATTGACACACTTGAACAGCATGCTCAGTCCCATGTCCAGCTCCACCGCCTGTTTGAAGAGCAACGACGCCATGCGGCTCTCCATCTGATCCAGCCTGCCGTTCAGATAGGACTGGACGGCGGAGGGCAGAAACAATCCGGAGTTGTTTGCGCTGAGATAGTCCAGATAAAAGTCGATGGCGTTCTCGATGAACCCGGTGATGCTCCGGCTGCCATCCTCCTGATACCGCCGCTCCAGTGTCGCTTTTTTCTCCGGCGACAGGTAGAGGGGGAATTTCTCTTTTTTGCTCATAACAGCCTCCTTTCCGGGGCTTGACCCCTATTTTTTCCTTGTGGTAGTAAGCGCAGCGGGATAACGACCGCAGAATTTCCTGTTCTCTCTGCTTTTGACCCCATTCTCAGCACTTACAGAAGCGCCTGAAACTGCCCGCACTGCGGGCAGAAGTGATTGGAAAAGGCGTCGATGTTGACGCCTTGCCTTTATCCCGCTTCTTTTTTCGTCCCTCAGAAGCGGCCCAATCCGCCCCCCAAGCCCCTGGTGGGGCAGGGGCTCTACCTAGCCCCGAAGGAGGGCACACAGTGCCTCACTGCGGGATACACAGATGTTTTACGCTTCCAGGCGAAGCAGCTGCTGTTGATAGCAATGCTCCATCGCCGTCTGGATTGGCAGGATGGTGTAGAGGTTATTCCCGCTCCACTTCATACCGCGTCTATCAATGTAGCTGGTGTTTTCTACCGTGATGAACTGCCTGTCCACCAACTTTGCGATGAGCTTCATCACCGTGGACACGGTAAGATGTACCGCATCCGAGATCGTGCGGTAGCTGGGATGACACTGATGTGTCCGACGATCTTCGCAGTAGAGCAGGTAGGCGTAGACCGTGATGGCTCCGTGACCGATGTTCAGGAAAAACAATTCATTGGGCAGAGAGAAAAAGTTCTTGCCGTTGCTTTCGAGCATCGGAACCATGTGCTGATCCAGCAGTCCGCGACGGTTGAGTTCGGCAATCTGCTTCGCAGCCATGTCTTTGCTCATATGCAATTGGGATGCGATTTCATCTGCACTGGGCGAGGCATTTTTGTTGCAGTGGACATGCAGATAGCAGAGATAGGCGAGGATGGCAAATCCCTGGGGCTTCAGTTCCCATTTCCAGACATCATTCGGAATTGGGAAGCGGCGTCGCTTCGGATCTGGTTGATTGAAAAAGAAACTCATTTGTGCACACCTCCCTCTGTGTTCTCCATCACCCATTGAATGAACTGCTCCTTGGGTACCACCATGCGGCTGCCCACACGCAGCACCGGAAAGTCCGGTTCGTGCATCAACTCGTAAGCGCTGGATGGTGACACGCCCAATACTTTTGACACTGTGGCTGAGTTCAGGAACAGCGGCAGGTCATCGTAGGTTTTGTAGACAGATTGTTTCATTTCAGATTCTCCTTTACAAAAAAGTAAGGACACCAGCGGCGATACTGATGTCCTTCTGCTTGTATTGTGTCGGAGATTTTGATAGACTGAGAAAAAGGCGGGACAATTTATTTTCCAGGTGGGACAATTTTGAGGGGGGCAAAGTTTATATGCATGGAGAGATTGTATTTTACACCCATGGCAGTACCATAGAGTACGGCGGTGAAATTTTTGCGGCCGGCGAGCTGACCGCAGACATATTGAACTTTACTCCCCAGGACTACCGACCCATCCAGCGTCTTTTGGAGCGCATGAAGGAGTTAGTCAGGCAGTACGAGGACACATTGGAGCGCGGCATATGGTGGGAACTGAACAATCATTTGATCGAGCTGCGCAGTCAGTTGATGCGGTATCGGGTATTTCAAATTTTACTGAAAGAGGATGACCAGTTTCTCAACGAGACCCAGCAGTACACAGAGAGCTATTCCTTGTTCACTGACGAGGAGATGGATGAGAAGGACTGCACTGTGGAACGATGTCTTGATCTGTACCAGAAGGAGAAAGAAGAACACCGGACACCACCTTTTCTCCTCATTGTGAATGGAGGTAGGGCGGACAAGTGGCGGTACTACAAACTGCAGATGGCCCGCTATCAGCGATACATCGATGATGTTATCGTGTTCAATCCCACCATCCATAACTTTATCAACTTTCTTCTCTCCAAATTGAAACGGAACTCCCCGGAGGCGTACGCCGCCGCGTTGTATCAGCTTTACAATGACGAGCGGCTGGTGGAGAAGCTGATCGCGAACCCCATCGGTCCGGACCGCCCCTTCTACCAGAAGTATGATCCCTGCGTGGTAAGCTATCTGCCCAGAGAATTCCCGGACGGAACCTTTGCTATTGCCCAGGAGCACATAACGGACAGTTTGCAGATGCTGCTGAAGGCGGACTACATGACTGCCCTGAATGCCGGACATAATATTCGCCGCTGCATTGTCTGTAAGAAATATTTCCTGGTTCGCAGCGGTGCCCATGTTCTTTACTGCGAGGGGCGCTGCCCGTTGGACGGGCGCTTCACCTGCAGGCAGTACGGCAGCTATGAAATCCAGAAGGAACTGGCCCGGGATGTACCGAAAATCCAGGCCAAGATCACCGCCTTTAACCGAATCCGGAAGGACTATCAGCGGGGAGCCATTACAGAGGAAGAGATGCGCCGCCTGAAGGACGCTGTGCGGGACGAGTTGTTTAACGCACTGAGCAGCCCCGATATCTCCAATGAGGACTTCAAGCAATCAATCTCCTCCGAGCGCCTTTACCCACTTTACGGCATAGCCCGCCAGGCCAAGCCTCGGGGACGTCCCCGCAAGGTGGAGAACGGTGACGACGTATGAGCAACGAGGAACTGTTGGAGCAGATCTCCAACGGTGATGAATCTGCTCTGGCCAAGCTGTGCATGATGAACACAGGGCTAGTCAAGGATCGCGCTTGGTTCATTGCCCGACAGTATCATTGCCTGCGGCAAACCAAATACGGCAGCCTGAGCGATTACGCAAAAGAAACGCTCTCCGAACTGGAGAGCGTGGGAAAGTTGGCGCTGGTAGAATGCGCCCGCACCGGCAGCTACGACGCTGGAAAGGGTCAATTCACCACTTATGTCATTCCGTTTCTGGACGGAGCCATGCGGCGGCATCTGGAATGCAGTATGGGAACACTTTCTCTGGACCGGGACAGCATGGGATTGGTGAGAAAGGCCCAGCGTCTTTATCATCAGGAAGGGAAAGAACTTAGCGAGATCTGTATATTCCTTGGAATCTCTTTCCGTGTGGCTGCCAGGGCAGTTGCCTACCCCACACATTTCTTCTCTGTCTATGATCTGCAAGACCCAGATGATGATGGCGATGTTTATGAGCGGCTCACCACGAACCGCCTTTCAGGCTCTGCAGAGGATGCTGTGATCCGCGCATTGACCATGAAATGCCTGCGGGAAGAGTTTATGCGGCTTTCCAAAAGGGATCAGGAGATTTTGGGACGGTATTTCGGTGTGTACGGTTTTCCTAAGTCAGATCTGCGGGAAATCGCCATGCGAAACCGCATGAAGGAGCCCGGTGTGGAAAAAGCCAAGGAACAAGCCCTGAAACACCTGCAAAACCGATTTCAGGGTAGTTTTGCCCGGAAGCTTCAACGAGCAAAGCATCTTGTGTTGGATGCGGTGGCTGAACGTTCATCCTCAATGCAATAAATCATGAGAACCGATTGCAAAACTACCCGTTACGGGTAGTGAAGGGAAGCATTATCTGTGCTATACTGAAAAGACAGCAATTTGCCTCACTCCGAAGAGAATGCCTTTGAAAAGTGGTTGGCTGCGTCTGATATCGCAAACAATATAAGGGGGCTGGATGCATGAAATGCAGAGCTTTCATCTTTTTTCTGATTGCTGCGTTATTGCTGTGTGCAGGCTGTTCCAGTATGGGGAAAAAAGAAGAGATGCCCACCACCATTACAGTCTGGCACGTCTATGGCGGACAGACCGATTCCCCGCTCAATGACCTGATTGAGCAGTTCAACCAGACAGTGGGAAAAGATCGGCAAATCAATGTGCAGGTCACTTCTGTGTCCAACACCAATACCATCCACGAGCTGGTGCTGGCGGCCGCCAACGGAGAGCCGGGAGCTCCGGAGCTGCCCGACCTTTTCGTATCCTATCCCAAGACGGTGATGGCGCTGCCCGACGACAGCATTCTGGTGGACTATCAGGACTACTTCAGCGAGGAAGAACTGTCCGCTTTCCTGCCGGCTTTCGTGGAAGAGGGGATCGTCAATGACCGGCTGGTGGTCCTTCCCGTGGCGAAATCCACAGAGATCATGTATATCAACCAGACGATCTTCGACCGCTTCTCCCAGGCGACCGGCGTGACGCTGGCGGACCTGGACACCTGGGAGGGGCTTTTCAAGGCAGCAGAGGTCTATGCGGACTGGACCGACGCTCAGACGCCGGATATTCCGGGCGACGCCAAGTCCATGTTCGTTCACGACTACTATTTCAACTATTTCCAGGTGGGGGCGGAATCCCTGGGCGAGGATTTCTTCCAGGGTGACAAGCTGGCCTTTGGCCCCGCATTCCAGGCGGCGTGGGAGCCGCTGGCCCGGGCCGCGCTTCATGGAGGCGTCTGGCTCAAGGGCGGTTACGCCACGGAATCGATTCGCACCGGTGACAGCATTGTGAGCGTGGCATCCTCGGCCAGCATCCTCTATTACAGCGATGTGGTAACCTATCCGGACAATACGTCCGAGGAGATCACCATCGTCTCCCGCCCCTGCCCGGTGTTTGAAAACGGGGAAAAACTGGTTATGCAGAGAGGGGCGGGCTTCTGTACCGTGCGCTCCACTCCGGAGCGGGAGCAGGCTGCCGTGACCTTCCTCAAGTGGCTGACCGAACCGGAACACAACGTGGAATTTGTGACCCGAACGGGCTACATGCCAGTGACCCGGGCCGCCTTTGAAAATGAGCTGCCGAAGGCTATCGAAGGGCTGGAGAGTGCCAAATACGCCTCCCTCTATCAGGCATATCTGGACACCCAGGCAAACTATGAGTTTTATGTGCCGCCCCAGCTGGAGAGCTATCTGAGTCTGGAAACGACCCTGGAAGATCAGGTGCGCTCACAGCTTGCGCTGGGCCGTCAGGATTATCTGGGGGCCGGAGAAACCGGATTGGAGCAGATCAGCGCAGAGCGGCTCCAGGCCTTCCGGGAGATCATGGAGCGATAAACAAAAGAGAGGAGGAAACACCGTGCTGAACAAATTCCGGGAGTTGCGGGCGCTGAACGCCTTTGCCAAAAAGCAGAGCGTGGGCATGCAGAGAAAACTGATGCTCTACTGGGTGTCCATGATCCTGGTGGTCTTTGCGGCGGTGATCCTCCTTCTGTCCATCGCCGGGGCCTTTTCCCAAAACGACGAGCAGCTCCATGAGGTGATGGAGCTCCAACTGAAAAATACACAGGATAGCCTGGCCAGTCGCCTGGATCGCCTGACCGCCCAGAGCCTGAATCTCTCCAAAGAACTCAGCCGCGAGATCGAAGGGGAGCTGGTACGGGAGGGCATCTCGCTGCAAGAGGTCAACGATGACTCGGAGCGGCTGCTGAAACTGCAGCAGATCATGTACCCGCTGGTCAATACCACCCTCCAGACCGCCAACTGCAACGGAGCTTATGTAATTTTGAATGCCACGGCCAATACCACCCTGGAGGTGGCAGATCACTCCAGAAGCGGGCTCTACCTGCGTTACACCAACCTCAGCGCCAGTAATCCGGTAGCCCCTACCGTGGTCTACTTCCGCGGCATTCCGAATATTGCCCGGCAAAAGGATCTGGAACTGCACAACCGATGGAATCTGGAATTTGACACCGACCTGATCCCGGGTTGCCGGGAACTGATGGATTCCCCTCTGGACCGGCCCGCACAGCACTATTTCTGGTCCCGCCGCATCGACCTGAAGGGTACCTGGGAATCTGCCATGCTGCTGTGTGTTCCCATCGTGGGCAGCGATGGGAGCGTATACGGCGTCTGCGGCGTGGAGCTCAGCGCGCTGTACTTCCAGCTGTCCTATCCCGCGGCGGAGGGGCAGTTCGGCTCCGCCGTTACCGTTCTGGCTCCCATTCAGGACAGCCGCCTCCTGCTGATGGATGGATTGGTGGGCAGCGTCACCGGTACCTACCTGGACGGACAGGAGACACTTGTTATCCATCAGGGGCGGTACTATAACGAATATGACACGGGTACCGAGCGGTATATCGGCCTGCATCAGACCATCCCCATTTCTAGGGGAGAGGCAGAGAGCACTGCCTGGGCCGCTGCGATCCTGATCCCCCAGGACAGTTATGCGGCATACACCGCTGAAATACAAAAAACATGGATCATTGCGGCCCTGGGACTGCTGGTGGTGCTGCTGGCCCTCTCCTTCTTCCTGGCGCGGAGATTTGTCCGGCCTATTACCGACAGCCTGAAGCGGTTCCAGCAGGAAGAACTGCCGGAACAGGGGCTGTCCTCCGGGATCTCGGAGGTGGATGAACTGGCGGAGTTTCTCAACGCCCGGGCCCGGAACCAGCGTCTGGAGCAGGGCGAGCTTCCCCCCAATATTGCCGAGCTCTTCGACCAGTTTGTGGCGCGGAAGGATCTGCTGACAGAGGCGGAACGGAATATCCTCCGTTACTACATCGATGGACATGAGATCGCGGACATCCCGGATCTGGCGTTTATCAGCATGAGCACGGTCCGAAAGCATAACCGGAGCATCTACGAGAAGCTGGGGGTGGCCTCCCGGGATGAACTGATGCTCTATATCGATCTGCTTCGCCGGTGCGGACGGCTCCAGGAGCTGTTCTGATATCCTACCCACAACACAGTAAAGCGCACAAAACCAGCCCTTTGGTTTTGTGCGCTTTCTCTATTATCCAATGGATACCTTTTGTAAAAAGCGGGAAAAAGTATCCGGCAGACCATATACGTAGGCCCCCGCTCCTGTTATAACAGGAGCAGAAAGGAGGTGCGCTCTATGAGAAACTTGTTGTTCGGTCATCTGGAGGATTGCTCCACGCCCCAGTATTTCTGCTTTTCTGTTCGTTGCGAGGTGTGCGGAGAATACTGGTACAGCAGCAGCATCTCCTTTTCCAAAGCGGCGCAGGCGGCCCAGCACCGGGAAAAGAAGGAGCTTTATGACGCCATCTATCAGCGGGAGAAGGAGCGGGCCAAGCTGGCAGCCGGACAGGAAGCCAGGGAACGGTTCAGCCAATGTCCTGTCTGCCGGCGGCTGGTCTGTGATGCCTGTTTTCTCATCTGCGATGAGATGGACCTGTGCCGGGAGTGCGCTGCTCGCATGAAAGAGCCCGGGGAGCCGGTGGCACCATGAAAAGGCGATGGTCGCTCCTGATCCTGCTGTGCCTGCTGCTGACCGGATGCAGCGCGGAGGCCTCCGGAGGGCAGTTGATTTCCGCGGCAGAGGGCTCCGGAGCATACAGTGAGGCGCTGCTCCCCTTCCTTCCCGGATATGCGCTCCGGGATGGGGAGGATACCCTCTACGCGGAGGTGAGCCGGGGCAGCGCCGTGGCCTGCTTTGATGTACAGGCCATCCCGGCGCTGGAGCGGGGCATCGGCCGGTATTGGTATCCCCATGTCACGGCCACCGTGATCCTGGCAGTGGACCGCAGCCGGACGGACGCCGCCGTCACCGGCTGGAACAGCCTTCGGGAGAGTCCAGTCCCCGTAGGTATCAGCAGCAGCTCCGTGATCCGCAATATGCTGGCTCTGGGCGCCCTGTCCTACGGGCTGGACCGGGAGGCGCCCTCCAAGCGTGACGCTCTGGAGCTGCTGGAACACCTTGGTCAGAACGGAAACTTCCGGCTGGAGGCGCCGGATGCCCCTATTCTGATCTGTCTGGACTGCGAGGCTGCTGCGTGGAACCGGAACGGAGGAAATTACGAGATCATCGTGCCGGCGGAGGGCACGCTGTCCTGCCGTATGGGGCTGCTCTCCGATGCCCCTCTGACGCTGGAGCCGGGGCTGGATGAAACCCTTCTGTCAGCAGGGCTGCCCCTGGCGGACGGAGAGAGACCGGCTGATTTTCCCGATGATTACCGGCCGGCCCGTACCCTGAGCGAGGAGGACTACGGCTGGTTTCTGGAGTTGACCGGGGACAGCAGCCGGGACCTACGCCGGCAGGTGCTCCACATCCGGCGCTATACCACAGCAGATCTCCGGGAGCATATTTTATCCGCCCTGCTCCTTGCCGCCGCCATCCTGTTGTGGAAGGGGACGGTATCCCATCGGATGATCCGCCGGGATGTCCGCCGGGTAGTGGGGGTCATGGGCTGGCTGATGGTGGGATGGCTGCTGCTGCGCCTGTTCAAATATCAGCTGACAGCAGATGGGCTTCTGTGCCGGATGTGCTGGTACGGCTATTACATCTTTCAGCTTGCCCTTCCGGTAACGCTGCTGTATCTGGCAGTAATCCTGGACCATCCGGAGGGTGAGAAAAAGCCGCTGCGCCCTCTGTGGCCGCCTCTGGCCTGCTATGCCCTCTCTGTGCTATTGGTACTCACAAACGATCTCCACCAGCTGGTGTTTCGTTTTGACCCGGCCGGGGACTGGGCCTCAGACTACCGGTACGGTCCGGGATACTGGGGCGTAATGGCTTTATCCCTCCTGTTCCTGGCCTGCGCAGTCTGGAAGCTGCTCCACAGGGGGCGGTATAGCCCTTACTGGGCCGGCAGGGTGGTTCCGCTGCTGTTCTGCGCGGGGCTTCTGGCCTACATCACTGCTTACATCAGGCGGGTGCCTCTGGCGTGGGAGAGCGACCTTACCGTGAACATCTGTGTGCTGTCTACCCTGTTTTTTGAGTCGGCCCTCCACGCGGGGTTCATCCCGGTCAATCTTCAGTATCAGCGCCTGTTCACCGCCACTCCCATTGGGCTGGCGCTGCTGGATGAGCAGGGCCGCACCGTCCTGTCCTCCTGGGGCGCGCCTCCCGTCTCCCGCTCCATCTGGCGGAGGATCTCCATGGATATGGCCCATCCGCTGCTGCGGGACAGCGACACCCAGCTTCACGCAGTTCCCATTCACGGCGGTATGGCGGTATGGCAGGAGGACCTCTCCCAGCTCAACCGGCTGCGCAGGGAGATCCAGGCTGTGCAGGCCCGTCTGGAGGCAGCCAACGCCCTGCTGCGTGAGGAGAGCGAGGTGAAAAAGCGCCTGCTGGCCGCGGAGACAAACCGCGCCATGTTTGAACAGCTGGACCGGGACATGGAGCGCCGCATCCAGACGCTGGGACGGCTGATCGAGACTCTGCCGGAGACCCCCCATCCCCGGGGCCTGACCGCCTACATCACTCTTTGCCTGTGCCATATCAAACGCAGATGCAATCTGTTTTTCCTGGCACGTCAGGGGGATGGACTGCCCGGAGAGGAATTGAGCATTTATCTGGATGAGCTGGCAGAACTGGCCCGCTATGCGGGGCTGCAGCTGCTCATCCGCTGCGGGCAGCGTGGAGTGCTGGAGATCCGCAGGGCGGCACTGTGCTACGACTTTGCCTTTGAAGCCATATCCTGGGCCCTGGGGGAGAACGCCTCTCCTCTGCTGGGGTATCTGGAGCCGGAGGGCGCCCATCTGGTTTTCCGCTTTCTTCCGGGCGGTGATCCCGGACAATGGCGCTTTTCGGAGGAACTGACGACGGCGGCTGCCGCGCTGGGCGGTCAGATCGCCTGCAAGGATCTGGACGATGCCGTTGGGATCTGCATGACGCTGCCCTTGGGAGGTGAGTCCTGTGGCTGAATTTTACCGGTTTCCCCATTGGGCGCTGACCACATTGGTGATGGCGGCCGCCCTGTGCATCGTGTTTCAAACAAGGGCCATCTCTTACAGCATCCGACGTCTGCCCACCGGCTGGGTGCGCCGGGTGGAAAATGGGATGGAGTGCGCCATCCTCGGGGTGCTATTCCTCTTCGCCGCCCTTCTTGCACAGGTGCAGTATGGGCTGTTCTGCGGCTTTTTGGCACCCAGCGCCTACGGCCTTGTCCGGCAGGCGGTGTTTCTGCTGACTGCGGTGCTGGGGACCACCGCCGCGGTGGGGATGGAACTGATCTGGCCGTTTTTTGCCGTGGGCGGGGCGGCTGTCCTGCTCCCCCTGACAGAGACGGTCACAGGGCCCGCCTATCCCGTCTTTTTTCTGATGAGTATGGCGTTCTTCCTGCTGCGCAGCGTACATATCTGCGTGCTGCGCCGGCGGGAGCTCTACACCCAGCTCTCCTCCGTATCCGTCAAGGAAGCCATTGATACCCTGCATACCGGTCTGCTGTTCTTTCGGCGGTCGGGGGAACTCCTGCTATGCAACCGCAGCATGGAGGAGCTGGCACGGCAGATGACGGGGCAGCCGGTACAGGACGGAAGGCTGTTTCAGCGGCTGCTGGAGTGCGGCCCGCTGTGCGGCGGCTGCGCACGGGAAGTTCTGGGTGGACAGCAGGTGTTTCGCCTCCCCGATTCCTCCGTATGGAGCTTTTCCGCCCATGAGCTCCCCATGGGGCGCCAGACCATGCTTCTGCTGACTGCCGATGATGTCACGGAGCATTGGGACGCGGTGACCTTTCTTGCCCGGCAAAACCAGGCGCTGGAGCAGCGCGGACAGGAGCTTCGCAGCACCATTGCGCATTTACAGGCCATCTGTGAAGCGGAGGAGATCGCCCGAAGCAAGGCGAGGGTACATGACCTTTTGGGACAGCGGATCAGCCTGCTGCTCCGGGCGCTGCGGGATGACCGGCAGATGGATGAGTCGCTGCTGCTGGACTTTGCCCGCAGCCTTCCCACGGCCCTCCGGGAGGACCGCACACCCAGCCCTGCCCATCGTCTGGAGATGCTGCGGGAGACCTTCCAGGGCATGGAGGTGTCGGTGGAGTTCCAGGGCGCGCTGCCGGAGGATGGGGCGGTGGCGGACAGTTTTGCCGAGATCGCCGTGGAATGTGTCACCAACGCCGTGCGCCACGGGTATGCCACCCGCATCCAGTTCCACTTTTTCCAGAATGACTGCTGGCGCATGACGGTCACCGACAACGGCATCCCGCCCGCCGGACCCATCCGGGAGGGCGGCGGCATCGGCGAGATGCGCCGCAGGGTCCGTCAGCTTGGCGGCAGAATGGAGCTCTATACTGTCCCCCGATTCCGAATCGAACTGTCTGTTCCAAAGGAGGCTGTGGAGAAATGACAAACGTTCTGATTGTGGAGGATCACGTTTCCATGCGGGAATCGCTGACCACGGCGCTGACGGCGGCGGGAGATTTTTCCGTGGTGGGCGAAGTGCCCAACGCAGACTATGCCCTGGATTTCTGTAAGCATCTGCATCCGGAACTGGTGCTGATGGATGTCTGCACCGAGGGCGGCGCCTCTGGGCTGAAGGCGGTGGAGGCCATCCGCAAAACAGATCCGGAGGTCAAGATCATCGTCATGACCGCCTTTGACGAGATCACCTATATCCCCCGGGCCAGGGCCGCCGGGGCCAACGGCTTTGTTTACAAAAGCCGGAGCCTGCACGATTTTCTGGAGGTGGCCCGGACGGTGATGGCGGGTGGCAGCAGTTTTCCGGAGCCAAAGACCATTCCTCTCCCCCAGGGGGAGGCTCCCCTCACCGACCGGGAGATGGAGGTGCTGCGGCTGATGTGCAAGCACATGACAAATCAGGAGATCGCCCGGGAGCTGTTTATCAGCGAAAACACTGTCAAATATCACAAGATGAACATGCTGGGCAAGACAGGCTTTTCCAAGGCGGTGGATCTGGCCTTCTATATGATCTCCAACGGCTGGATCAATCCCCTGTATTAAAGAATTGCACTTCCTATCCACCGGCTTTGTGCCGGTGGATTTTTTGTTTCAGGGAAAAGACTACCCGCAGCGGGTAGGGTGCAAATTCGAAATAAGCTCTACAATAAATCTGTAATACAGAAGGTATGGGAGGTGGGGAGGCTGAAAACTGTGCTCCTGATCATGCGGCGGGCATCGCTGGCTCAGGGCCTGATGGCGAAAGTGCGGGACGCCCCGGGAATACAGCTGTGCTATGAGCCGGACTATGCCAACGCGGATGTGGCCATCCGCAGCCATCTGGCCTCTGGGGCACTGCTGGAGGTCTCCGAGGACGGCGATCACGGCATCGACTTCTGTCTGGCCCTGTGCGCATGGCTGCGGGAAGTCACGCCCCACTGCCGGCTCATGCTGATGTGCCCCGAAGGACAGCCGGAGGCTGTGAGCCGCGCCATCGAGGCTAAGCGTAGGGGCGAGATCGACGACTTTGTGTTTTATGATGTATCTCTGGACTATTTGGCCGCCAGTCTGCAATCCCTTTGAGATAGGCAAAGATCATTTTGAAATGGGGGTACCCCCATTTCAACGCCTACCACGGTAGGCGTTGATCCGGCTCTGGTCGATTCGGTTTTATACACAAAGACGGCCTGGCGGCGAACACCAAGAGACAACGGAAAAAGTGCTGCGGTTTTAGGGGGCAGAAGGGAGGAAAAAAGAGGCCGCCGCCGAGAAACAATGCGCGGACAATGGGCATCCAATCAAAATAGGAGGAAGATAGAACATGAGAAAACGAATTACCAGTTTACTGCTGACGCTGGTGATGCTGCTCTCCCTCGTGCCCGCCATGGGCGTGACGGCGAGCGCGGCGGACGATACTTACGGATACGGCAACATCAAGGACTGGAGCGGGTTTAAAAGCTATCTCAGTTCGCCCACTTCAAGAGATCTCACGCTGGAAAATGACATCGATTATACGACGGGATATGATGATGATGCGATCATTATAAAGAAAAGCCAAAAACTGGACCTGAACGGCCATAAGATCAGGATCGACGCAAGCAAGCGGGCGGAGTTTTACAACCTGATCACAATTCGCTCCGGCGAATTCACGCTGTACGACAGCAAGGGCGGCGGCGCGATCGAGGTTGAATTTGCGAGGGACTCCAAGGGGCACTGCATCATCATGATAAGCCCCGACAGTGCTGGCGCGCCTGCCAAATTCACAATGAACGGCGGCACGCTGACAAGGCTGAATCCGATAGATTCGAATGTCTATGGAAACAACGGCTGCATCAGCGACAACTATTTTGTTCCGTTCAAGGGCGGTGAGCGCCCGCAGATCACGATCAACGGCGGCACGATCAACTGCCCGTACAGCTGGGACAGGAGCAATGCCAGTATGAGGCAGGTTGAGTATATGCCGACGGCGCTGCTGCTGCGCTATTCGAAGCTCACGGTCAAGGGCGGCACCTTCAACGGCATAGTCTGGACAGATAAGCTGTCGTGGAAAGAGGGAGATGCGGAGCCGCGCGTTCTTCTCAACGGCGGCGAGTTCAACTTCCCGTTTGCGGTGACCAGCCTGCTGGAAAATAAGACGCAGATGGTCATAGACGGGGCGCGCTTCAACGATGGCCTTTATGTTACCGAAAGCATAAAAGAAAGCAATTATAAGGGGAACGAGCCGGCGATGCTGATCAAAAGCGGCGTATTTGACGCGTCCGGCCAGTATCTCAAGCTCGATATTTACGGTGTCACCAGAGAGCGTGGGTACGATTTGCGGGTCAAACAGCAGGTGATAGAGCGCGTTATGAAGTTCTTCCCGAACAGCGCGATAAAGGTGAACGGGAAGATCTATACCTCCGAGAACATCGGCTCGCGCGTGATATTTGACGACAGTCATTACGGTGGGTCTTTCTATCTGAATTTAAACCTGAAGGGCCCCATCGAGGTCATCCCCAACGCATGGGGCATGAAGTCCGTCACGCTGGACGGCAACCCCATCAACTACTTCAAGGACTGGAAGGGCACCGTCGAGAATCTGAACAACGACGAGGCGCATACCCTCAAGTTCGAGTGGTATCCTCTGGCGAGTGAATTGGTAAATGCGGGCTATACCTATCGAACCAAGTGCGAGCATTATATCTCCGGTTCTTCCGCGGTACAGCAGACAGATACCATCGATGCCGATAAAACCTCGCATACGATCACCATTGAGAAAGGTGCACACCCCAAGGTCTATTCCTATGATTTGCAGCTGAATCTGGATAAGAACGGCAGCTCCGTCGGTATCATAAGCAACGAGCATATCGTTAAGCTGGTGGTGAGCGAAGCGGCGGATACCTTCATTTCTACCGTTTCGTTCAACGTGGACAAGGCTGACGTCGGTGCGCCGGGTGAATTGAGCTTCGAAGCAACGGACAAAAACGGAAAGCCCGTGGCAATCAACCCTGATGTAACGTGGGACCCCACCAACATCAAAGAGGGCATCAACCATGTCTCCTTTACGATTCCCGCCCCGAAGGGCTATACCTTTAGCGGCGAGAACGGCAAGGTCACGACCCTGAAGTTCGGCGGCGTGGATGTCATCGGCTACGTCGATGGCGACGGTGCGCTCAATTACAGCTTCCCTCTGGATGTAGTTCACCGGCATAAGGCAGATCACGTGAGCTATAACGCCAAGTACCACTGGAAGGCCTGCTCCTGCGGCCAGAAGATGATGAACACCAGCGAACAGCACAACATGGGCGCTTGGGTCGCGGGCGATACGCTTTCGAGCGGCGGCGTGGTATATAACCGCTCCTGCATCAGTGGCTGCGGCTATACCGAGACCACCATTGACTACAATAATGTGAAGCACGTTACCAGCCTTGTGCTGAACATGGAAAACTACCCCATGGACGGCATGAGCCCGCATAACTTTGTGAAAAATGGCAGCGAAACGAAGGATGAGGACGGCGAATATCTGCTGACCGTGCGCAACAGCAACATTCCCTATCCGTCCTTCGCCATTACTTCCGGTGGCGATAAGGCAAAGCTCTATGCACTGAATCCGGAGGCTTATGAAGTTCTGGCTGATAACCCGGACTTTGCAATGTGGAGCCGTAACGGAAGCCGTTTGGCACCTGTATGTGATGACCCAAACCATGATACGCACAACGCTAAATCAACCTTTACAACAGGTGAAAATTACGGTGTGCGTCTGTTCCTTGAAGCCGAGGACGGTTATGCGTTCTACAAGGACTTTAATGAGGACAACAATTTCAAGCTTTTCACCGATATGGACGGCATCGAAGTCAAAAACTATATTGTTGAAAAGTGGTATTATTACAGCAAGAGACCTTCGTATGATGATGATAATGTCCCCGAAGGTTGGGGCTGGTATACTCAGGCGCCTGATGACGATAGTGCGGGTGCCAGCAAGGTCGGTGTTCTGTTCCAGCTCACCGCAAGAAACGAGGGCGAGCTGAACATCACCCTGCCGGAGCTGAAGGCCGGCGACGATCTCAAGACAACGTGGGCCGATTTTGAAGGTATTGGCGCTGGCAATTTCGTAAAGGACTGTTACGGTAGCGAGACAATGGCGTGGTGGGGCGGCCCCAGCTGTGTGATTCACAATAGTGCTGTCACCGGCGAGAGCGTGAGCGTGATCGCGCAGGCCGGACAGACCTACAGGCTGACCATCCCTGCTGTGAATGAATACGTTCTGGCACACACCACCATTAAGAATCCGACGGCCGCAACCCGGATTGACGAGAGTCCGGACGGCGCGATCACCGTAACCTACAAGCTGCCCGCCGCTGCCGACGATAAGACCGTGAACGGCGCAGCCGTCAGCATCACGCCTCCGGCCTACGGCGTTGCGCCCGACACCACGGCGACGGTTGCCGGTACTGCTCACTGCACGGCTTCCGCTGTGACGTGGAACCCCACTGATGCAGCATTTGGCGAGAAGATTTATACCGCAACCGTTACGCTGACCGCGGATACGGACTATACCTTTGCAAATGATGCGGTATTCACCATCAACGGCCACAAGGTTACTCCCGAAGCGGACAGCACTACTACCAGCGTGACCCTCAGCTACCCCTTCCCGGCACTGACTGGGCCCCATACGCACACCTATGGCGGTAACTGGATCTTTGCAACTCCCGATACGCATATCCGTTACTGCACGGCGAACGACGGTTCTTACGAGGAAGCCCCGCACAGCATCACCAGCTGGACGGACAAGGGCGACGGCAAGACCCACACCGGCACCTGCACCGATTGCGGCTATGAAAAGACCGAGAACCACAGCTGGGAAGTCGATCACGAGGTCCCGCCCACTGTGACCGCCGAGGGGACTCGTTATTACAAGTGCTCTGCCTGCGCAGCTGACAAGACCGAGAGTATCCCCAAACTCATCGAGTACAGCGTTACGGTCAACACCGATGGCAACGGCACGGCTTCTGCGGATCACGCCAAGGCGGTCGCCGGGACGGAGATCAAGCTGACCGCCAAGGCCGACAGCGGCTATCACTTCAAGGAGTGGCAGGTCGTCAAGGGTGGCATGACCATCACCAACAACAAGTTCACCATGCCTGACGAGGCTGTCGAGATCATGGCGATCTTCGAGAAGAACGCCTCCACCGGCACCGGCGGCGGCGGTGTCACCACCTATCCCATCACCGTGAAGAGCGCCAAGAACGGCGATGTGACCGCCAGCCACAAGTCCGCTGCCAAGGGCACCACCGTCACCCTGACGGTCGATCCCGACAAGGGCTATGTACTGGATACCCTCACTGTGCTGGACGATAAGGACAAGGAAATCAAGCTGACTGAGAAAAACGGCAAGTATGTCTTTACTATGCCGTCCGGCAAGGTTACCGTAGCGGGCAGGTTCAAGGTCGAGCAGCCTGCCGGCAAGCATCCCTTCACGGACATTCCCTCCGGCGCTTATTATGAGAACGCTGTGATCTGGGCTGCGGACAAGGGCATCACCGGCGGCACCAGCGCCACCACCTTCTCCCCCAACGGCATCTGTACCCGCGCCCAGGCGGTCACCTTCCTGTGGAGGGCTGCCGGATCTCCCGCCACCAAGAGCATGAACAGCTTTGCCGATGTCCCCGCAGATGCCTACTATGCCAAAGCGGTGGCCTGGGCCGTTGAGAACGGCATCACCAGCGGCACAGGCGGCGGTAAGTTCAGCCCCGACGCTACCTGTACCCGCGCTCAGATCGTCACCTTCCTGTACCGTGCGGCGGGCAGCCCTGCGGTCAGCGGAGGAAGTGTATTCAGCGATGTAAAGGCCGGCGCTTACTATGCCGACGCGGTCACATGGGCGGCGAACAAGGGCATCACTGGCGGGATCGGCAATGGCCTGTTCGGTTCGGATAACAACTGCACCCGCGCCCAGGTCGTCACCTTCCTCTATCGGTATGTGGAATAATAACAGGATATTCTTACCAAGTGGGGCGGCAAATGCCGCTCCGCTTTTTTGCGTTTTGTCCGAAAAACTACCTGCTGCGGGTAGGGCGCAAAACAGCGGCACCCGGTAAAATGAAACCATAGTAGAGCGCAGAGGAACAAAAACAGAAAGAAAAGAGGTGTCGTCATGCAAGTAACTGCAAACAGGAAAATGATGATGTCAAGGTGTGCAGTGAGATGAAACGAGTATGGATGTCTATGCTGGCCTTGCTGTTGGCGCTCTGCCTGACGGCCTGCGGCGGCACCCCCGGCGGCGGAGAAGAAGGGCCGCCCGAGTCTCCTGATGACACAGCGACCTCCGCCCCTCCGTCCGACCATAACTCCGACAGTTCATTGGGCGGTACCTATTGGACGGCTGTACAGCACGAGTCCTACAACGATCTCTTTGATCGCACAGAGGTGAGCCAGATGCCCACGGAGCGGTGGTGGGCCGATCTCTTTCTCAACGAGGACGGAACGGCGCAATTCCGTGAGGTCCTGGGCGACAGCTTTAACAGCTATCTGGGCAGCGGGACCTGGTGGCTCGGCGCGGATCACACCCTGCGGCTGACAAGTTCGGACGGCGATGAAGATGGTGAGATGAATGGCCGCATTGAAGATGGCCGCATCATTTTGGAATCCTTCTATGGGGATCGATTCTATTTTGAAAAAGCGGAGCGGCCGGGCCCGGGCGGCGAACTGTGTATCGCAAACCTGCATGGGACATGGCACATGACCACAGGCGAGGTGGAGGGCTGGAGCTATAACGCTCGGGAAGAAGGCCTGGCCTCCACGCTGGTTTTTGAAAGCAGGTGGAGCGACGCCATCGAGGGATATGTGCTGAGAGCGGATTATTACTTTGCGGACTTTCTGGATACGGATGAGCCGGAATACCGGCAGGAAGCCGAGCTTCGGACGGAACTGCTGGAGGAACCGCTGTTCCACGGCCTCTCCAACGAGCTTTGGAGCGTCCGGCTCTTTCACGATGATACCGGCGCGGAGTTCTTTCTCACTCTGACCGATCCGGATACGCTGTATCTCCAGGAGCATTATGAGACGGACGGCGCTCCGGCAGTCCGCACGGCGGTCTACCAGCGGGTAGACGCATTCCTGCCGGAAACGCTGCAGACGGCTTTGTATGAGGAACCGTCTGACAGCCTGATTTTCTACTGGACCAACCCGCCGGAGGAGGTATCCGCATGGCTGGAGGTACTGCCGGTCACAAAGCTGGAGCCGGATGGACTGGACAGGCTGCTGGTGGTGGGGCGCTGGTATGAAACACAGATCCGGTTCTGTACGGGCGAGCCCCTGTGGGATGACAGCGGACGGCTTCTGGATTGGGTCACGGACGAGATCCTGTACGACGAAACGCTCAACATTGATGAGCCTCGGTGGTTTTCCCTGACGATCCCGGAAGGCGTACCGAACCTGTGCCTGCACATCAAGCGCTCCTGGGAGGATTTTTGGTACCTCTGGCCCATCACCGACACAAACGGGTATCTGGTGGATGGGTGGACATTCCTGACACCATAACAAAATAAAACAAGAGAGGAGATCGCATTATGGGACTGATCAAAGCTGCATTGGGAGCAGCCGGCGGCGTGATGGCCGACCAGTGGAAGGAATTCTTCTACTGCGAAGCCATCCCCGCGGATGTGCTGGCGGTAAAGGGAAAGAAGAAGGCCACAGGCCGCTCCAGCAACACCAAGGGGGATGACAACATCATCACCAATGGCTCTGTCATTGCCGTGGCCAACGGCCAGTGTATGCTCATCGTGGAGCAGGGCAAGGTGGTGGATATGTGCGCCGAGCCGGGCGAGTACACCTACGATATGTCCACCGAGCCCAGCCTCTTCACCGGCGATCTGGGGGAATCCATCAAGGGCGTGTTCCAGAACATCGGCAAGCGTTTCACCTTCGGCGGAGAGGCCCCCAAGGACCAGCGCATCTACTATTTCAATACCAAGGAGCTCACCGGCAACAAGTACGGAACCCCAAGCCCCGTCCCCTTCCGGGTGGTGGACCAGCGGGCGGGTATCGACATCGATATCGCCATCCGCTGCTTCGGCGAGTACAGCATCCGCCTGAAAAACCCCATGCTGTTCTATACCAATGTCTGCGGCAACGTCAGCGAGGACTTTAAGACCGAGCAGATCGCGGGGCAGATGAAGACGGAGCTGCTCACCGCCCTGCAGCCCGCATTCGCAAAGATCTCGGAAATGGGTATCCGTTACTCCGCCCTTCCCGGCCACACCCTGGAGCTGGCAGAAGCCCTCAACGAGCAGCTCTCCTCCCGGTGGCGGGACCTGCGGGGCATGGAGATCGTTTCCTTTGGCGTCTCCAGCGTCAAGGCCAACGAGGAAGACGAGCAGATGATCAAGGAGCTGCAGCGCAACGCGGCCTTTATGGACCCCACCCGGGCGGCGGCCCATCTGGTAGGCGCACAGGCCAGCGCCATGCAGTCCGCGGCCAGCAACCCCAATGCCGGTCCCGCTATGGCTTTTATGGGCATGGGGATGGCTGGACAGATGGGCGGCATGAACGCCCAGAACCTCTATCAGATGGGCGCGCAGCAGCAGGCTCAGCCCGCACACGCACCTGTACCCACGCCCCCGCCTGCCGCCCCTGGCTGGACCTGCGCCTGCGGACAAAGCGGCATCACCGGCAGCTTCTGCCCTAACTGCGGCAGCAAAAAGCCGGAGCCCAAGCCGGCAGCAGAGAGCTGGCAGTGTACCTGCGGTGCAGCCGTCACCGGAAAATTCTGCCCAGAGTGCGGCAAGCCCCGGCCCGCAGCGGACGGCTGGACCTGTTCCTGCGGCGCGGTGAACAAAGGGAAATTCTGCGCGGAGTGCGGGGCGAAAAAGCCCGCTGGCGTACCCCAGTACAAATGCGACAAATGTGGCTGGGAGCCAGATGATCCCGCCCATCCGCCCAAGTTCTGCCCGGAGTGCGGCGATCCCTTTGACGATGGCGATGTGCAGGGATGACCCGTGGAAGAAAAACCGCCGTATTTTCTGTTGTAGGTCTGTTCCTGCTTCTGGCGGCTGCGGGATATTGTTTCAGAGGTCATCAGGGAGGTGATTCATCCATACAGAAGAAATCTGCCGTGCCGCCCGGTACCTTGACCGGCGTCACATACAGCCACACCAGCGGCATGGTTGCCAGAGCGGATTTTGCCATCACGCTTTCGCCGGTGGCTATTCTGGAAACAAGCTATTATCCGGCCCTTGATCCGGATACGGCGGAGGACGAGGACTGGTATCATCCGTCCACCAAAGAGAATGTCCCCATCACCGCGGCTCAGTGGTCGGATGTGGAGCAGATCATTCTGGAGCTCTACCCGCTGATGGAGCCCATCCCGGAAAACCGGCGTGAGGTGAAGCTGCCACCGGGGATCGAAGTCATGGATGGCGGGGACTCCACCAGCCTGATCCTGACCTGGAGCACAGAAGACGGAACACGGAGCATCCGTTATAATCCGCCAAACGACCGCCGTATCCATACGCTGATCGCTCTGCTGGAGGAGCTGGCCGACCCCATTGGACGGGAGATCCCCCGCTATGCCCCGCCGGAGCTGAGCGGCTTCTATATGGGGCAGTCCGGGGCTCTCTTCTCCAAGGACTATTCCTTCCAATTCGACCGGGGTTCGTCTGTTGTGTACGGAGAGGACGCCCCATATATCCTCCGGGCCAGGTTTACCCCGTCCGGTCGGAAGCAGGAGATCTGGAGTGACTGGGCCGTGTCAGATGAGGAGTGGGATGCCTTCACCGCGTTTGCGGAGGAGATCCGTCTGGAAGAACAGCCGGACGGCAGCTCGGAAAAGCCGGCCTGCACCCTCTATTACTCTGACGGCAAACAGCAGCAGAAGAAATTGGATCAGGAAACAGCGAAGCAGCTCCGGGCGTATTTTACAGAGCTGGCCCTGTGCCTGCTGGATGAACAGCCATAGTACGCAAAGCGATCCATAAAAACAGAACATAGGAGGTACTACAAATGAAAGGTCAGAAGATTTTGAAAGTCACATCCATTCTCATGATCATCGGCGGCATCATCGCCGCCATCGCCGGCGTCATCGCCATTCTCGGCGTCAGCGCCCTGGCAGCCCTGTCGGGGAGCGCGGAGGGTACCGGCCTGCTCTATGCCAGCTCCATTCTTGTGACTGTGGCCTCTGTGATCCAGTTTATCGCGGGCATTAAGGGCATCGGGGCCTGCAGCGCACCCCAGAAGGCCGCTTCCTGCGTCAAATGGGGCATTATCATTGCGATCTTAGCGATCATCTCCATCATCATCGGTTTTGTAGGCGGAGGCCAGTTCAGCATCACCAGTCTGGTGCTCAACCTTCTGCTGCCGGGATTGTATGTCTACGGCGCCATGCAGATGAAGGGCACCGCGTAAGCGGCTTCAGAAAGGGGTGCAGATGATGGGGCTCTTTGGAAAACTATTTGATAAAAAGGAATGCTCGGTCTGCGGCGGCGAGATCGGGCTGCTGGGCAACCGCAAGCTGGAGGACGGCAATCTGTGCAAGGAATGTGCCGCCAAGCTCTCCCCCTGGTTCAGCGACCGCCGCCAGAGCACGGTGGCGGAGATCCAGGAGCAGCTGACCTACCGGGAGGCCAATCAAGCCAAGGTATCCTCTTTTCGCACCACCCGTACTCTGGGTGAGCGTACCAAGGTGCTGCTGGACGAGGATGCGGGTCTGTTTATGGTCACCTCCGCCAGAAATTGGGAGGAGGCCAATCCGGATGTGCTGTCCTTCTCCGATGTGACCGGCTGCAAGCTGGACATCGACGAGCGCAGGACGGAGATCGAATACAGGGATAAGGATGGAGAGCGGCAGAGCTTCAATCCCAAACGGTATGCCTATTCCTACGATTTCTACATCGTGATCAACGTCAACAATCCCTATTTCAGCGAGATCCGCTTCCAACTCAACAGCAGCTCAGTGGATAACGATGAGGAAACACTGCTGGATGGGCCCAACGCCATGCGCAGACCCCGCGGGGGTCTCCGGGCTAAAGCCGGCGGAATGGACGGCGGCTCCCTGACCTCCAACGCGGAGGAGGTGCGCTCCAGCGTGGAATACCGGCAATATGAGGAAATGGGCTGTGAGATCCGGGATGCGCTGCTGCAGGTCCGGCAGCAGGCGCGGGAGGAAGCGGCCGCGGCAGCAGCACCCAAGGCGGCGGTGACCTGTCCGTACTGCGGGGCGACCACCACACCGGATGCCAGCGGCTGCTGCGAGTTTTGCGGCGGCGCAATCAACGGATAAGAATATCTTGGAGCAATAGAAAACAACGAAAATGAAAGGAGCTTCACCATGAAGAAGTATGAAATTTTAGGAGAAAATCTGCCGGTCGTCGTATGTGAATTGTCCCCAGGCGAATCCATGATCACGGAGAGCGGCAGCATGAGCTGGATGAGCCCAAATATGAAAATGGAAACCACCACCGGAGGCGGTATGAAGAAGATGCTGGGGCGGCTGGTGTCCGGTGATTCCGCATTCCAGAACAAGTTCACCGCAGAGGGTGGGGACGGGTTCATCGCCTTCGCTTCCAGCTTTCCCGGGGCCATCAAGGCTCTGAACATCAGTGCCGGCCGGTCCATGATTGTGCAGAAAAGCGCGTTTCTTGCCTCTGAGGAGGGTGTGGAACTATCCATGCACTTCCAGAAAAAACTGGGCTCCGGCATCTTTGGCGGCGAGGGCTTCATCATGCAGAAACTGAGCGGAAACGGGATCGCCTTTATTGAGATCGACGGTCACGCGGCAGAGTATGACCTGAGCGCCGGACAGGAGCTTCTGGTCAGCACGGGATATCTGGCGGCAATGGAAGAGAGCTGCTCCATGGATGTGGTGATGGTCAAGGGCGCGAAGAACATGCTCCTGGGCGGCGAGGGTATTTTTAATACCGTTGTCAGGGGCCCCGGTAAGGTGATCCTGCAGACCATGCCCATCAGCAAGGTGGCAGAACTGCTGACGCCGTTTTTCGGCAGCAAAAAATAAGAAATGACAGGGAGGAGAATAGCAATGAAAACCAGGTTAAGGATATCCTGCTTGCTTCTCGCGTCGCTGATGCTGTTCGCCCTCGCGGCCTGCGGCAAGGACAGCCCGGAGCCGAGCCCGACGCCGAAAGGAACGGAGCAGACAAAGCCACCTGCGCAGCCAGCGGCTGAATCAACGATACATACACCCCTGTGGGATCTGTCCTACGATGAAGCGGACGGCTGGGTCTACGAAGAAGATGATTTTTATGATGATGAAGATTTCTCCAAGATCATTCTGGTGATTCCTGATGAAGCAGACGGCTCAGAGGTGATCAATGCGGAGATCCGTGTTTCCGTGGAAGGGCCGTATAACTTCCGTGACTATCTCACCAGCTTTGGCTTTGACGAATACGAATATGCGGTCAATCAGGCCTATGACTTTACCCAAGTCGGCGGCATTGACTGCCTCGAGGCCGAAGGAAACTATTGGGGGTCTCCGTGCCTGCGGTATTTTGGCCGCGCGGAGGGCGCCGGTGCAACGGTTCTGATCGAGATCATCGGCGAGTACGAGGATGAGCGGGTGGATAAGCTGCTGTCCGGGCTGACCATCAACCTGGAGGACGTGGGAAATGTGGATGGCCCCTGGTACTGGGAAGGCGAGCCCTTCTCCGCCCAGCCCCGCAGCGTCATGGTGGGGACGTATACGCTCAGCAGCCAGTGGCTGCCTATTACAGACTGCATCATCACAAAGGAGACCTTCAATCACGCAGCTGCTGTCACAGGAGATCAGGCTTACCTTCTGGTGGACGGAGAATTGAAGCGCTTCGATTACGACGGCGCATCTCTGAACTTTGCGGAGGATATTGTGCTGGACGCGGAATATGAGGATATTTCCGCCGACACCACAGGGACCCTCTGGCTGGCGAATTTTATGGAGCCGCTGATCAGCTGGAAGGACGGCGCACAGACGGCGTCCTATGAGGGCCCGGATCACGTCACCATGCACCCATCCGGGACCTGGGGCGTCAGCTGGTTCTCCGGCCCGGAATGTGAAAAGATCACCCTCTCCGGCGGAGCCCTCAAGACGGAGCCCATTGTATTCCAGGAAGTGGATATCCTCAGTCATCTGCTGATCGACGACAGCCACATCTATGTCTGCGGGTCTGCCGTGGATGGCAGCGGTCACAAGGTGTTTGTCTATGACAGCAATGGCGCGCTGCAAATGACTTTGGCAGATTCCGACGGAAGCGGCCTGGGAAGCATTACCTTTATTACGCAGACCGCAAATGGCTATCTGGCCCTGGACGGAAATATGCGTGAGGTGGTGCTCTGGACCAAGGACGGCGCCTATCTCGGCGAGGCGGATGACGGCGACCTGTTCGGCACGGACTATCCCTGGTTCTGCGGCGGCGCGAAGCTGGCTGACGGCAGCATCCTGGCTATCATGACCGAAGACCGGGCGGACGAGTCCGCGATGGAACTGGTGGCATTCAAACTCAGCGGCTTTTAAGGAGGATCTGACATGAAACGCACGAGGTTATTCTGCGTCCTGCTTGCGGCGGCGATGCTGCTCAGTCTGGCCGCCTGCGGCAAGGACGACCCGAAAGAGTCCAATTCGCTCCAGATCGGGGACTATGCGCTGCTCTACAAGGGGGCCAGCATCATGGAGGACTCAGATGGAAACGACGCGCTGGTCCTGACGCTGGATTTTACCAACAACAGCAAGGACAGCGGCTCCTATGTATGGTCCATCTCTGAAACAGCGATACAGAACGGCGCAGAATTGGCTATCGCCACCGTCTTTGCGAACAGCGACTCCTACGACACGGTGATCGACAGTCAATTTACGGATGTCGCGCCGGGTGAAACCCTTGAACTCCGCACCGCCTTTGTGCTGGCGGATACCACCAGCAAGGTCGAGGTGACCTTTGAGGAGGCGTTCGGCGACAAAACCGGTAAGATCACCGTCGATCCGTCCACACTCAGCCGGGAAGCGGCGGGAAGCGGTACGGGTCAGGATACTGGAACCGGAGATATACTGCTGGACTGGTGGAACGGCGACTGGTACGGCTGGTGGATCATGACCGGCTGCTCGGGCGACTACGAGGATCTGGAGGGCGCCTGGTGGGACATATGCGGCGCCATTGACATCGGCGGGGACGGCACGGGCACTGTCACCCTCTGGGATGAGGACTACACGAAATCGGAACCGATGGTCTCCGCATCGGTCAGCCTCAGTGATGATGGGACCAGCATATATGGCACCATGACATCCGAGGGCGGTGCCTTCACGGATATTGCGCTGGAGCACGGGGACTGGATCGTTGACCCGGGACTGGTGGACTATGGGGACATGATCCACATTGACGGTGATTACGAAAACGGCGGAGATGCGTTCCACTATGATATCTACCTGCGCCCGTGGGGGACCTATTGGGTGGATGTGGACGAGGAGGATCTGCCCAATCTCTATGACAGCTGGTATCTGCCTCTGATCGATGCGGAGGAGCCTATGCCGGACAGCATCGGATGACACCAGAATGGGGATCGTTCCCGCCCCATTTGGGTCGGAGCGATCCCCGTTTGCGCAATGGTATGGAGCAGTGACGTTTGAAAGGAGCAGTTATGAAAAGGACATCAAAACGAGTGATCGCATTTTTTCTAATACTGGTTCTGGTGCTGTCTCTCTGTGCCTGCGCGCAAAAACAGCAAGCGGGAACAGACGAACCAAATCGAAGCGCCGATGGTGAGACGCTGTCTGGTATGCCCGATCAAAAACTGCCGGAAAAGCTGCGCCCGGGGGCCGGGGGATCGGATATGCAGCCGACACCGACCGGATTCTCCGCGGAAGCGGAACAATCTCTTGTCTGGCTGCGGGACAGAATCGATTTCCCCCAGACCATGTTCGGCGCAGCGTATCTGGGCTATGTGGAAGAAGGTGATGACTGGCTGTCCGCGGCAGACCAGGCCATGCTGGAGGCATATCCTTTCCTTGCGGAGATCGATGAAAACCATATCATCGGCAGCACGGGACATCTGTACTGTATCGTGCCGGTGGATGAAAACGCGACGGTCGCCATCAATCGTGTGCAATGGAATGAGAATACCTATACCTACGAGAACACAGAGGTCTGCTATCGGTCGGAAAGCGGGGAACCGGTGCTGTTCTTTGCCAATCTCAATGGCGTTGCATACGAGGCAGACACGCAGGTCTGGATCACTGACAACAGCGGGAATTCCTGCGAATGGTACCCATCCCTCGACTCCATGAGCTATCTTTGGCCGTGCATATCGGAAACCGGAGACTACCTCTCCTTCGACTTTACGGAATACGGCTGGCAGGACGTGTCTTCGGAGCTTGCACCGTGGCTGAGTGACGGCTATAGCGGAGTCTATTCGTGGGGGCTTGAGGGCTGCTGGACCACACAGGCAGCGGCGTGGGATACGGGCCGCACAGCAAATTACTACCTGTGGTTCTTCCCTGAGGATGAGAACGGCGGAAGTGTAGATCTGGATTGGCAGTACGAGGGCTCGGATCTTTTCGAAGAGATGTGGGGCGGCTACTGGGAGATCACATCCGTCATGGACGGGCCCAGCTATGTGACTATCAGTCTGTCCCTGGTGGGCGGCGAAAACTATGGCGTCACAGACGGCCCGTATTATATCTCTGAGACTTATCCCCTTCTGATCAGCCCCAGCGGCGAGGAGATGGTGTTGGGCGCCGGTGAGAACGGTGTCAGTCTGCCGTTTATGCCGCAGGATGACCCACAGCCGTATACGCTGACGCTGGACAGCTGGTTCACTGAAAGCTCGGTCTGGTAAACTGCTGCGGATTCTGGGCTGTTCCCGGTCTGCTCCGGTACGGAAAGGAGGCATTTACATGCCAACACAGGTCACAAATTATCAGTGTCCGGCTTGTACGGGCCCGCTCCATTTCGTGGGAGCGTCCGGAAAGCTGGAGTGTGAATACTGCGGCGCCAGTTATGAGGTAGCGGAAATTGAGGCGCTTTACGCAGAGAAGGAGGAAAAAGCGGCGGCAGCCCAGCAGGCGGCAGAGGAGGCGAATGCCGGACAGAACCCGCCTTCTGAGGATGGAGACGCGTGGGACACCTCCGGCTTTTCCGAGGACTGGGGCACGGAGGGCGACGGCATGCGGGCATACAGCTGCCCCAGCTGCGGCGCGGAGCTCATCTGCGACGAAAACACGGCGGCCACCTCCTGTCCCTACTGCGGCAATCCCACCGTGGTGCCGGGGCAGTTTTCCGGGCAGCTGAAGCCGGATTTCATCATTCCCTTCAAGCTGAGCAAGGAAGATGCCGTCAAGGCCCTGAAAAACCACTATAAAGGGAAAATTCTCTTACCCAAGAGCTTTACCCAGGAGAACCATGTGCAGAAGATCCAGGGGGTCTATGTCCCCTTCTGGATGTTCGACGGCGAGGCGGAGGGCGATGCCCGTTATGCCGCTACCCGCTCCCATACATACCGCTCCGGCGACTATGAGATCACGGAGACGGAGCACTACGACGTCTACCGGGCCGGATGGATCGCCTTTGAGAAGATCCCGGCGGATGCCTCCAGCAAGATGCCGGACGACCACATGGATTCCATCGAGCCCTATGATTATCAGGAGCTGAAGCCCTTTTCCACGGCTTATCTCCCCGGTTTTCTGGCCGATAAGTTCGATGTGACGGTGGACCAGTGCCGGCAGCGGGCGGATCAGCGCTGCGAGGGGACCCTGTCCGCAACGCTGCGTGCCACGGTAACAGGCTATGGGACCTGTACGCTCGTAAATGAAACCGTCAGCCTGAAACGGGGCAAGGTGCACTACGCCCTGATGCCCGTCTGGATGCTGAACACCAAATGGAAGGGGAAGGACTTTCTCTTTGCCATGAACGGCCAGACCGGAAAACTGGTGGGCGATCTGCCGGTCAGCTGGGGCAGGTTCTGGGGCCTGTTTGCTGCTATAGCCGCCCCTCTGTCGGTGTTGGGCTCGGTGCTGGCGGTCTTTCTGCTGTGAGAAGGGGGAGATCGGATATGAAGAAAACATGCTCTGTTTTTGTGGTGCTCCTCCTGTTGGCCCTCTCTCTTTGCACGCCTGCTCTGGCTTTCACGGAATATGGCGTGATTTATGATGAAACAGAGGAACTGGGCTCCGCCACGCTGACCATGCAGGGCGAGCAGACCCTCCCGGAGCTTTCGGAGGAGCTGGGTATCGACCTGCGGGTGGATGTGCTGACCCAGATCAGCTATGACAGCATTGCCGATACCGCCGCGGGGATCTACGATGCGTACGGGTATGGCTATGGAGACGACAGGGAAGGGGCCACGCTGACCATCCTGATGGAGCCGCAGGATACGGGCACCTACGCCATGCCTGCCGATGGCTGGTGCGTTTACGCAAACCTGAGCGAAGACCGGGGCAGCAGCCAGGCCCTGGCCGACGCCATCCATAACGCGGTGGAGCCCTCCATGGCCCAGCGGGCCTGGAACGGCGAGGAGATTACCATGAGCGCTGTGGCGCTGACTCAGGCGGTGGATGCCATGGCACAGGCGGCGGAGGATTACATCCTCACAAACTGCCCGCCGGACGCCTCCGGCCCGGACATACCGGAGACACCGGAAACACCCGAAGCGTCCCAGCCGGACAGCGTCAGCATGCAGTATGTGTTTGATATCAGTGACCTGCTCACCTTTGAGGAGTGGGAGGAGCTGGAGACCCGGGCCGCAGATATTTCCAGCCGCCAGCATTGCGGCGTCTATTTCGCCCTGGTAGATGACTACACCGACTATGGAGACGGCGGCGTATATGAGGTCACCTATCAGCTCTACCACGGCAGTGAGCTCGGTTTCGGAACTGACCGGGATGGTATTATTGTTCTGTTCAGTATGGAGGAGCGGGACTATGGCATGTTCGTCTACGGCGGGTACGCCGAATATGCCTTTGATGAATTCGGACAGGAAGAACTGGAGGAGCGGTTCCTGGGTGACTTTGGGGACAACGACTGGTACGGAGGCATCTCCCACTATCTGGACGCCTGTGACGAATTTCTGACAAAGGCAGAAGAAGGGAAGCCGGTGCGCAGCTCCCCTTGGCCGAAGGCTGCCATTGCCGTGGGTATTTCCTGCCTGATCGCGGGGGGAATTTGCGTTCTCCTCCTGCGCAGTATGAAGTCGGTTCATCAAAAGAAAGAGGCCGATGCCTACCTTACCGAAGGCGGGCTGCACCTGACACAGCAGTATGACCGGTATTCCCACACCATCGAGACGCGCACCAAAATCGAAAAGAGCAGCGCAAGCGGTACCAGAAGTGAAAGCGGCGGAGGCGGCAGTGGCCGCAGCGGGAAATTCTGAGAAGGAGGCTGCGCCATGAAGCATTTGCTCCAACGCCGGCTCCTACCGGTATTTCTGTGCATGATGCTGGCTTTGGGCCTGACTGCCTGCGGCGGCAAAGACGCACAGCCCGTTGAAACGGAAACAGGCAGCACGGCGGGAACGCTTTCCGGCAGCAAGGGCGAAAAGGACAACCGGGTAGAAACACCGTCCGGCAGCGGAGAAGTAACGGCGGAGGTGGACCCGAAGCTGGCGGAGGAGTCCCTGAACCTGTTGTATGACGCCATGGCATACGATGACCAGTACGCCGGCGCGGTCGCCTATCTGGGATACAGGAAGCAGGGGGACTCCACCCCGCTGTCGGACTGGCTGGTGGAGAATTGTGCCGGATTGGTGGAGGCCATGCCGTTTCTACTAAATATACCGGCCGAACATATCCTTGGCCCGGGCTATGGTGATTTATTCTGCATCGTTCCCCGGGATAAGAATACCAGCCTTGCCGTGAACCATGTCACCTGGGAATCTCTTGGTAACGGCGTTTGGCCTGTACCGGGTGAGGTGCTCTACCGGGAGGAGTGTGCTCAGTCTGTACTGATATTCGTAAATTATGAGCAATGGCGGGATGAACCGGACACGGAGATCGTCCTTGTGACAAACGATGGCGTGGAGGTGAAGTGGCTTCCGCTGACCGATGAATACGGCATTCCCATCGTGCCCACCGGGGAGAACTACCTTCCCATGCTGATGGATTTCGGCATCTGGGGCTATGTGACCGGGTTGGACTACCCCGAGGACTGGGAGCCGTCCGGGGACGACTGGTGGCTGCCGCCCACAGACTGGGGGCTGGCTTACACAAATTGGACCTGCGAGCAGTGGTACATGGAGTTCGGCTGGGGCGACAGCGACCCGGACTATTCCGGACGCATCGATCTCTACCATCAGCCGGAGGATGGGCAGGAGTATGCGTACTCGTATTCCGGCATCTGGCGTATGGAGGGCGACTGCCTGTATCTGGACCTCTCGGACGGCGCGGGCACCCGCATGAGCGGCAGCTTCCCGGTGCTGATCGACCCCTCCGGCGAATCTCTCCATATCCAGCAGGATCGTGAAACCGGTGTGTGTCCACCCTTTTTTGGCGAGGGCATGACCTGTATGGAACTGATACGCGCCTATGGCTGAGAGAACATCAGGCGCACGAGTGTGGGACAGGCGTGAAAGGAGTATTTGTATGAGTATTTTTGACAGGCTAAAGCAGTCCGCCGTGGATGCCGCGGCGACGGCAGCCACAGCCATTGGAAACAAGCGGGAAACCTTTACCTTTGCGGCCCTCCCTGAGAGCCTTGCCCAGCTGCAGGCTCTCCCGGAGGCGGCCCTTGACACCCCCTTTCAGGCGGCGGCGCTGACCGTGCTGGCCCTGTGCGCCTATGCCGCTGACCGGCAGATCGGCACGGATATGCTGAATTGGCTGCGGGGGCCCCGTCCTTTGAGCGGACAGGAGATATCCTTCTTAAACGACCGTTTTCGTGACGGAAAGACCTACCTTCCATTCACCTACTTTGCCGGCTCTACCCCCGACAACAATTACACACCCGCCCAGCCCTATACCATCCGGGTGGAAAGCAACCATGTTTCCGGTGAGGAGCAGGGCTATATGAAACTGTTTATCCCCTGCGGCGGCGCGGACAGCCCTCGCCCCATCAAACTCCGACAGCGGGGCAGCGATGGGAAATGGTTCCTCTGGGAGCAATATCTGCTCACCGGTGTCCGCACCCCTAAGTCCGCCGACCCGTGGGCGTAAGCCGAAAGGAAAGCTCCCGGTGGGAGCGAACCGTGTGGCGGAGAGCCGGGACGCCTACCGGGAGCAATCAGAAAAACATTTGCATTGGATAGAGGGTGCCGACCATGAAAACACTTCTATTTATATCATCCAATAAAATGCTGGGACAGGGGCTATCGGCAGCCATTCAATCCAAATCGGAGCTTGGCTTCCTGTGGGCGGCCCAACTCAATTATCCGCAGGCTATTGTGGGAGTTGATATTTTCCACGCTGATGTGGTGATATTGGATGTTGTGGATCAGGTGGATGTGGAGTTGGCAGTTGAGATCTGCCGTTCCATTCGGCAGAATGAGCAGAATATAAAGATCCTGCTCCTGGTCAGGCCGGAACAAGCCGTTGTGCGCAAAGTGGCTGTGGACACAAAAAATGCCGGTCTGGCAGATGACTTTGTCTTTTATGACAGCTCCCTGACCTATCTGCTCGCAAAGCTGGAGGCATTATAATTCTATTGGCTAAATATGATTTTGAAGCGGCTTTGAGAAATTCAGAGCCGCTCTTCTTACTGCTTTTGCGACGATGCTTATGAAATTGGGGGGAGCAATAGCGGAACGGATTTCAGATAGGCGGTGGCGGTATCCGGCGGGCTGCTGTGTCCACATCGCCTTGGTTTCTATCTTTGTTAACAGTGTATTAAAATCACTTTGATCAAAATATCTCAAAACTGTTTTGTAGCTTACTGACCACACGAACAGCCACAGACAGGGCCGGAATGGCCGGAAATTTTGCGTTTTAAAAGTGTTGGAAAGCAATTTTCCCAGAGCGAAAATACCCGTAAACAAGAGAAAAAGATTAAAAAAATTAAAAATTTAGCGTTGGTAAGGATGAGGTCTCCGGTTCAAATCCGGATAGCAGCTCCAAAAAGCCTTGAAAACTTTGGCTTTCAGGGCTTTTTTGTTGCGATTTTTGATTTTTTGGTGTGGGTCAAAATGTGGGTCAACCTTCTGAGCCACACCGTGACCCGCACGCCGAAATGGCCGGAAAGGTTTAAACAGTGCCGGGCAGGAAGTTTGCGATTCCTGCCCGGCTTTTTCTCTCTGTCTTACATGACCTGCTCCATAAAGCTGCCCATGGCGGTTGCTGCCTCGTCCTGCTTTTGTCTTGTTGCATGGGTGTAGGTGCGGAGTGTAAATTCTGCGTCATAGTGCCCCAGCATGGAGGACACCGTCTTTACGTTTACGCCGTTCTGGAGAGCTGTGCAAAGGTGCGCCGCAGATCGTGGAAGCGGATGTGAGGGAGCCCAGCGTCCTTCAGGAGCAGGTTTACCACCGAATCTGGGTGGTACATTTCCCCGGTAATAGGAGACAGAAACAGGTAAGGGCCGTCCGGGTGCTTGCTGTGCTCCTGGATAAGTAAATTCACTGCTGTCTGTGGGATGGATACCAAGCGGACGGAGTTTTCCGTTTTAGGCCGGGTGAGCTCCAGGGAGCCGTCCGGGTTGCGGATATACTGCTTGCCGACGGAGATCGTTTTGCTTCGGATGTCTACGTCATCCCACCGCAAAGCCACCAGCTCTCCCTTCCGCAGTCCGCTGACCAGTTTCGGATAGAAAATGGGAAGGAGATCTTGGGTTTTGGCGGCTTCCAGATAGGCGTGCATGGCCTTGGGCGGCAGAATCTGCATTTTGATCTTTCAGGGCTTTGGAGCAATACAGTCCTTGGTGGGATTCCTGGGTATCAGCCGCTCCTTGATCGCTCGTTCCAGAGCTGCATGGAGCATTAGGTGCACGCTGTGGACCGTGGTGGTGCTCAGCCCCTTTACCTGCGCCTTTCCAATGTGTATTCTGCCATCTTCCAATAACTCTTTGTAGAGCTTTTGCAGGTGCCTGGTGGTCAGCTTCTTTAGCTTGATGTCACCGATGTGAGGGATTGTGTAGGTCTCAATAATGAGATCATAGCGATTTGCCGTGGCAATATGCACATTGGGTTTGGCGTAGAGCTTATACCAGGTGCGCAGCCAGGTAGTCACAGTGTACTCGTCTGCTGCCTTGCTGATGTCTAAACCCTGGCACTCCTCCAGAGCTTTTTTCAGCTTTTCCTTGACTTCTCCCTGAGTCTTACCTAGGATATTCTTGATGATCTGTTTTCCGGTTTTGGGACTATACCCAGCCGTGTACCGGCCCTCCCAGCGGCCATCCCTCCGCTTCCTGATGTTGCCCTCTCCGTTAGCTCATTTCTTTTCCAAGCAGTGTCACCTCCAGTTCTTTTGCAATTTCCTGGGCTAGCTTGAATCCGGCGATAAAGCTGGCCAGAGAGAGCTTCTCCCGCAGCGGGTTTTCCGCATCCACCAGCTGCATCAGCTTTCGCCGTTTCGGCTGCCCAAGACAGTCCCGCACTGCGGGTCGTTGTAACCTCCGCTAGTTCCAGCTGCCCTTCCCCATCCCAACGCAGGGCGCACAGTACCCCACAGGCGGTTACGCCGCTGGTCAGAACAAAAGTGGGTGCGGGCTTCTGCCCGCAAAAACGCGTTTGGCAGCCGCTTGCGGCAAGCCAAATGTTCTGCTTGCCCCACCCATGGGTGGGTGAAATCGCTCCCTCACCACTGCCGGCATCTATCCAGAAGCAGGAGACTATCCGTACTGCGGGGAGAGACGATGATTTTTTCTCCTGCTTCTCTCTGTTGACAGCGTATGAGAACCGCCTTTGTTTACTGGAGTTCCCCAATAGAACCAGGAGGGCACATGGCTTTCTTAGCCGGCCCGAGGAAGGGAACTTCGAATAACTTTGTCGATGGCTGTCCGGTTTTCCACAAGACTGTAAATAATGATAATAGGCAGTTCTATATAGCCGGAAAGAAGTTGATTTTATGCCTGGAAAGCGTGCACGCAAAGCATCATCTTTTCCCCGCATCTTGAAACGATTGTATCTGATGGCTGTCGTTCTATCAGCGATTATCGTGATCGCCTATCTCGCGTGGAAGGCAGTGATCAAACCGCCTCCCATGGCGGAGGCTTCTCCTGCGGAAACACAGGTACAGGCCGGAGAAGACGCGGTGCACACGCCGGCGCCGTCAAGCACGCAGGGGAATTTTGAGCGCAGGCGCTTGTGCTATACGTTCTTGCTTGTGGCGTCAGACCAGGCAAGCGCAAACGCGGACACCATTATGGTGCTGACGTATGACACGGTAGAGCAGACGGCGGGGCTGGTGTCCATTCCGAGAGATACGCTGGTGGACCGCCGTTTTCCCAAGATCAACGCGGTCTACCACGACGGGATCGAGGCATTGCGGGATGAAGTATCCCGGATGCTGGGTATCCCGATTGATTATTATATCTGTGTGGATGTGGATGGCTTTGTTCAAGTGGTGGACGCGGTGGATGGGATCGACTTTGATGTGCCCATCCATATGTCCTATGATGATCCGCTTCAGGATCTGCACATCCATTTCGAACCCGGAATGCAGCACATCAACGGGAAAGAAGCCCTGGCAATCTGCCGCCTGAGGAAAAACTCCGACGGCACCATGGCCTATCCCGACTCGGATATCGGAAGGACACGCACACAGCAGCAGGTTTTGGTTGCCATCGCGAAAAAGCTGCTCAAGAACCCGCAAAAGATATTTGAGTACATAGAAATCTGGAAGGAAAATGTGGTTACGGATCTGAAGGCGGAGCATATGGCGTGGTTTGTTTCGTCGCTCCTGGACTTTCCGCTGGAAACCGGCCTTTCCTTTGCGACGCTGCCAGGTGATGGGACGGTAAAATATAAAGGGGTGGAATGGTGCTATGAACTCTACCCGGAGGAAACTCTGGAGATCGTAAATGAAATGTTAAATCCATATACAAAGTCGTTGACAGAACAGAATCTGGACATTTTTCAAGCAAAATAGTACGGAAGTGTCGGTTTACTTGTGCCTTTTGTGAGGTAAAGGAAGGAACGTGCCATGAAAGTAAGCAGACTGTATCTCTCGCTGATTTGCCTGTTGCTCCTCCTCAGCGTTTCCGGCTGTACCTCCGCTGATGCGGATCCGAGCTTGCCTTCGCAGCCTGCATCCCCTTCTGCCTCCACCCCGGCCCCTGCACCCGAGGGGCCTTATCGGGAGGATGCTTTTACAGCGATTGCCAGCAGCTATATGACCTATTATGCCATTCGGGAAGACGGCACGCTGGTGGGCTGGGGTGACAACTACCGTGGACTTATCAACAGTCCTGCGGTAGGGATGACCTATGACGGGGCAGTGGAGATGATGGAGGATGTCACTGCTGTCTACGCGGGACAGTGGGTCACGCTGGTGCTATGCCAGGACGGAACCCTTTGGGGGATCGGCTCCAGCCTCTCTGGCCTGCTTCCGGAAGCAGATGCGGAAGCGGACCCATACACTCCTCGCTTTTTGATGGACAACGTGATTATGGCTGCCCCGTCGGGTGAGAGCGCATGTGCCCTTCGCTCTGACGGCACCGTGTGGCAGTGTGGCGGAGGCAAGAGCTTTCAGCCAAAGCAGATTTTAACCGATATCGTAAAAATAGAGGCAAACTCCTCTGCTTTTTATGCCATAGATACGGAAGGCACGCTCTATGTGTGGGGGACGCTTTTGCCTTTGAATACAGACCTTGAAGAGCCTTGGTTGGAGCCGCGGCAGATTTTGGAGGGAGTAACAGACGTAGCCTCCTCTGGACGTCGGCTCCTGGTGCGGAAAGCGGACAACAGTCTGTGGCGAATGGGCTGGTGGCAAAAGGAGAGCTGCGCTTACACCGACCTGGAGCTCTGGATGGAGGATGTGATCTTCTTTACCATTGATCTGGCTATCACGGAGGACCATACACTCTGGAGCTTGGATGATGATACCCCTGTTCGTCTCATGGACAACGCAGCCAGTGCGGTAAGGGGGGAGCAAGGGATCCTCGCTCTGGATAAAGAAGGACAGCTTTGGATGCTTGCGCCGGATTCCGATGTACCCACGCTGCTGGCTGGATATTCCACGAAAGAAATACCAGGGCCCTCTCCCGAGACAGGTGTTCTTCCGGTGGCGGAGGTACCGGTCTCCGCCCTGACCGAGTGCTATGCCATCCGGGAAGACGGAACCTTGCTCCAGGTGGAGAAGGACGGCAGTTATACGGAACTGTTGGAAAATGCAGCTGCTGTCTATGCCGGCCAGTGGGTCAACTACGCCATTGATCGGAGCGGGACTCTCTGGGGGATGGGAGGCGATACGGGCAGCCGTCTGCCGGGCGCCTACTACGGAGAGGCTCCCGCAGAATTTGTCCCCATCTTGGAAGAGGTGTCCTCCGTCGCCCAGTATTCCGAGACCTATGCCATGGTCAAGCAGGACGGCACCCTGTGGGCCTGGGGCGACCTTTTGGGGGCGGAGAGCTGGAAGGAGCCGGTTTACCTTGATGACCAGGTCCTGTCCGCCTCCTGCGAGGCCTATCCCGGCGGCCTCTATATCAAGGGGGATCACACCCTCTGGCGGTGGGAGCCTATCCTTCAGAAAAACGGGACCTGCGAGATCCGGCAGCGGCAGGTTTTGGAGGGCGTACTGGACGCCTGCCGGTGGGAGGATTCTTTTTTTATTCTGAAAGAGGATGGAACGGCCTGGCTCTATGACGATTTGGAGGGGAACAGTGGGACGCACCTTTTGGATGGGGTGCGCTCCGTGGACAGCCATTTTCTGCTCCAGGAGGACGGTGCCCTGTGGGAAGTTCTTGCGGATGGGCAGGACTGTACGCTCCGGCAGATCGGAAAGCAGGTCTCTTACGCAGCGTGGATGTATGCCTGGGATTGCTTCCTCTGCCTGGATCAGAACGGTGTACTGCGGACGCTGGCTTCAGACGGTTCCGGAGATGTGCTCACAGATGGGATACGGTATCCCGCCTGAGAGGATTTCGCAGGCGGCCAGAGGGAGCAGGAACGACAGCATGGCGGCTGGATCTAGATCAGCAGGTGGGTGCCGAAGCAGATCCTTGCCGCTGTATACAGCAGTATAAAGCCCAAAGCGGAACCAGCGTTTTACCTGCTATGATCCTGGAGGGCTATATTTGATGAGCTATTTTTCGATAGCGGCAAAAAAGAAAACCACTTAAATGTTTGAATTTAAGTGGTTTTCTTTTGATTTTTGAGCGAGTTTAAGAGAAATGAAAGAGCTTTGCATAAGGCGTTTCTCACTCATATGCTGCATGCTGTAACATGCACCCTTAATGGCTTAAGCCTGGTATCCTTCGATGGCAGCAGCGATATGTTCCAGACCTTTTGCAAGCATACTTCTGGGCATGGCCAGGTTAAGACGGATGTAGCCTTTTGCATTTCCCACGAAGAGGCTGTTGCCTCCCTCCAACAGTACTCCAGCCTTCTGCGCAAAGAAAAGCGGCAAATCCTCTACACCGGGCAGTACCTGATTCATGTCGATCCAAGCCAGATAAGTTGCCTCAGCTTTTGTAACAACTGCCGCAGGAATCCTTTGGGCAAAGAACCGCTCCATATAGTCAAAATTAGCGTCCAGGTAAGCCCGCAGCTCCATCAACCAATCATAACCTTTCTCATAGGCTGCCTGAACCGCTGCGATGGACAGGGGATTCATGTCGCAGGTCTCATGAAAATGCATCAAATTTCGGAGCGCCTCGTCCCGGACGATGATATTGGACATCATCATTCCAGCCAAATTAAAGGCCTTGCTGGCGGACATACAGGTGACCAGCTTTTGATAGTCGGGCATAACTTTACCTAACGGGGTGTGACGCCGATCGCTGCGAAGCACATCGCAGTGGATCTCGTCCGAAATTACCCACAAATCATTTTTCTGAATCAGCTGGCTCAAACGATCTAACTCTTCCCAGGTCCAGATACGGCCCGTGGGATTATGAGGGTTACAAAAAATCAGTACAGCTACATCAGGATCCGCTGCTTTTTGCTCCAAATCCTCCCAGTCAATAGTAAAATGCCCCTGAGCATCCTTTTTTAATGGGGAGCTGACCAGTTCGCGCTGATTGTGCTCCGCTGCATGAAGGAAATAGCTGTATGCCGGCGTGAGTGTCAGAACCTTTTTCCCCTCGGGTACCAAATCCCCCACCAGCTCATACAGGGCTGCCACCACACCCAGAGTAAATACCAGCTGCTCCTGGGGGAAGTCCCAGCCGTAAAGTTTCCGGCACCAGGCACTGAAGGCACGGTAATATCGGTCGTCGTAGAGGTTGGTGTAACCGAAAATTTTGCGATCAGCCCGCTCTTTGATAGCCTCAATGATCTCGGGCGCGGTTGAGAATTCCATATCCGCAACCCACATGCGAATAAACTCGTCATCTGTATAAGGGAATTCAATACCTGGGTAGGTACCGAATATATACCCTCTGAATCCCTCCACATTCATGGAGTTAGTTCCTCTACGGTCCACAATCTCGTCAAAGTTGTATTTCATAGATACATCCTTTCCTGTGTGCAGTGTGGAAAAGAGGGCCCCAAGCTGATAATGACGCATCAACCTGGAGCCCTCATGCTCAGCATGGTATGTTAAACGGACTTGCTTTCTTTGTTCAACTTATCCTCAAAGAATAGGTCGAAATCCGGATCCACCTTACCCACATGGAAGTGGCGTGCTTTATAATCCTTAAGCAGCTTTAGGTAATCACCGGAAAGCACAAGGATAACAAACATGTTTACAAAGGTGGGAATTGCAGAAGATACATCCACCAGAGTCCAGACAAAGCCCTGGTTATTGGTCTTTACCAAATAGATACACCAGAACAGGCCAGGCAGGAAGCGCAAAATTTTATAACCCTTTACAATGATCTTTTCCATAATGCTGCCGCTCTGCTTGAACACCTGCTTGAGGCAAATCATGTAATAGGTAAACCAGCCACCGGCAGTGGTAACCGTGAAGACGATCATAATAATGGCGAGGGCAAAGGCGCCGAAGGAGCCGAAGCCTTCAGCAAAGGCCTGTACTGCCAAAGCACCGCCATCACTGCCACTGACCCATTGTCCAGAGATGATAGTGGAAATACCGGTGATGCTGCAGACGATGATGGTGTCAAAAAACACCTCAAAGGAGCCCCACAACCCCTGCTCCACAGGATGCGGGGTCTTAGCCGAGGCGTGGATCATAGGGGAGGTACCCCAACCAGCCTCATTGGAATACACCGAGCGGGCCAGACCCACACTGACAATTTTGCTGACCGAAGCGCCGGCGAAGCCGCCGATGGCCGCAGTGCCGGTAAAAGCACCGCCAAAGATAGTGGCAAGTGTGGCAGGAACCGCAGTAATATTTACCAGAATCATACCAATGCCCATCAAAATGTAGGCGATGCTCATAAAGGGAACCAGTTTGCTGAAGACATTGGCTACGCCGTGGAAGCCGCCGGTGGTAATCAGGTACTCGATAATCACAATGACTGCACCGATCAGAATGATACCCTCCACGGTAATGCCGCCGATCTGGATATCAGGCACATGGAAGGCACCGGAAACTACCTGAGCAGTAGTCAGCGTACCGGAGGTAAAAACAAAGGTAGTGGCGATGCCAAAGCCGAACAGGATAGCAGGAATTTTCCAAAGCTTACCCCAGTGATGTGCAACACCTAGACCCTGCTGCATGTAGTAGGTAGGGCCGCCATAAGTATCCTCGCTGCCTTTATCCCGCATTCGGTAGTAGCAACCAAGCGTAACCTCCACCTGTTTTATGATCATGCCTGTGAGGGCGCAGACCCACATCCAGAAGATGGCACCGGGGCCACCGGAGGCTACTGCCGTGGCCACACCTGCGATATTACCGAAGCCTACAGTGCCGCCGATGGCGATGCATGCGGTCTCAAAAGGCTTGAGCATACCAGGTGTGTTCTTTGCACTTTCGTCTTTCTTAAATATGGAGCCAATGGTGCGCTTGAAAATCCAACCAAAGTGGCGAAACTGAAAGAATCCAGAAATTACGGTAAAGAATATGCCGGAGCCAAACATCAGCACGGTAAGGGGGGCCCCCCACAGCCAGCCATCTATCATCGTAATAATTTCTACCACAGGGATTCCTCCTTTATCTCCCGATTTACTCCCTTATTGAGCGAGATTGATCTCGAGCACAATGCCTTCAAACGTGACTGCACGGCACTCAGTACCGCCGGTGGTAGCAGGCTCATAGAGGATTTTATAGCCGTCCTGCTTCAGCTTGGCAATAATCTCGTCCCGCTTTTCCACTGTGTCGACCTTGATGTTGATGTGTGCCAGACCTACGCGGTTGGGGTCTTGGGGGACGTCTACCATGTCGGGTTTGGTCATAATCTCCAGCTTGGCACCGTCCCCGATCTGCATAATGTAGGAGTAATATCCGTTTTCCTCCTCGTTGTAGGTGGCTACCAACTTGGCGTCAAAATAGTCTGTGAAAAACTTTTTTGCGCCCTCCAGATCCTTGACAAACATACCTACATTGCCGATAAACATTTTGTTTCCTCCCTTTCTCTACAGCGTTTTGGCTTTGCTTGTGATGATTTTATTATATTTGTCAGGGGAACAAAATAATCTGTTTGCTATAAAATTTCATTTGTTTGCGAACTACACGAATATGCTGTCGTTGAGGCAGAGGCAAAATCCTATTATCCTAAGGTCATGCCGCCGTCCACCAAAAAGTTGGTCCCGTTGATATAAGAGGCTTCCTCGGAACAGAGGAAGGCAATAGCCTGGGCAATTTCCTCAGGCTCTCCAGGGCGACCCAAGGGCCCTAAAGTCACATTGTCAGAGCTGTTTTCGATACCGACATCTTTATAACTGGCCAGAATGGTCTTCATCATACCGGTATTTACCCAGCCGGGCGAGACAGCATTGATCCGCACGCCGTTTCCGCCGTTCTCGTTGGCGGCGTTTCTCGCCATTTGGATGACAGCTGCCTTACTGGCACCGTATGCAATTTCATAAGGATAGGCACACATACCGGAGACGGAACCCAAATTGACAATGGCGCCGGCTTTCTGCTTCTGCATTATAGGCAAAACATTCTGCATCATCAGAAACGTGCCAAATACGTTGACATCAAAGACCTTCTTGACATCGGCAAAAGAGTAGTCCTCCATTCGGGCACTGGGGCCGGGAATACCAGCGGCATTGACCAAAGCATCAATGCGGCCATAATGCTCCAGAATGGCAGCAACAACGGCACGGACCTGCTTCTGATCGGATATATCTGCGCCAAGACAGAAGGCCTGGGTACTGTCTAGTCCAAGCTTTTCAGCCGCCTGCTGGCAGAGCTCCTTGCGCAGGTCCACCAGAGCGGCCCGAGCACCATGCTCTGTAAATTTTTTTACCACCGCGGCACCAATTCCGCCGCCGGCCCCTGTCACCACAACCACTTTGTCCGTAAAATTCATGCTTCCACGCTCCCCTCGCTTCTCGCTGTTTTATGCATCGGTCGATACATGAGTCTCTTCCGGAGCTTTGAGTTTGCCTTCCACGATCATTCTGGCCACAAGCTCGGCGCAGAAAGCCACCGTGGTGGCACAGTGGAAGGTCCCATTGTGTGCCATATATGCGGCGTCTCCTTCAGGTGTCTGCCAATCGTACACCCCTCCCATGTTGTGATTCATCACCTCGTAGCAGAGGATACCCTCGTACCGAGTTCGGAACTGCTCTACCAGCTTCTGAATTATGTTGTGGCACTCCTGGTAGTCTCCGCCCAGATCATCGATGGGACGACCATAAAACAGGCTGACCACCCAAGCTGCCGCATTCAGCGCTCCGCAGGTACCCAGCAGAGAACAGCCGCAACCGCCGGCGATACCGAAGCTGGCTTGGAGCATCTCCTTCGTAATTCCAATGTCCGGAAAGGCGCACGCCAGACCGTTCAGGCAGCTCTGGATGCAGTTGCCGTAGTCCGTTTCTGTCTGAAATCCAATGTCCATTGCCTTTTTGACAAGCGCTTCCTTCTCCTCAGCCGGAAGCACGGTATAATCCCGCATACAGGTCCCCCTTTTCAACATGCTGATGTGCATCTTCATTGTAATGGCTTTTTTGGTGAAAACAAGGGAATTCCAGTTAAGAGCAAACTAATTAGCAAATAACCAGGTGACTGGAGGAAGGATTTCGGGTAGGATTATTTTGTGAGATTTTATCTAGTTAAAAGGAAACATTGATATGTTGTCATAAGGGGTGTTGTAATTATGAAATTGGTTGTCGTAGGCGGAGTTGCCGGCGGTGCCTCCGCAGCGGCCCGTGTGCGCAGACTGGATGAACAAGCGGAAATCACCATTTTAGAACGTGGTGCTCATGTATCTTTTTCCAATTGTTCTCTGCCCTATTATCTGAGCGGCATCGTGGAGGATGAGGATGACTTGCTCATGATGACACCGGAGGAGTTTCAGAAGAAGCATAACATTTGCGTCAAAGTCCACAGCGAAGTGGTGGCCATCCACCGGGCCGACAAGCGGGTAACTGTGAAGAATACTGTGACAGGTGAATGCAGCGAGTACAATTATGATAAGCTGGTTCTGGCCCCTGGTGCGGCACCTGTTCTGCCCCGCAATATTGCAGGTATTAATGGCGAGAGAGTGTACACCATTCGAAACGTTACTGATATTGCCCGGGTAAAGGCTTGTATGGATCAGCAGGACACCCGGGAGGTGGTAATCGTCGGCGGGGGCTTTGTGGGCATCGAGGCCGCTGAAAATCTGTGCCTGGCCGGTAAAAAGGTCACCCTGCTGGAAGGTACGGGGCAGATCCTGACTCCCTTTGACTCCGATATGGTGCAGATGCTTCACAAGGAGCTGCTGGACCATGGGGTTACGCTTCATCTGCGCAGTACGGTCACTGCCATTGGCCCAGATGGAGTGACCGCCGAGCGGGATGGCCGGAGGTTTACTGTCCCGGCCGACGCGGTAATCATGTCCATTGGCGTGAAACCGGAGAGCGAGCTGGCCCGACAAGCCGGCCTGGAGCTTGGAGCTACCGGCGGCATTCAGGTAAACGCCCACATGCAGACCAGCGACCCCGACATTTATGCTGTGGGCGATGCGGTCGAGATTTTCTCGCGGCAAACCGGAAAACCGGGGCGGCTGGCCCTGGCTGGTCCAGCCCAGCGGCAGGCCCGTATTGCCGCGGATCATATCTGCGGCCTTCCATCAGCCTATAAGGGATTCATCGGGTCCTCCTGCATCCGTGTGTTTAACCTCAACGGGGCGGTAACCGGTCTCAATGAGCGGAGCGCGGAAGCTGCGGGTATTCGGTGGGATCAGGTTACTGTCTTTGCCTCTGATAAGGTGCAAATTATGCCGGACAGCCACTATCTGGCCCTGAAACTTCTTTTCGAGGTGCCTACAGGCCGACTGCTGGGTGCTCAGGCGATTGGACTCGGTGAGGCAGACAAGCGGGTGGATGTTATTGCAGCCTTGATTGGTATGGGCGGTACGCTGGATGATCTGCTGGACTTTGAGCACTGCTACGCCCCCCTGTTCTCCACCGCTAAGGATGTGGTGCACATGGCGGCAATGGTGGCCACTAATGTATGCTCAGGCCGAATCCGGCAGGTGCCTGTCAGCCAGGTGCGGAGCCTGGCAGAGAGCGGTGCCTATATCATTGACGTGCGCGAGGTCCAGGAATTTGAAAACGGCCACATCAAAGGAGCCCATAACATTCCCTTGTCTACCTTGCGCCAGCGGCTGGATGAGATTCCACGGGACCGGCCGGTATACCTGCATTGCCGCTCCAGCCAGCGCTCTTATTATGCGTGCTGCTGCCTGAGAGGGCACGGCTTCGAGCAGGTGTTCAACATTAGCGGGTCCTTCCTGGGCATCAGTCTGTATGAGTATTTTACCGACCAGCAGGAGGGCCGGGAGCCCATTGTGACGGCCTACAATTTTAACTAATACAGAGAATCTCTCCGCAGGTATAAATAACAGCGGGCAGGAAGAAGCATTAGCGGCTTCTTCCTGCCCGCTGTTGTGCTCTCAAATTATGGAGAGAGGCACGAAAGGACTGTTACCTTCTGTCGTTCATGGCGCAAATGGTGGCCATCTGGATGCCGGCACCTCTGACAAGAAAGTGGATATTCAGTACTGTGCGCACATCGTCAAAATAACTCTCCATCCTGGGGGTTCCAGACCACCATTCCGGGCAGCGGCCGGAAAAGGCAGCGGCCTGCTGAGGAAAATCCATGCCTGACAGATAGGCAAAGATGTTTTCCTCCTTATTCAGACTGTATTTGCTCACGGCATATGCACCCGGGGGCAGGCGAATACATACGTCCACGCTAATTTCATCTTTAAACTCGTGGATGGCGCTTTTCACCTGATCCATGCCGCTCCCGGGCTGACACAAGGACAACAGTTGATCCTTTGCGTTGGATACAAAGAGTTTAAGCACTGGCTGCTTCTCCCTTGTATCACGAATCACACAGCATTGGCCTCTCTTGCTGATGATGCTGCCCCTGGTGTGAGAAATAGCTTGACAGAGATAAAAGGCGGGCTTGCAGACCCCATTAGCGGTTACCAGGGCATTTTCGCCCCGGAGTACTCCAGTACCAGTATCCGAGTCTCTCAGGAAAACCTCCAGCGTGCCGCCGTTCCCCTGAAGACAATGTTGGAACAGATAAATGGGATAGAGGATGGTGTCGTACCCAGCAGACACAGCAGGCAGGGTGCCGGACTTTGCCCGGCTCTGTATGGAGAGACCGGTCATCTGCAGCAGTTGAGTCACAGCGGAAAGCAGCTCAGGATCGTCCCCGTCCTGATACAGCAGCACCACCTGCCATGGCTCCAGACTCTCCAGCAGGGAAAACATCCGCATACCCAGCGCCTGGTAGTCTTCCACGGTAACGATCACTGTCAGTTTCTGCTCAAAATACCCCTGGGCGGGTGCGTCGGCATCTACGTTGACCTCCAGATTAATACTGGATATTACAGCGTCGTCGCACTTTTTCATATTGTAATTGGCATAAACCCGCCGGATCAAGGAGACAGCCTGATTTCCGGGCAGCGGTTTCATAACGGCCGGGCGAAGATCCCCTTTCACCAGAGGCATATAGTAGGCTCGGTGTTCCTCCGGAGTGCGCTTAAACCACTTCTGGAAGTATTTCTTATAATACGCTGTGGTGGAAAAGCCCACCTCACGGGCAATGCGGCTGATTTTTGCATCGCTGTCCAGAAGAGGGATTTCAGACCACTCTACCCGGGCAAAGCACAGAAAATCACGAAAGTTCATGCCTGTGAAGCGCTTTATCAGGTGAGACAGGTGGAAGGTGTTGAGGTGTTCCATGGCGCTTAGATCTTCCAGCGTGATGTTGTCTGCATAGTACTGGTAGATATACTGGCTGATGCGGCTGATGCGCTCAATGGCCACAGGATTGCTTTTATCAAAGTCCACTACCACATCTTTGTCAAAAGAGAACAGGTTAAAATATTTGTCCAGATGCTTGATGGTATTTGCCATTAAGTAGATACACTCGCTTCTGTAGTTAAAGCTGCGGGTGGTGTGCTTAAGCAGGATCTGCAGGAGCAGTTCTCGCAGCAAGTCGTGTTTCTTTCCCTCTGGCCGGCGGCTGTATGTGCGATAGCATGACTTGCTGAGATTGGGAAAAAACTGCGAGTAATAGTGGGTGCTGATTTGAAGCTGAGCTACTACATTATCCGGGCTGATGGCGTAGAGACTATGCACCTCGTGGCCAGAATTTACAAATGTATCCCCAGCATGTAGCTCGTACCAGCAATAGCCGTTTTTCAACCGTATAGAACCTTGAAGCACATAGATGATCTCAATGTCCAAGTGGTAGTGGAGCGGGTCTTCCGTGATATTTGCCACGGTGATATTCATAGGGAAATCATCTGCATAGGTGAGGCGCTCCAGCAGCATGTTATCACCCTCTTTCGACAGAGTTTTTTCTATACTATATCAGAATCCTCCTGCCTGCAACCTCTGCTCCGCTCAGAATCGCAAAATAATTTAATTTTACAGCAAACTAAATGTTGCTGGGAAGAAGCGCGCCATATAAAATAGGTCTGCAATGAAAGATAATGATACGGTTATGGCCAGCAAGGAGGTTGCTTTAGATGAACGAACGGCTGCAGAGAATGAGAAACAAGCTGTACAATTCTCGCCCCTGCATTACAGCAGAGCGTTTGGAACTGGCTACACAGGCCTATCAGAAATTTGCCGGTGATGCCACGCCTATTTTCCGGGCCAAGGTGGTCAACTATATCATGGAGCACATGACAACCCTGATCATGGACGACGAACTAATTGTGGGTACGCCCACCAACAAATATCGGGGCGCTAACCTCCATCCTGAATTCCAGTCCAGCTCCTGGTATGTCAGTGATATTGACAAATTCCCCAGCCGAACCAAGGACCCCTATGATATTTCTTCGGAAGACCGGGCATCTATTTTGGAAAATCTCAAGTACTGGGAAGGGCGTTCCATGGAGGATCTCTCCAAGACCGCTCTGCCTAAGCATATTCTGGAGGCCTGCAGCGACGACATTATTACCGTTGGCTTAACCAACGGTGTTTCCGGAGAGACCCTCTGCGACCACGCCAAGCTGCTGTCTGTGGGTCTCAAAGGCTATATGGAAGAATGTCAGCGCAATATCGACAACACCCCCGGCACCTGCTGGGAAGACCAGAAAAAAATTGATTTTTGGAATGCCTGCATTATCCAGTGCCATGGTTTGATTACCTATGCCCACCGCATGGCTGATGAGGCCGAGCGGCAGGCTGCCGCCTGCGCTGATTCTAAGCGGAAGGCTGAGCTGCTCACTATCGCGGAAAATTGCCGGGTCGTACCGGAAAATCCCCCGAAAAACTTCTATCAAGCCCTCCAGCTGGTGTGGTTTGTCCACGTCTACTTTCACATTGAGGTGTGCACCACTGCCTGTGGATTTGGCCGCTTTGACCAGTATATGTGGCCTTTCTATGAGAAAGATGTACTGATTGACAAGTCGCTCAGCAAGGACGAGGCAATGGAACTGCTGGAGTGCCTTTATCTGAAAGCATGCGAGGTCTTTGAAGTCCGGGATCAGTGGTATGCCACTTCTTTTGCAGGCTATCCTATGTGGGAAATCCTCATCGTGGGGGGACAGACCCCTGACGGGAAGGACGCCACCAACGAGCTGTCCTATCTATGCCTGGATGCCGCCGACGAGCTGCGGACCACCCAGCCGGTCATGGCGGTGCGGGTGTGGAGCGGTACACCGGAGGCCCTAATCCGCAAGGGCTGCAAAATGATACAAGAGGGGCAGGCCAACCCCGGCTTCTTCAACGACGACACCGCCATGAAAATGGCCATGGGCAAGGGGTGTACTCTGGAAGAGGCACGGGACTGGACCATTGTGGGCTGCATTCAGCCAGGCCCCGGCGGTGGTGGTACCGACGGTTCCCCTGACGCAGGCTATGTCAACATGGGCAAAATGCTGGAATTCGTCCTATACAACGGAGTAGATCCGAAGACCGGCAAGCTTATGGGACTTCAGACCGGCGATCCCCGCGGCTTCAAGACCGTGGAGGAGTTCAAAGATGCCCTCAAAGCCCAGATTCTCTATCACTATGACCTGGTCCGCACCGGATACAACATCATGCAGAGCATTCATATGATACGTTATCCGGTCATCTTTGCCAGTATGGTCACCCGAGGCTGTGTGGAGAGTGGCCGGTCAGTACAGGAGGGCGGTGCCAGGTACAGTACCGCCGGGCTGTATGTTACCGGCGCAGCCAATCTGGCAGACTCCATTGTGGCAATTGAGAAGTGCGTGTTCGAGGATAAGGACTTTACCATGGATCAGTTGATCCAGGCTTTGAGCAAAAACTTCGAGGGTGAAGAACGCATGCGCCAGCTCCTGCTGAATAAACCCGCTAAGTTCGGCAATGATGATCCCCATGTAGACGGCATCTATCGGGAGATGATGCACTTTGTGGCTGATCATGTGCAGACTTGGCGTGATGCCAGAGGCGGATATTACTCGTTTAACGTCCACTCCCAGACGGTAAATGTATCTCACGGTGCAGCCTGCGGCGCCACGCCTGACGGCCGGCTGGATGGGGAGCCCCTGTGCGACAACGCCTCCCCTATGATGGGGCGGGACGTTAAGGGACCCACTGCTACTGTAAAATCCGTGGCAGCTATGGAGCAGTCCGCTTTTCACGATGGTGCACTCTTCAATTTGCGCTTTGATCCTCAGGGAGTGGCCGGAGAAAAAGGCCTGCAGTCTATTGAGGGCATTATCAAGACGTTCTTTGCCAATGGCGGTGAGCACATTCAAATCAACGTGGTAGATGACGAGACGCTGCTGGATGCCCAGAAGCACCCAGAGAAACACAAGGGCCTGATGGTTCGCGTGGCGGGTTATATGGCTTACTTTACTGAACTGGATAAGAGTGCACAAGACGCCATTATTTACCGCACAACGCATTTAAAGCACGCATAAATGACAGGGACCAAAGGAGAGCTTATGGAGAAGAAAGAACCGCGTGTTCTGGTGGGTTCCATACAGAAATTCTCCACGGAAGATGGCCCAGGTATCCGCACAACCGTATTTCTGAAGGGATGCCCTCTGCACTGCCGCTGGTGCCACAATCCGGAGTTAATTGGTTACGGACAGCAGCTGATTCGCATGCCCAACAACTGTATCCGTTGCGGCTACTGCCTGGAACACTGCCCCCAGGATGCGTTCTATGTGGATAGCGACGAGCGCATCAACATTCACCGGGATAGGTGTAACCTCTGCATGACATGTACGGAGTTCTGCTATGCTGATGCGCTGCGCCCCGTTGCACGTCCTATGACAGCGGAGGAAGTCCTCCGGGAAGTCGTTCAGGACAAGGACTTTTACGACCAGACCGGGGGCGGTATGACGGTAAGCGGCGGGGAGATACTTAGTCACGTGCCTTTTGTGTCAGAGCTGACGGAGTTGGCAGGCAAGGCCGGAATCCGCGTCTGCCTGGATACCTGCGGATATGGTGACGGCGATGCACTAATGAGTCTGGCCAGACGGGAGGTCGTGACAGATATTCTCTACGACATGAAATCTGTTGACGATCAGATACACAGAGGATACACTGGCCGCAGCAACTCACTTATTTTAGAAAATCTAAGGCGACTGGCTTCAGATCCTCTGATTCGCGACAAAATTCTGATGCGTATGCCGTTAATCAGCGGAGTGAACGACCTTCAGGATATCATCTGCCGGACTGCTGAGCTCTATCGCCAGTATGGCCTTCGGCGGGTAACCCTGCTGCCCTACCACGATTTAGGTGTGTCCAAGAGTATCAACATAGGCCAAGCGCCGGAGCGGTTCTCCCCACCGCGTCCAGAGCGCATAGAGGAAATTCGGCGGTATTTTGAGACTCAGGCAGATATGGACGTGGAAATTTTAGGGGCTGCCAGGCAATAAATATGCGTACGGGCATATTTCGGTTATCCCAAAGTTCAACCCCTCCCTCGTAGGCCGAAATCCGCTGGAATTGTAAGATTCCAGCGGATTTCGGCACCGCTTCTGATGCAATGCGGCCCAGTGAGGCACGATGTCGCTAACACCTGACTGTTACGGCATGCCGGGTCCGCCGATTATATCTGCGAGTGGTTAACCTGCTTGCGGCCAGCTTTATAATTCGAAGCTCTATTAATTTTGGAAGTTCAGATGGTGTCGGCGATTTAAGCGGCGATGCCCTGTTTTATGGCTTAATTACATAACCAACTGCATACATGGCGGAGATAATTGAAAACTAAATAAAGTGCATGAAAAAGGAAGCCTGTCCCAGCGGGACAGGCTTCCTTTGCTTATATACGGAGAAAACATGTGGCACATCAGGTATCCCGTATGCCATAGGTGCGGGCCAGGTGAAGCACTTTATTTGCCCAATTGAAATGTGTCTTATACTCATTCATCCGCGTAGCATTCGTGCTGGAGGAGACCAGCAGGTCACGGGATTGGCTCCAGCCAGTAATATCGCAGGCGTCTTCATAGTCCTGAGGAGAGACTTTCAGCATATCATTGACCACCGGGATCTGGTTCGGGTGGATCACCGTTTTTCCGATGAAGCCGCTGAGCAGGTCCAGAGACAGCTCTCGCCGCAGACCCTCTTCCCAGCCCTCGCCGGAGTAATACTCCCACACCGGACCGGAGACAACATACTGGGTGGAGAAGGTGGTAACGATGTCCACCAGCAGGTTAGCCACCGGCTTGACGTCATAAATCGTGTCATGGACTGTCCGCCGCAGTCCAAAGGCATGGGAGAGGTCGTTTCCACCCACCCGGATATTTAGGATCTGGTCTGATACGGCATCCAGTTCCTCCTTTACACGGGCCAGGTTTTCATAGCGGGTGTGGAGAGGAAGCATGGTGGGGGACTCAAATATGGGCATATACCGGTAGTCGGGGCAGAATGCGGCAATGTCCTGAATGGCCTGAATATAGGCCTGGCAGTTTTCAATGAAAAATTTGGGCAGGATAAAGCCGCGGAGAATGTGGGCAAAGGGACGGCAGGCGGCGGCCAGCTTTCGCAGCTGCTGAGGAGAGCGCACCCGGACAAAAATGTGCGGAAGATAGAAGTCCGCCTCTGCACGGCTGCGGCTGATTTCGGCCAAATTCTGGAGGAGCTCTTGCTCGGCTGCCTCCACCGCGTTCTCTGGCACAGTGTCCTCCAGACAAAAGGCCAGGGAGAAGGGCTTGGGATATTGCTCCCGCCGCAGTGCGCTGGCAATGGTCTCATGGCCGCGGGCCGGACAGTACATCAGAGCGCCCACGTCATAACCGCTGAGTTGCTCCATCATCACAATGCCCCTTTACAAGTAAAAATCATACCCCGCAGGCAGGGGGACAACCTAATAATTTTACCACAAAAAAGAGCGGGAAGAAATGAAAAGAATATTAAAATTTCCGATGGCGCAAATCGGCCGTTTTATTGGGCCGTGGATGGTTCTTCAAGTTGAAAAAAATCTGAGAGATGCTATAATGGTGATACTTCAATACTTCAGTTGGGGAATTTTAATGGCATGCTGAGACATATCATACCGGAAAAACTGAATGACCTTTTCCTGCCCCTCTCCGGCCGGAGAGAACGGGGGGTTTATTTCTGCCGGATTGCAGGCTGCTCCCCCGCGGTGGTGGACTTTCTCAAAGCCTACTACCAGTCGGCCAGACGGACGGGGGTCATTATTGACGGCAAAATCCCCAACCCCGACGTGAACAACCTGGCCTATTTCTCAGAGATGATGGGGCAGGATTTTCAGCTGGACCGGACCTTTCTGGACGGCAAGCTGTGCAAATGGCTGCCTCGGATGGCTGCCCCCCAGCGGCAGATCGTGGTAGAGGCCATCTTTTCCACCCTGCAGGACATGCTGCGGGGCGGCAAGAATGAAAACATGCTGCGCAACGCCTACATCAAGTACATGTGCTGGCTCTACTACAAGTTTGAGCGGATCGTCAACCGTCTGGGGGCGGACACCCTGCCCCAGATCCTGTACGACGGCGCCATCAGCCAATATGAGCTGCAGCTGCTCACTGTGCTGTCTCGGGCAGGGGCCGACATCGTTCTGCTGGAGCGGGGAGGAGATGCCCCTTATCAGCAGCTGGACCCCCGGTCGGAGCTGTCCTCCCTGTATCAGGAGCCGGGCATGACGGCTTTTCCCGATACCTTTAATTTAAAGTGGCTTCAGGAGGAGATGAACCGGGAGGCAAACCGCCAGCGGCTGTACGGCGCGGCGCCTGCCGTCCGGGCCTGCACCAACGCCTGGATGAAACAGCCGGAGGTCAAAGAACTGCTTACCGGCGCCCAGGGCCGGGGAAGCGACCCGGGCTTTTTCTACAATGGATTTCTGATCCAGTACGGTGTGGAGGACAAGCTGCTCTTCTCCAACGACATGTTCTCCTTCTATAAGCAATTGAAAAGCGGACAACGGCGGGTGTGTCTGGTGAACGGCGGGATCCCCGCTCCCACGCCGGAGGAGATCTCCGCCATCAAGCGGCAGAACTATACAAATGTGGAGCAGCTGGCGGCGGGGCTGGTGCCCAATATCCAGTACGCCGCCAACCTGGAGCTGCAGCGGCTGATGGTGAAGGCCTTCCTGGACCTGGTGCTGGAGGAGGCCCGGGAGCCGGGCAGCACGGTCTCCCGACTGACCAACAAGGCGGTCTATCTGCTGGCGTGGCTGCGGCGATACCAGAAGGAGCTGTTCTCCAACTGGCAGATGCCGGAGGTGGGGGTGTTCCTCCTCTTCGGCCGGTGTGCCACCGCCAACGAGGCGCTGTTCCTGCGGCTGCTGGCCCGGCTGCCGGTGGATGTGCTGGTCCTGCTGCCCGACCTGAACCAGGGCTGCTCTCTCCGGGACCCCGCCCTGCTGGAGCTGCGGTATGAGCAGTCCCTCTCCATGGAGCGCTTTCCTGTGGAACCCTCCCAGGTGCGGGTGAGTACGGCGGCCTATCAGGCCGAGCGGGACCTGGACACCTTGATGTATCAGGACTCGGGGATGTACCGCAATCAGCAGTACGGCAAGGCGGAGGCAGTCACCCTGCGTACCATGTACGAGGAGATCTCCATCCTGTGGGACCAGGAGCTGAAGTACCGCCCCAGCTTTTCGGTGGTGGATCAGACCGTTACCATGCCGGTACTGCTGGAAAAGATCTGCGGTGTAAAGGACGGGCAGATCAACGCCTATTGGCTGGAGATCAAAAAGCTGCTTACCCCGGATACCCTGGTGGTCCGGGACGTGCCCTGGCTGAAGGGGACGGACGCAAACCCCATGAAACCGTTTGCGACCCAGTTTCTCAAAAACGGGCGGCTGCAGCGCAATAAAATTAAGGAACATAAGGCCTATCCCTATGGCATTCTCCGGGGAGAGATGCAGGAGCACCTGCTGGACAAGCTCCAGCTGCTGCTGGACCAGAAGGTGGTGGCGGGCACCTACCAGAACGGCACAGAGTATACCGTGGTGGCTACCGCCCTCAATCTGAACCGTGACCTGCTGCGTCTCATCCAGAAGTTTGACTTTACCAAAAAGAATCCCAAGCTCATTATCATCAATACCACGGAGAAGATCCTGTCTTTGGAGGACAGCATCCTGGTAGCCTACCTCAACCTAATAGGATTTGACATTTTGTTTTTTGTACCCACCGGATACCAGTGTGTTGAAAAATACCTGCCGGAGGGCTATGTGAACGAACAGCAGATCGGCGAATACCTGTATGACTTGTCCGTTCCGGACTTCCACTCCGTCCAGGAGAGCGGACTGAGTTCCATCAGAAGACTATTTGGAAGGAGTACTTGACTATGGGATTGGATTTCAGCAGACCGACCTCCAGTGCACTGCCCGATCAGGGACAGGCCGGGGCTGCGCCTCCGGCGGAGCAGGAGAACTACCAGCAGTATGACATTGTGGCCGACCGGCAGGAGATGAACCAGGCCCTGACCAACTCTCCCGAGGTGGACCGGCTGGCTAGCCAGATCGAGGTCTATAACCTGGAGACCATTGTCTCCTTCGGTGCCGGTGCAGCGGAGGAAATCTCCAAATGCTCCGACGTGGTGCTCAACAGCATGAATATGTCCCAGCTGGACGAATCCAGCGCCATGCTCACCACCCTGGCCAAGATCATGGACAAGTTTGATATCGAGGAGATCAAGGAGAATCCCGGCCTGTTCGGCAAGCTCTTTGGCAACCTGCGCAAGCAGCTGGACAAGATCCTGGCAAAGTACCACACCATGGGCCAGGAGGTGGACAAGATCTATGTCCAGCTCAAGCAGTATGAGACTGAGATCAAGCAGTCCAACCGCAAGCTGGAGGAGATGTTCCAGGCCAATGTGAACTACTACCACGAGCTGGTGAAGTATATCCTGGCCGGTGAGCAGGGCTGCCGGGAGCTGGAGGCCTATATTGCCCAGCGGCAGGCGGATATGGAGGCTACCGGGGACAACTCCATCCAGTTTGAGCTGACCACCCTCAACCAAGCTCTGATGATGCTGGAGCAGCGGACCCAGGACCTGCGCACCGCCGAGAACGTGGCCATGCAGGCCATTCCCATGATCAAGACCATGCAGTTCAGCAATATGAACCTGGTGCGCAAGATCAACTCGGCCTTCATCATCACCCTGCCGGTGTTCAAGCAGGCCCTGACTCAGGCCATCATGCTCAAGCGCCAGCGCATCCAGGCGGAGGCCATGTCCGCCCTGGACGCCAAGACCAACGAGATGCTCATCCGCAACGCCCAGAATACCGCCGAGCAGTCCAAGATGACTGCCCGTCTGGCTTCGGGCAGCTCCATTAAGATCGAAACCCTGGAGCGTACCTGGCAGACCATCGTCTCCGGTATCGACGAGACCCGGCAGATTCAGGAGAACGCACGTAAGCAGCGGGTGGACGACCAGAAGCGGCTGGAGGCCATCAAGGCGGATTTCAATTCCAGGTATAGTATGCCTGAGAAGAAATAAAGAAACAGACTTGGGAAATAAGGAGGATTAAAAGTATGCCTATCAATCTGACTAAGGGACAGAAGGTCGATCTGACCAAGGGGAATCCGGGGCTGACCAAGATCGTGGTGGGCCTGGGCTGGGACGTCAATGCCTTTGACTCCGGCGCGGCCTTCGATCTGGACGCTGCGGCCTTCATGACCAACGCCTCCGGCAAGTGCCCCACCGAGAAGGAATTTGTGTTCTACGGTAACCTGGAGCACACCAGCGGCTCCGTCAAGCACATGGGTGATAACCTGACCGGCGAAGGCGACGGCGACGACGAGCAGATTGTTGTGGATCTCTCCAAGGTGCCCGCCAATGTGGAGCGCATTGCTTTCACCGTCACCATTTACGACGCCGAGAGCCGCAACCAGAACTTTGGCCAGGTCTCCAATTCCTACATCCACATTCAGGACCTGGTGTCCGGCACCGATCTGATCCGGTACGACCTGGGAGAGGACTTCTCCATTGAGACCGCCATCGTAGTAGGCGAGCTCTACCGCCACAACGGCGAGTGGAAGTTCAACGCGATCGGCAGCGGCTTCCAGGGCGGCTTGGCGGCCCTGTGCGGGCATTACGGAATCGAAGTGGCGTAAGGAGGAAGGATACGATGCCTGTCAGCTTGAAAAAAGGTCAAAAGGTCAGCCTTACCAAGGACAATCCGGGCCTGAGCCGGGTTGTGGTAGGCCTGGGCTGGGATGTGAACGCGTTTGATACCGGCGGGGCCTTTGACCTGGACGCGGCGGCCTTTCTGCTGGGCGACAACGGCAAGACCACCCGCAGCGAGGACTTTGTATTCTACGGCAATCTGAAGCACCCCTCCGGTGCGGTGGAGCATCTGGGCGATAACCTGACCGGTGTGGGCGACGGCGACGACGAGCAGATCAAGGTGGATCTCACTCGGGTTCCTGAGAACATCAGCCGGGTGGCCTTTACCGTCACGATCTATGAGGCGGAGGAGCGCCGGCAGAATTTTGGCCAGGTGAACAACGCCTTTATCCGGATCTATGACGAGACCAACGGCCAGGAGCTGCTGCGCTACGACCTGGGAGAGGACTTTTCCATTGAGACGGCGGCGGTGTTCGGCGAGCTCTATAAGAACAACGGCGAATGGAAATTCAACGCCATCGGCAGCGGCTATCAGGGTGGCCTGGCAGCCCTGTGCGCCAACTATGGGGTTGAGGTAGAATAAGAGAAAACCATGGCCATCGAACCCTGGACCAGGCGTTCCATCGGGGACGTTCCTGGATGGCCGGGGGAAGTAAGGAGGAAAAAATATGTCTGTTAGTTTGCAAAAGGGCCAGAAGGTCAGCCTGACCAAGGAGGGCAAGGAGGGCCTGAATCAGGTAATTGTGGGCCTGGGCTGGGACGAGGCTCAGCCCAGCAAGGGCGGCCTGTTCGGCGGACTGTTCAGCGCCAAGCCCCAGGCCATCGACTGCGATGCCTCCGCTCTTATGCTGCGGAACGGAAAGCTGATGGACGGAAAGGACATCATCTATTTCGGCAACCTGCAGCATCCGTCCCGGTCGGTCAGACATATGGGCGACAACCTGACCGGTGCGGGTGAGGGAGATGACGAGCAGATCGTCATCCAGCTCCAGCAGGTGCCTGCCGAGTACGACCGCATCGTGTTCGTAGTGAATATCTACCAGGCAGTGCAGCGGAACCAGAATTTCGGCATGATCCGCAACGCCTTTATCCGCATTGTGGATGCCCGCAACAACCAGGAGCTGTGCCGGTACAACCTGTCCGAGAACTACAACGGCATGACTGCCATGATCTTCGGTGAGGCATACCGCCACAACGGCGAGTGGAAGTTTAACGCCATCGGGCAGGCCACCACCGACCCCGGCCTGCCGGAGCTGTGCCGTCGCTACATGTAAGTTGACCCTTCATTTCTGTTTCAAAAAATAAAGAACAGGAAAGAGAAGCGAATTTTACCATTGCTTCTCTTTTCCTGCATATACGGGAGAAAGAACTATGCACTATAACGGGCTTTCGGACAAAGAGGTTGCCGAATCTCGACAAAAATACGGCAGCAACGTCATACCGGACTCTGAGCCTACCACATTCTGGGCGGAGTTTAAAGAGACCTTCGGCGATCCCATGATCCGGATCCTCCTGGCGATCGCAGTTCTGATGATCGTCATGTGTATCCTGGGCTATGCAGATATTTATGAGCCCATCGGCACCATTGTGGCTATTCTCATCGTGGCGTTTGTCTCCGCCAAGACCGGCGTGGCCAGCGATACCAAGTATCGCCAGCTGAAGGAGAGTACCAAAAAAGACCAGTGCAAGGTCTACCGAAACGGCGTGATTACCGTCATCGACATTGACAACGTGGTGGTAGGGGACAAGGTCCTGCTCCAGTCCGGTGACAAGATCCCCGCAGACGGTGTGCTGGTCCACGGCCACATCAAGGTGGACAATTCCGCCCTGAACGGCGAGGCGGAGGAATGTGCCAAGACGGCGGCCCAGGGGGATTTCCGCCTGGCCGACGAGATTACCGGCGACACCTTTGTGGACAAGCACTCCCTCTTCCGCGGGGCGGTGCTCTTTGACGGTGAGGGCGTGCTGGATGTCCAGAAGGTGGGCCTGGCCACCATGATGGGCAAGATGGCAGAGGAGATGCAGGACGATGAGCCTGACTCTCCCCTGAAGGTAAAGCTGTCCAAGCTGGCCGGTATGATCTCCAAGTTCGGCTATATCGGCGCCATCGTTATTGCCGCGCTGTACCTTGGATTCTACATTTTCTCCGCCGGCGGCTTCGGCCCCTATTTCGCCTCCGGCGCCACAGAGATCATTAAAGATGTGGTAGAGGCAGTGTCCCTGGCGGTGGTCATCATCGTGTGCGCGGTTCCCGAGGGACTGCCGCTGATGATCTCCCTGGTGCTGATGCAGAACACCAGCAAAATGCTGGACCACAACGTGCTGGTGCGCAAGGCCGAGGGTATTGAGACCGCCGGCTCGCTGAACATCCTGTTCAGCGACAAGACGGGCACCATTACAAAGGGACGCCTGGAAGTCGTTGAGTTTTTTACAGGAGACGGTATTACCATTCCTCTGGCGGAGCTTCCCAAGCATGGAAAGCTGAAGGGGCTGATGGATCTGGCCATCGGCAAAAACACCCAGTCCATGTTTGACGCGGCGGGAAATGTGATCGGCGGCAATGCCACCGATCAGGCGCTGATGAAGTTCCTGGGGGCGGATACGTTCAAGCAGCTGGAAACTTCCTGCTCCGTGACGCTCGCCCAAAACTTTAACTCAGCCAATAAGTTCAGCCAGGCATATGTGGGTGAGCTGAAGAAAACCTTCTACAAGGGCGCGCCGGAGCGGCTGCTCACCGCCTCCACCAAATACCTCAGCATCGGCGGTGAAGAGCGGACCCTCTCTCTGGACGTGATCAACGCGAAAATCGATGAGCTGGCCAGCAAGTCTATGCGCGTCCTGGCCTTTGGCTACTCCGAGCAGGAATTGGTGGAGAACCAGATCCACGAGGATACCGTACTCATCGGATTTGTGGGAATCCGGGATGATGTCCGGCCGGAGGCCCGTGAAGCCATTGCGGCCGTCCAGCATGCCGGAATCCAGGTGGTTATGATCACCGGCGACCGGCTGGAAACGGCTGTTGCCATTGCAAAGGACGCAGGCCTTCTGAAGACGGAAGATGACGTTGCGCTCACATCCGGCCAGCTGAACGATCTGACGGACGATGAAGTGAAAGAGATCATTCCCCGTATCCGGGTCATCGCCCGTGCTCTGCCCACGGATAAGTCCCGCATGGTCCGTCTGTGCCAGGAGATGAACCTGGTGGTGGGTATGACCGGCGACGGCGTCAATGACTCCCCGGCCCTGAAGCGGGCCGACGTGGGCTTTGCCATGGGCAGCGGTACCGAGGCCGCCAAGGAGGCCGGCAAGATCGTCATCCTGGACGACAACTTCAAGTCGATCAAGGACGCCATCTGGTACGGCCGGACCATCTACCACAACATCCTGAAGTTCTGCAAGTTCCAGCTGGTGATCAATGTGGCCGCCGTGGTGGTCAGCGCCATTGCCCCCTTCTTCGGGGTAGAGGAGCCTCTGAAGGTGACCCACCTGCTGTTCGTCAACCTGGTGATGGACGGCCTGGGAGCCATCATGCTGGGCAACGAGCCCGCCCAGGAGCGGTATATGACCGAAAAGCCCCGCAGGAGAGACGAGAGCATTGTGAGCAAGCCCATGATGGTGCAGATCCTCACCATGGGTCTGTGGCTCACCGCCCTCAGCTTCCTGTTCCTGAAGCTCCCCTTCTTCGACCAGTTCTTTGCCAACACGGACCAGAAGCTGTCGGCTTACTTTGTGCTCTTTATCTGGAGCGCCCTGTTCAATGGCTTTAACGTCCGTGACGACGGCTTTGCCATCTTTAAGGGCCTGAACGAGAACACCGGCTTTATGAAGGTGTTTATTGCCATCGTGGTCATTCAGGCACTGATCGTCAACGCGGCACTGGTGCCGGTCTGCGCGTGGATCAGCAGCATGTTTAGCTGCGTGCCCTTCCCGCCCATGGGCTGGCTGGTGGTGGGGATTCTGGCGGTGACCATGATCCCCGTGGATATGATTCGGAAAGCTGTCACCCCGAAATAGGACCGGAAAAGGGGTACTCCTGCATAGGAGTACCCCTTTTTTCAAACATGGGAGGCCCTGTCACATGAAAAAATTGCAGTACAATTCGCCGGTGATCCTCAGCTTTTTCTTTCTCTCCCTGCTGGCTCTGCTGCTGGGTTACCTGACAAAGGGCTGGACGACCTCCGCCCTGTTTTCGGTGTACCGGTCGTCCCTGGCCAGCCCCCTGACCTACGTGCGCTTTGTGGGCCACGTGCTGGGCCACGCCGACGGCAGCCACTTTTTAGGGAATATGCTGCTGCTGTTGGTAGTGGGCCCCCCTATGGAGGAAAAATACGGCAGCCGGTCCCTGCTGGCTGCGATCATTCTGACGGCGCTGGTTTCCGGGGTGCTGCACTTTTTCCTGTTTCCCCATATTGCCCTGCTGGGCGCCAGCGGCATCGTGTTCATGCTTATCATGCTGGGCTCTCTCTCCGGCATGCGGGATGGAAAAATACCGCTGACGCTGCTGCTGGTGGGCATCCTGTACTTGGGGCAGGAGGTATACGCCATGATCTTTGTGCGGGACAACGTGGCCAATCTGATGCACATTGTGGGCGGCCTGTGCGGCACAGCCTTTGGCTTCCTGTTGGGCGGCCGACGAAAGTTTTGATAACAATGAGGATAATAGCTATGCCTGATTACACCAAAGAAAATACGCTCCGGCTGGCCAAGCGGTTTCAGAACAGCAAACGGTCTTACCTGCTGGTGAATCCGCTGCAAGCCAAGCATATCCCGGTAAGCCCCTCGGCAGCCCTGGACATGATGGGGGCTCTGGGCAGCCTGCTGGCGGAGCGATACCCCGGCACCAGGCTGGTGCTCGGCTTCGCGGAGACCGCCACCGCAATCGGCGCGGCGGTGGCCGCCTCCATGGGGCCGGACTGCATGTATCTCCACACCACCCGGGAGGCCTTTCCTCACGCAGAGCAGTGGCTGGAATTCCGGGAGGAACACAGCCACGCGGTGGAGCAGAAGCTGAGGGGCGACTGCCTGCCGGAGTGGCTGGCAGCCACCCACACGGTGATTCTGGTGGATGACGAGATCTCTACCGGGAAAACCCTGCGCAATATGGTGGCGGAGCTGCGGCGGAGATATCCCCAGCTGGCGGAGAAGCAAATCGTAGCCGCCTCCATTCTCAATCGGGTCTCTCCGGAGAACCAGCAGCTGCTGGAGGAGGCGGGGATTCGCAGCGAATACTTGGTCAAACTCCCCCAGGAGGACTATACTGCCCTGGTAGAGGGGTTGGAGGTAGCAGAGGCGTCTCCGGCGGCGCCGGTGCCGAAAGTTTTCCACAGCCGGACTTTGACGTGTGGAAAACTTTTGGACCCCAGACTGGGTATGCCCATCGGGACCTACCAGGACAGCTGCGCCGGACTGGCCCAGGCTTTTCTGGCTGGGCCGGGACAGAGTATCCGGTCTGGCAGCCGGGTGATCGTGCTGGGGACGGAGGAATGTATGTACCCTGCCCTGGTGCTGGGACAGGCGCTGGAGCGGGAGGGCTGTCAGGTCCGCTGCCACGCCACAACCAGAAGCCCCATCGGCATCTGTGCCCAGGCGGGCTATCCCATCCGTTCCGGAGCAAAGCTGCCCAGCTTTTATGATAAGAGCCGTACCACCTATCTCTATAATATGGATGCCTGTGATAGCATTATTGTGGTCTCCGACACGCCGGTTGAGGGGACGGAGGCACTGACCAGCCTGCTGGGAGCCTTTCCGCTCCCGGAGGACCGGAAGATCTATTATGTCCAGGGAGGGCAAAATGTTTGGTACCTATAAGCCGCAGGATGTGGAAATCCTGCTGAAGGATGTCACCGGGTTGGTGAAGCCTCTGCCCACGGCGGAACGGGAGAAGCGGATCCAGAGCGGGGTGCATTATTCTGAAATGCTGCCCATTGAATACGAGCCCTCACCGGCCTATCTGGCGGCCTACCATGACGCCCTGGAGCGCTACGCTCCCATGACCGCCCGGGCGGTGGCCGCTGTGTCCCGGCAGATCTGGCAGGACAAGGGACCGGACGCAGTGCTGGTCTCCCTGGCCAGGGCGGGCACTTCCATCGGTGTGCTGCTCAAACGGTATATCGCCCAGTACTATCACGCCGACGTGAAGCATTATACCATCTCCATCATCCGGGGAAAGGGGATCGACCGCAACGCCATGGCCTATCTGCTGGCCCGCCACCGGCCGGAGCAGCTCCAGTTCGTGGACGGCTGGACCGGCAAGGGGGCCATTCAGAATGAGCTGAGCCGGGCCATGGAGGACTACCCCGGCGTCAGTGCCGGGCTGGCGGTGCTGTCCGACCCGGCCCGCCTGGCGGAAAAATGGGGGACCCACGATGATTTCCTCATCGCCAGCTCCTGCCTCAACTCCACGGTGTCCGGCCTGCTGAGCCGTACTGTTTACCGGACGGATATCATCGGAGAGCACGACTTCCACGGTGCGGCCTTTTATGCCCAGCTGCTGGACCAGGACCTCACGTACCAGTTTATCGACACGGTGGCTGCCCACTTCCAACCGGATGCCGGGGAGGAGAGGGAGGAGGAGGCGCCTGCCCTCAGCGCTCTGGAGGAGGTGGACGGGCTGTGCCGGGTCTTTTCCATCTCCGACCGCAACCTGGTCAAGCCCAGCATCGGAGAGGCCACCCGGGTGCTGCTGCGGCGGATGCCCTGGAAGATCCTGGTTCACAGCATGGAGGACGAGGCGCATCTGGGCCATATTTACCAATTGGCAAAGGAGAAGGGGGTCCCGCTGGTGGAGTATCCGCTGGTCCATTATCGGGCCTGCGGCCTGATCCGGCAGCTGGCCGACAACTGATTATGGAACAAACGATCTTTGCAAGCGATTTGGACAATACCCTGCTGTTCTCCAAAAAGCACGCGTTGGATACCGATCTGTGTGTGGAATACCTGGAGGGGGAGCCTCAGGGCTACCTGCCTCCGACGGCGCCGGCCTGTTTGGAGGGGCTGATGACCCGCGCTCTGTTTATTCCCATTACCAGCCGGTCGGTGGAGCAGTACCGCAGGATTCAGTTTCCCGTCCAGTGCCGTCCCCGGTATGCGGTGGCCGCCAACGGCGGGCTGCTGCTGATAGACGGGGAGATCGATCAAGCCTGGCAGCAGGTCTCTATCCAGGCAGTCCAACCCTGGCGAGGGGCTATGGAGGAGATGCTGTCGGCCCTGGAGCGCCAGAGCCAGGCCAGGCGGTTTCGTATGGTGGACGATATGTTTGTGTTTGCCGCCTGTGATAACCCGGAAGAGGCCCAAACGCTCCGGGAACGGCTGGCCGGGTCCACAGCTCTGGATGTGGCGGTCACCGGACGCAAGGTGTACTTTTTCCCGCCGCCGCTGAACAAGGGCGCGGCGGTACGCAGACTGCGGCAGCGGTTTGGAGCCGGACGGGTGATCTGCGCCGGAGACAGCCCCATTGACCGCCCCATGCTGGAGCAGGCCGATGTGGCCATCGTACCCCAGGAGGACCTGGCCGCAGGCCTCCCTTGTCGGGAGACGGTCGTCTGCGGACCGGGAGAGCGCTTTTATGAATTTGTATTGCGGCAGGCGGCGGTGCGGATCGGGTGACGGACACCCAAGGGAAAGGAGTCCTGTGCATGGCAGACTACACACAGTATTTTCAGGCGGTGCTCTGCCCGCCTTCTGAGCACACGGCGGAGGATTTTTTTGCGCGGAGCGGAAGATATTCCAATTTCCGCAAAGAAACCTACTTTATCCGTTATCTGAGCAAGCACGAATATGGCGGTATTGTAGAGAGACTGCACATATGGCAGGAGGATGCCCGGGAGGACTGCGGCGGGTATGTGTTTGTTCCTGCGCTGCCTAAGCAGCCCGGCCAGGGGGAGCTGGCCCAGTATGTCGCCTTGTATCATCAGGGCGAGTACAAGCTGCCCTTTTCCTTTCAGAACAGGATCCTGGAAGAGGCGTTTGAGGCCGGCTTTCGCGAGAGCTTGCAGCTGTTTCAAAAGAGCAGCGGGCGGGCGGAAGAATCCATTGTCCGCAACTTTGCCATCAAAATGCTCTACTGGATTGACCAATACTTTCCCCGCCTGTTTACTCAAACGCAAAAAATTGCCTGCTTTCCCAAGTTTGTCTGCTGCGGCACGGTGAAATTGCCGGAATATCTGTTTCTCCTTCTGCTCTACCGGATGGGCTGCGATGTTTTGTATCTGAGTGAGCAGCAGGACGTCTGCGTGGATGACCCCGAGCTGCTGGCGCTTTCCGTGCGCGTGGAGGCCCCGGACAAACAGCCTGCACCTGTTGTGATTCGCCAGTCTCCGCCCCAGTCTCGTCCCAGGGAAAGTACCGTGCAGCGCTCCAACGCCGGAACGCCGCAAAGGCCGGCGGAGGAGCGCCAGCCGCTGAGCTATGTGGAGCTTGCTGCGATGGCGTCGTCTGTGGTAATGCTGCAGGTTTTCGACGCACAGAATCAGTGCTTTAAAACCGGCTCCGGCGTTATTATCAATGAATCCGGCTATATATTGACGAACCTTCATGTAGCGGCAGGCGGACATTACTATGGCGTTCTTTTGGAAGAAGAGCCGGATGTATTCTATACCGACGAATTGATCAAGTATAATCAGGATCTTGATCTGGCGATTTTACGTATGGACAAGCGCAGAGCGCCGATCCCTGTATGCCGGGAGACGTCTGCATTGGTCAGAGGACAAAAGGTCGTTGCGATCGGGAGCCCTCTGGGACTGTTCAACACCGTTTCTGACGGCATCATTTCCGGCTTCCGAACAGTGGGAAAGCGGTCCATGATTCAGTTTACTGCGCCGACTTCGCACGGCAGCAGCGGCGGAGCACTGTTAGACCTGTACGGAAATCTGATCGGTATCATTACAGCCGGATTTGATGATGGACAAAACCTTAATTTGGCGGTTGATTACAAGGCAATTTTAGAGTTTGCAAAAGGACTGCTGTAACGAGAAAGCGCCCCCTGATGTAGGAAAATGAAGCTACATCAGGGGGCGCTTTCTTGTTAGTCGTTAAGCACTCCGTGCAGAAATGCGTCCAGGTAGTTCTGCCGTAATTCTTCACAGGCCTGCATGCCCTGTTTGACCGCTTCCCGCATTTGCTGAGACCTGTTGCAATAAGACTGATAAAGCTCCATCAGAGCCAATATATCAGAAAGAGGCATGCTGGCGAGCCGTTTTTTATGGGTCACCAGGCCGGACAACAACCGATAGTTTAATTCATCGAAGGGCCGCCTGAGCGCGCTGATCTGCTTAATAAGATGAACGGGAGGATTGGCCAGAACACGGGAAAATATCTTTTCCAAATCAGGGAAAGCCAAAAAGAAATCATACCGGCATTGGAAATAGGCGTTGACGACCTCCTGAGAGCAGGGGATGGGATCTGGCAGGTGGGTGATGCAGTAGCTGGTTAGCGACTGGAAGCAATGATCAACGCACCCTAAAAACAAATCGTCCTTGCTTGGGTAGTAGTGGTATAGGACGCCTTTTGAAAATTTTCCATGCTCACATATAAGATTGACAGATGCCCCTTCATATGTTTTGCGTCCAAATTCATGGCAGGCGGCGGACAGGATCCGTTCCTGCATCTGCGTCCGGCGCTCTTCCTGTGTCATCCCTGTATCACCTCTTATGCTGGTCATAATCTGTAGAAAAAATTTTTTACAGTATACCATAAAACGAAAAAAGTTTCAATATTCTTCATAAGTATGATAAAAAATCATACTTGCCACGGAGAAAGTGCCCCCCTAAAATATAGACCAGTAGGTCTATATTTTAGGGGGGAGATATGGTATGAAATGTACATCAAGTAGACGCATCCTGAGTACGCTGTTGGTCCTGCTCATGCTTGCAGGCTGCCTGCCCTTCTCCGCGCTGGCGGCAGGTACAGAGAGGCCTGCCTGGGGAGCGGACGAAGGTTCGGAAATGCTTGTGCAAAACGGGCAGCAGAAAAACAGCGAAACAGGAAACCTGGCCTTGGGGTGTCCTGTGCTGGCCTCAGAGAGCGGGGACGGCACAACGCCCGAGACCGCAGTGGACGGAAAGTATGACAAACAGTGGGCCTCCGGCGATATGAAGCCCTCCGGCGCGGTGGAAGATACTGCCGAGCAGGCGGCGCAGTGGCTTCAGGTGGATCTGGGGGAAGGCACCCACGACATCAGCTCCATCAAGCTGTATTACAACATGAAGGTATGGCCCATGGTCTATGAGATCCAGACCTCGCCCACCGGCGGCGCGGACGCGGAGGACTGGAGAACGGTAGTGCGGGTAGAGCGCGCTTCCTTTGACGGCGCGGTCAAAAATGCCGATGGCCAGAACGTGGCGGATGAAACCGGCAACACCAATCCGGCTACGGCTGCCAACGTGGACGTCATTACATCTGAGAGCGTTCCCGGCCTTCAGATCACGACCGTGGACCGGTATGTCCGCTTTTACTGTGAAAAGGTAAATGCAAAGGCGCCCGGCGTCAATGTCAATCTGAAGGAGATCGAGATTTACGGGCCGGTAGCTCCGGATGAAGAGGCACCTTCCACCCCTGCGGGTCTTTCTGCTGAGCCTACCAGCGACGGGGCCGTGCTGACCTGGAGCCCGGCAACGGATAACGTCGGGGTGACCGGCTACAAGGTGTACGTAGGAGATGAAAGCGATCCCAGAGGCACTCCTACGGCGGAGACCTTTACCCTGACGGGCCTGGCGTCTGAAACGGAGTATACTGCAAAAGTAATCGCCTGCGACGGGGCGGGCAACGAATCGGAGCCTGCTACCATTAGCTTTACAACAGAGGCCGCCCCTCAGATTACCTGGGATGTGGAGTTCCGGGACGACTTTGAGGACGGAATCGATCCCAGCTGGACCGCCAAATATCCCACGGCGGAGACCAGCGAAGATCAGGACCATACCACCGGTACCGGGAAGAGCTTCTCTGCCGGTGCGGAGCAGACTGCTCTGGTCTGGTCCAATGAAGACGTGCTGCACGGCGTCATCTCGGTGTGGTATTACGATACCATGCAGACGACCTCCGGCGTCACGCTTCATGTGGCGTTCGTGGAGAGTTCGGATGCTCCCGGTAAGATGGCGGGTATCGGCATCAACAGCAAACAGAACAAGGGCCAATATATGATGCGCTATCCGGGTGCAGGTAATTACAAGGCCACGGGTGTTGCGCGGACGGCTGGCTGGCATGAGTTCAAATGGGACTGCTCCGACGGCCAGAGCCTGAAGATGTACATCGACGGGAAGCTGATCAACACAGCTACCGATATCACGTCCTTTAATAAACTGACCTTTGGTGACGACTGGACCAATCCGCAGGGCGTTGCCCCCGGCTATTATGACGACATTTCCATCCAGGGCAATGTCTATGTGCCGCCCGTGGACGCCGGTTCGGAGATGGACAAGATCACCGCGCTGCCCGCCATCGGCGAGGCGGATACCCAGATCCCCCTGCCCGAGGTGGCTGAGGGATATACGCTGAAGGTCGTCGGCAGCGAGCTGGAACAGATCGTGTCCAATGACGGCACCATTCTGGGCACCAATATCGGCCAGCGGCGGGTGACGCTGCTGCTGGAGCTGAGCAGCGATACCGATCCCGAGGACACTGCGCGGAAGAATATCGATGTGACCATCCCGGACCACAGCGGCAGCGCCGCCTATGAGGGGACCGGCTGGTTTGACAGCTGCGGTGCCAATGCCAAGCCCGGCATTGTGCCCTCCGTGCAGGAGTGGTTTGGCTACGACGGAGAATTTACGCTGACGGACGGCTCCAAAATCGTAATCAACGACCCCGCCGATTTGGGCCTGAGCAAGGTGGCCGACCACATGGCGGAGGCAGTGGAGGAGATCAGCGGGGTCACCCTGGCCGTTTGCTTATGTGTGATAAAGAAGCAATAGAAGTGCAAAAAATTTTGCCGTTCCTATCCGACACTTGGCCATTGTGTCGGATAGGTCGGGCGGTTATTCGGGCAAGTCAATCTTGCCGACAAAGCTGTAATAAATCTCAATGTCCTGCCTGCGGGTGCCGTTCTCATCATAGCTGCACTCATGCACCACAATTTTCTCGATCATTTCCCGCAAGAGAGTGGGGGTCAGTTCTTCAAAGGCAAGGTGCTTGCGGACAATGCCCATAAATTTCTCGGCGTTGACGGTAGCTGCCTGTGACTTGTCCAGTTCGGCTTGCAGGGCGGCGGCTCTCTTTTTCAGCTCCGCTTGCTCGGCTTCGTAGTCAGCCGACAGTTCCATGAAACGCTCATCGCTGATTTTGCCGTTTACATTGTCCTCATACAGCCGCTTGATAATGCGGCTGATTTCAGAAATGCGTTCCTGCGCCTGTTCAAGCTGCTTGATGGCTGCGGCGGTCTTTCGCTTGCCGCCGATCTCGTTCTGCTGGACAAGTAGTTTCACAAACCGGCTCTCATGCTTGGCTGCGTATTCGGTCACTTGCCGGAGATTTGCCAGGACACCAGCGGTCAACAGATCGGTGCGGATAAAGTGCGCCGTACAGTTGCGGGTGCGCTTCTTGTAGCTGCCGCAGATGTAGCAGTCCTGTTTGCGGTCTTTGTTCTGATACCGCTGCTGATACAGCACATGGCCGCAGTCGGCGCAGAACAAAATCCCGGAGAACAGCCCCACTTCATCGTAGCGGTTCGGGCGTTTGCGCTGTTTGCGTAACTCCTGCACCCGTTCCCATGTTTCCTTGTCGATGATCGGCTCATGGTGGTTCTCGAAAATGGCCTGCTTCTCGACGGGGTTCTCTATGCTGTGCTTGACCTTATAAGAAGGCTTTTCCGTTTTGAAGTTCACCAGACATCCGGTGTACTCTCGGTTTTCGAGGATATGAACGACGGTGTTGGTCGCCCATTTGCACTCATAGCCTGGGTGATAACGGCGGGTGCTGCCTGTCCGCTGATATTCCAGCGTCCCCGGCGTGGGGATTTGCTGCTCCGTCAGCATACGGGCAATCTTGGTCGGGCCGTTCCCGGCAAGGCAAAGCTGGTAAATCTGCTGCACCACCGGGGCGGCTTCCTCGTCTATAATAAAATTCTCGTCCTCGTCCATCACATAGCCGTAAACCGGCTTGCTGGTAACAGGCTTGCCGCTCATGCCTTTTGACTTTTTCACTGCCTTGATTTTCTTGCTCGTATCTCTCACCAGCCATTCATTGAACAGATTTCGCAGCGGGGTAAAATCGTTGTCCATGCCCTCGCTGGCACTGTCCACATTATCGTTGACAGCGATAAAACGCACACCCTTTTGAGGGAACAGCATTTCCGTGTAAAACCCTACCTGCAAGTAGTTTCGCCCTAACCGGCTCATGTCCTTGACGATGACCGTACCCACTTTCCCGGCTTCAATGTCCGCAAGCATGGCTTGAAATCCGGGCCGCTGGAAGTTCGCGCCGGAAAAACCGTCGTCGGTGTACCAGCGCAGATTGGTAAAGCCGTTCTGTTTTGCGTAGGTTTCGAGTATCCTTTTTTGGTTCGATATGGAATTACTCTCGCCTTGCAATTCATCCTCGTGGGACAATCTCGGATAAAGGGCGGTAATGAGGTTTTGGGTGGCTTGTCTTAACATAAAATCCTCCGTTTCCGACAGCCAGCCCCACTATTCCGTGGTTTCATTGTACCACGGAACGGCGGGGGCTGTACAGCGGCAAAAGCGTTAAATTTGCTTCTTTACAGCTTTTCAATTTTCCGATTTTTATGGTATGGGTTGTCGTCCCATATTTGCAGTAGAAAAGTTCATAACTCCGTGGTATACTCTGATTTAACAAAAAAATCAGAAGTTAAAGGAGAAAACATGAAGTATACAATAGATGAATTAACCGCGGCCAAAAGGCAAATTGATTCAACTCTGCACAAGCTAAGAGAAACAGTAAAAACATTTGAATCAAAGGATAATTCCGAGCGTTATAAATCACAAATCACATTGGCAAAGAGAAGAATAAAAGCCTTTGAAATTGCAAATTATTTTATAGAGAATGAGATTAAGAATTGCTAAAGCACTTCCGATTTTCGTTCCAGCGGTCATGCTCCCTGGCATGGCCGCTTTTCCATGCCCCGGTTCACGCCGGATAAGTCGGCTCCTGTGTAGCAGCGGCTTCCGCTTCCAGTACCCGCGCCATTTTGTCGGCGGCTGTGGTTGTGGTGTCTTTCTTGAAATAGCCGGACACGACAAGGACGGAATTGCCCATGCGGATTTCCGTCACACAGTCAGGGCGGCGGGTGGTGCGGGTGTCGTGCTGCTTGTTATCTGCCATAGGCAATACTCCTTTCAGTCGGTAATCAGTTTCTTCATGCTCTCCATTTTCCGCTTGGCGGTTTCCTGCCGGAAGTTGTCGCCGGTAAAGCGTACCGGGACGCACATGGAAAGCAGGCGGTCATAAATCCGGGAATGGGCGGTGTCCTCCGGGTTGTGCAGGTCGTCCAGCGTAAGGTTGGTCGTGACGATCAGCGGCTTGCCGCTGCGGTAACGGCTGTCAATCACATTGAACACCTGTTCCAGCCCGTATTCCGTCCCGCGTTCCATGCCGAAGTCGTCAAGGATCAGCAGCGGATAACGACAAAGGCGGGAAATGTACTCGTTGCGCCCCTCAAAGCTGGCGGCAAGGTCATTGAGGATAAGAGCAAAGTTCGTCATGCGGACGGGGATTTCTTTCTCCATGAGGGCGTTTGCGATACAGCCTGCAAGGTAGCTTTTGCCGGTGCCTACGCCGCCCCAGAACAGGCAGCCGATATTGTCTGTCCGCATATCTTCCCAATGCTCCACATACCGGCGGGCAAGCCCGGTCTGCGGGTTCCTGCCGTTGTCGTTCTCGAAAGTCCAGTCCCGCATGGTGGGGTCGGTAAAGCCCCGGCGTTTCAGTTCTTCCACGGTGTCAAGGTGTCTGCGCCGCTTTTCGGCGGCTTCCCGTTCCTCGCGGGCGGTTCTCTGGCAGTCGCACTCTGCCGGGTGGCGGTCGCGCCCGAAGATAGCGGCCTTATCCGGCGCAAAATAGGCTTCTTTCGGCTTGCGGCACTTGCCGCAGTACAGTAAACCGTCCTCGCCGGTGTAGTCCTCCGGCTCCGGGATGGTGGTCGTCATATTCTCCAAAACCGCGTTGATTTCATTCTTCATAAACTCTCGCCCTCCTTGCATGAGTAGTCTGGTATGCCCTTTTTAGGGGCTTCCTTTTTGTCGTTCCCCGCCCATATCCGCAGGGCGGCGGCATAGTTCTGGTAGCTTTTCCCGTTGGCGGCAAGGTAGCGGCTCATTTCCTCGATGAACCGTTCCAGCCTGTCAGGGTACTCTGCCTGCAACTCGTCGTATTCGGTCTGTGACAGAAAAATATTTCCATATCGGCCATAGGGCGCGGACGGCCCCCCACTCACTCCCTTTGTTTGGCTCTCTGTAAGGTTGTTTATAGTAGTTTGGTTAGGGGACGGTTTTCCGACCATCATAAGGTCGGTTTTCTGACCATCAGTAGGACGGTTTTCCGGCTCTATGAGGGGCGGACTTCCGGCCATCAGTTGGTCTGAAAACTGTACCTGTGGCACTGGCGGTACTTTGACATAAAGCCGGTTCGGTGCGGAGAAGCCGCCCCGTTCCCGTTCCAACAGCCCCGCCGTGTCCAGTTCATTAAGCGCCCCCTTGATGGTGGTGCTGCCTTTATCCAGTATTTCTGCTATCTCCGCGATGGGATAGATAATATAAATCCTGCCCTCGTCGTCCAGCCACTTGTTTTTCTGGGAGAGGGTGGAACGGTCTAACAGCAGCGAATACAGCAGCTTGGCGGTCTGTGAAATCTCCATTTTCAGCAGGAAACGGGGATACGGCAGATAGGCGGGCAGCCGCGTGTCTGCCCTGATATAATCAGCGATAGGATCACCTCCCTGTGTTCGGGTTGATTTTGGCGTATTGTCACGCATTAAAACGCCGTTTCCGGGGGAAAAGGATAAATGTATCGCGTACCCTTTGACACCCACGAAAAAAGCCTTGATTTATGCGGGTTTGAAAGGCTCTAAAGCGTGACATCTCTGCCTTTGTTTCCGCTTTCTCTCGGCGGCTTTGATTTTCTTCATGCGCCCGGCGCAGTCGGGGCAGTATTTTCCCCGGTTGGATTTGGGGACAAAGGCCGCCCCGCAGACGGCACACCGTTTCCGGCTTCCCCGGCACAAGAGGGCTGCGGCCAGCTCCCCGTCAAGGGGCAGGACAGCCACACGGAACCAGTGGCACATGAGGGAAAAGGAAATGCTCTGGACGCACACGCAAGGCTCCCCGTCGTCCAATAGCAGGCAGTTCCCCTCATCGTAGTTACAGCACTCATGTACCAGCCGCCGCGCCCGCCGGTGCTGGCGGTAGTCCATGTGGGGCAGGTTATCGCTCATGGCTCTGCTCCTTTCTGCGGTGCGGCTCGTCCCGGCGCAAAATCTGGTCGATGTTCCGCTTGACGGTCTGCAACTCCTTGAACCGCTGTTTCTGTTCGTGATAGGTGTTATACAGGCCGTCTTTCTCGGAGATAAGCTGCTCGATCTCGGCCTGCAACGCTTTCCGGGCGGGCAGCTTGGTAATGCCATGCGCCTTGAAATACCGGGCTGCTGCGTCGGCTATGATAAAATCGCTCTCATGGGCCTGCCGGTATGCGGCGCGGGCTTTCTCGGATTTCTGTGCCCGCAGCCCGTCGCGGGCGGCCTTGGTCTGGGCGTAGGCCAACACCTGCCGCTGCAACTTCTTTTTCCCTTGCAGCTTCGTTTCCAGTGCTTTCAGTTCGCCGCTGGTCTGGCGCATTTTCTGATAGGCGGTGTCAACGGCGGCTTCTAACTGCTCCGGGGAAGTAAAGCCGTATTGCTGGTAGACGGACAGCGTTTTGGCGGCCTGCTTCAGATTGTGTATCTTCGCCCAGCGTTCATAGCCCCGGCCTTTGCCCTCGGCCATTTTCTGCTCAATGTCCACAAGCCGCTGCACTCCGTCCTGTTTCGGGGCGGCTATCTCGGCTCTGGCAACCTGCAAGCGGTCTTTTATGGTGCGTGGGGGATCGGGGGATCTGGCTGGCGCTTCGGCTGCTCTGGCGGCGTTTTGCTCTAAAACGGCAAAGACAGCGGCGCGGTCAAAATCGTCGCCCAGCTTCCGGGCGGTAATTGGCTTTGTCCTGTCCGGCGTGAGGTAGGAAAGCCGCCCCCGGCTCTCCTTGACGGTCACACCCTCCTGCAGCAACAGAGAGGAAAACTCGTCAAAGCTGGCGGCGGTGGCAAGGGCTTTCCGTAGGGTCTGCCGCAGCTTCTCCTTGTTCGTTTCAAACTTGGTCTGCCGGGGCGTGATACTATCGGCAATCATGGGGGCGTTCTGCTTGTCCAGCGCGGCCTGTCCCTTTTTCTGCGCCCAATACTCCCGGTCGGTGACGCGGTTCTTGCTGCCGTTCAAGAGGTCGATTTGATAAAGCCCCTCCCGGTGGCACATCTCCATGACTTCGGATTTGAAGTAGCGCAGGGCAGCGTCGGTACATCGGTGCTTGCAGCCGACTTTCGTATCGGCCGGCCTGTCCATGTAGGGCAGGAACGGCACTTCCTCAATCCGCAGGCTGTTTATGACGATATGCACATGAATGTTGCCGCTGTGGTTATGCCCGTCCGGGTGGGTGCAGACAAGGGCCTGGTGGCCGGGAAAATGCTCTTTACAGAATTGTTCCCCCAACGCCTGCGCCCGGTCTACGGTCAGGCCGTTGTCCGGCCCGTCCCGCGGGTCAAAGCTGATGATGTAGTGGTGGCTTTTCACATCTTCCCGCCGCTGGTTTTTCTGATAGCGGAGATTGGCCCGCATACACGCAACGGCAAAATCCTCCCCGTCGCAGTTCAGCGTGGACAGCCGGTAGTCCTCGCGGGGGATAAGCCTGCCGGTTTCATCAAGGACGGGCTTCATGGTAAACTCGTCATGCTCAAAGAGAAGATATTGCTCGGCGGCTCCGTAGTCGGCGTTTTTAGAGTTGATATGCTTGAGTGTTGCCAACCGCGTCACCTACTTTCTTGAGGACTTCATACTTGAGGACGGCAAGGTCGGATATGGCGGCGCGTACCTCGCCGGAAAGGGTGTTGTAGGGTACGCCGTATTCGTTCAGATACCGGGCAATCTGATTGAGGTTGCCGCCGATCCTGCCGTACTCGGCTGTCAGCTTCCCGACAGCGGAAAGCAACTCGTCATTGACCGACGACACATGGACAACCGGGCGTATGGTCGCCCGCCGTATCGCCTGCCGGAGAAATTCGGACTGGCTGATACCATAGGGCGCAAGCCGCGCTGTGAAGTCGGCATACTCATCTTCGGACAGCCGGGTTTTCACAACGCGGCTGCGGTGGGGCGTGTTGTATTTCTTTCGCATGGTGTGACCTCCTTTCTCGCCCGTAAGGGCGCATGAGCAGGGTTTGGGGAAGGCACTCCCCAACAAGTTTCCCGCGAGGGGCAAAACTGCAGAATTGCGGATTTTGGCACCGTGGTAGAAACTTGCTCTCCGTGACTGCAAACTTTCTCTCACTTCCGTCCGCCACTTTTTTGGAAAACTGCAACCACAAAAGTTTGTTTCTCTTTTTCTGCTACTACTAATCCTGTAAAGGGCATTCCTGCCCGCTTTCGCTAAAATGACACCGGACGCAGTGGTTTCTACCCGGTGTTGGAGAAATCCTTTCTCTTTGCCCTCTACTACGGGTAAATGCTCCAAATGCCAAACACCAGGGCAGAAAAATTCCCTCCTCGCTTACTACTACAACCGGCAGGGGGCAAAATGGCCGGGAGCGGAGCCGGACAACAAAAAAAGCAGTAAATCTTTTTCAAGACTTACTGCTTTCGCTGGCCGCGTCGGTGGCGGCTGGTATTCAGTTTTTATGACTTGTCCGGTGGTTCGTCAAGCCGGAACTTGAATTGACAGTCAATTAACCGCTGCTTTACATAGTCCTCCACCTCGGCGTTGACCTGCCCGTTCACTTTTGAGAAATAGCGGATATATCCGGCGTAGTGGAGCAGGACAGCGTTCACGGCTTCTGGGTCGCCCTCACGGGCTTTGAGGATTGTTTCATAGGGGAGAAGTCTACTCATACCGGCTCACCCCCATTTCTTCGCGTAGCCGCTGCAAGGCAAGCTGGATATGCCGCCCCGCTGTGCTGCGTGACCGGCCAATACACGCGCCGATCACGCGCTGCGGCTGGCGCAGAAAGTAATAGCGCAGGATTTCTTCCCGCGTCTGCTCCGGCAAAACAGAGATCGCGTCGGCAAGGGCGGCGTTGCAGAGCAGGACGGTCTGACCGCAGACGGTAAATGGGTATTCCTCGTCCGGCTCCGACGCGGCAAACTGGACAAACTTCTCGTTCATCAGATAGTCAAGGGAAACTTGCCGTTCCCATTGCCGTTTAAGCTTCAAAATCTTGTCCAAGGCGGCACAGCGGATAACAGTCTTGCAAAAGGCGTTGTACCTGCGCTGGATATATTCTTGATAGGCTATCTGGTCGGTCATGGAAATTCCCCTTTCTGAATAATAGTGCGGGGCGGTGGCACTTCTTGCTGTCGCCCCTTGATTGCCTACCAGCAAAGGCGGGCGGGGCTGTCAACGGCTGCGCATATGCGCCGTTCATCTTGACCGTTGACTGGCTCGGCTGGGTTTGCTATTTACCCGACAAACTTGAATTTATTTTAAGCTATCACGTTTTACCTTCTTAAGCCTTACTATCATTACCATAGGAATTTCTTTGTTGGTTTTAAAACATTCTTCATAAAATCCATCAATGACAAATCCAGCTCTAAAACAAAGGTTAAAAATATCTTGTATGGAACGATGATAATAAATCTGCTCTTTCGGTTGCCCTTCAATCGCTATATCATAGTAACTGTGCGGTGTCATATATTTTTCAGTCAACGTGACAAAACAAGGGTGTTGCGTTGCAAAGACAAAAATTCCGCTTTCCTGCAACAGTTCATAAACAGCCATAAGAAGTGGTTCAATATCCGTAATATCCATAATTGCCATATTAGAAACTGCTTTCGTAAAGGCTCGATTTCTTTTTAATTCTAATATACTTTTTCTATCGGTCGCATCCGCCACACAAAATTCAATTTGTTTTGCATATTGTGATTGCCGTCTTTTAGCCAATTCTATCATTTTTTTGCTGTAATCAAAAGCGACAACCGAAGCGCCTCTTTGTGCAAGATACGAAGAATAATTTCCATTGCCACACGCAATATCCAAAATGTAATCCGCAGGATTAGGAGATAGAAGTTCCGTTACTTTGGGACGCACTACCTCTCTGTGAAATTCATTAGATTCGTCACCCATTGCATTATCCCAAAATTGTGCGTTCTCCTCCCAGATTTTTTTACTTTCCTCTGTTCCCATGTTCTCTCCCACTCCCCAAATTTGCTTTTTTGCTTCCATTAAATCTTCCTTACTATATTCCATTGTTACCCTCCATAACTTCTGATTGTTGCCGTCTTGACGATTATGTATCTTTACATTACCTTCTGAAACATATGGCGCACCTTGTCCAGGCGGCTGTTTGGACGGCGGGGCTGGATGACCGGCTGACCGACAGCGGCCTGATATCCTTTCAGCTCTGTAAGGCATACGCTCCGCCCG